>JAEZDS010000250.1 GCA_023433205.1 Bacteroidota bacterium
CGGCTGCGGTTGGCACCATGGCCAGACTATCCGTAAGAATTATTCCTGTGTTTTTTTCTACATCAAGTAATTTCCAGATGGTGCGTTTTTCGGTGTGATCGGGTTGCGCGGGATAACCAGGCGCGGGACGGATGCCTGCATACTCTTCGCCAATCAACTGCTCGTTGCTTAACTTTTCGTTTACCGCATAGGCCCAGAATTCTGTACGCACTTTTTTGTGCATCAGCTCTGCAAAAGCTTCCGCTAACCTGTCGGCAAGGGCTTTCAGCATAATAGCACTGTAATCGTCGTGGTCTTTCTCAAAACGTTTTACATGTTCATCAATGCCTATTCCTGCTGTTACAGCAAATGCGCCAATATAATCATCCAGGCCGCCATTCTCTGCCTGTCCGTTGTTGTTTCTGGGTTTAATAAAATCGGCAAGGGCTACGTTGTGCTGGCCCGCTGGTTTTTTGGTCTGCTGCCTGATGGTGTGGAGCAAAGCCCTTTTTACGCTGCCATTCTCATGTATTACTTCAATGTCGTCTTCATTAACTGTTCCTGCCGGAAAAATGCCGATCACAGCGTTAGCCTGCAGCCACTTTTCCGCGATCACTTTTTTAAGCATCGCCTGAGCGTCGTTAAAAAGTTTGGTGGCCTCCTCTCCGCGTTTGGGATCGCTGAGTATTTTAGGATAACTGCCTTTCATCTCCCAGCTATGGAAAAACGGCGTCCAGTCTATCAGTTCAGCGATCTCCGCCAGGTCGTAATTTGTAAATGTTTTTACGCCGGTAAATTTTGGCCTCCACAAAGGAGTGCTGGTCCAGTCAACCTTAAACTTGTTTTTCCTGGCCTCCTCCATACTAATAAATTTATTCTGCGACTGCGCGTTTTTGTTTTGTTCACGCACACGCTCATAGTCTTTTTGCACATCCTTCAGAAATTCGGCACGAAGGTCATCTGAAAGCAGATTACTTACCACCGGCACCGATTTACTGGCGTCGTTCACATGCACCACCGCGCCAGAATAGTGCGGTGCAATCTTTACAGCAGTGTGAACCTTAGAGGTTGTAGCCCCGCCTATAAGTAAGGGCAGCTTAAATTTAAGCCGTTCCATTTCTTTGGCCACATGCACCATCTCATCAAGCGAAGGAGTGATAAGGCCGCTCAGACCAATGGCCTGCACGCCCTGTTTTTCTGCTTCATCAAGAATTTTATCGCAGCTTACCATAACGCCAAGATCGATAATGTCGTAATTGTTGCAGGCGAGCACCACACCCACTATGTTTTTGCCAATGTCGTGTACATCTCCTTTTACAGTAGCCAGCAGAACCTTGCCGTTGTTTTTTGGTGCGGCGCCGCTTTTTCTTTTTTCTTCTTCAAGATAGGGAAGAAGATAGGCAACGGCCTTTTTCATTACCCTGGCGCTTTTTACCACCTGCGGTAAAAACATCTTGCCTGCACCAAAAAGGTCACCCACCACGTTCATGCCGTCCATCAGCGGTCCCTCTATCACCTCAAGTGTGCGGGGAAAATTTTTGCGTGCCTCTTCTACGTCGGTTTCCACAAAATCTGCTATACCTTTTACCAGTGCATGCGCCAGCCGCTCATTTACTGGCAGACTTCTCCACTGTTCATCGGCAACCGACTTCTCGCGTGTCTGCCCTTTTAATGATTCGGCGTGGTTCATCAGCCGTTCTGTGGCATCATCGCGGCGGTTCAGCAAAACATCTTCAACCAGTTCAAGCAGGGTTTTGTCAATCTCATCGTAAACTATCAGCTGCGAAGGATTAACTATGCCCATGTCCATGCCGTTTTGTACAGCGTGGTAGAGAAATGAGGCGTGAATAGCCTCACGTACTGTATCGTTCCCTCTGAAAGAAAAAGAGACATTACTTACCCCTCCGCTAACTTTAGCATGGGGCAGGTTTTTTTTGATCCATTTTGTGGCATTAAAAAAGTCAAGCGCGTTGAGGCGATGTTCTTCCATACCGGTTGCAACGGGGAATATGTTGGGATCAAAGATGATATCCTGCGGAGGAAAATTTACTTTTTCTACCAGCGTGTCGTAAGCGCGTTTGCAGATCTCTATCCTGCGCTCATAAGTATCGGCCTGACCTTTTTCATCAAAGGCCATCACAATCACTGCCGCGCCATAAGCTTTGATCTTTTCTGCCTGTTCAATAAACTTTGCTTCGCCTTCTTTCAGCGAGATTGAATTAACTATGGCCTTGCCCTGCACGCACTTAAGTCCGGCCTCGATCACACTCCACTTTGAAGAGTCGATCATAATAGGCACTCTGGCAATATCAGGTTCGGCTGCGATCAGGTTCAGGAAAGTGGTCATGGCTTTTTCACTGTCGAGCATGCCCTCATCCATGTTCACATCAATTACCTGCGCCCCGCCTTCTACCTGTTCTCTGGCAACAGAAAGCGCTTCCTCGTAATTGTTTTCTTTTATCAGGCGAAGGAACTTTTTGCTGCCCGTAACGTTGGTGCGTTCACCCACGTTCATAAAATTGCTCTCCGGGCGCAGGGTAAGCGGCTCCAGTCCGCTCAGGTGCATCAGTGTATCGCGTTCTTTTCTTTTGCGCGGTGTGGCTTTTTTTGCAAGTTCTGCAATACGTTTAATGTGTGCAGGTGTGGTGCCGCAGCAGCCTCCAACTATATTAATAAATCCTGCCTGCAAAAACTCCTCTATCTGGTGTCCCATTTCATGGGCATCCTGGTCGTATTCGCCAAACTGGTTGGGCAGTCCTGCATTAGGGTAGGCGCTTACGTAAAAGGGCGACTTGTCAGAAAGTTCTTCCAGATAAGGTCGCAGGTCTTTTGCTCCCAGCGCGCAGTTAAGACCAATACTCAACAACTCAACGTGTGATACTGAGTGCAGAAAAGCTTCTGTGGTTTGCCCGCTCAGCGTTCTTCCGCTGGCGTCGGTAATAGTACCCGATACCATAACCGGCAGTTTTTTGCCTGTTTTAGTAAAATGTTCCTGTGCCGCGAATAGTGCTGCTTTAACATTAAGCGTGTCAGTAATAGTTTCAAACAGTAACAGGTCGGCGCCGCCATCGGCAAGGCCTTTTATCTGTTCGCCATAAGCAACAACCAGTTCATCAAAAGTAACCGCTCTGAATCCGGGATCGTTGATATCGGGCGACATAGAGGCCAGTTTGGTAGTAGGACCCATAGAGCCTGCTACAAACTTTGCCACTGAGGCAAATTCAGGATTTTCTTTTCTGAACTCGGCAATGGCTTCTTTGGCGATCTTCGCCGATTCGTAATTAAGTTCATACACCAGCGCTTCCATACCATAGTCGGCCATGGCCACGCTGGTGCCGCTAAAGGTGTTGGTTTCTATAATATCTGCGCCCGCTTTAAGGTATTCTTTATGAATAGCCTTTATTATCTGCGGCTGAGTAATGGAGAGCAGGTCGTTGTTGCCTTTAAGGTCTGTAGGCCAGTCGGCGAAACGTTTGCCGCGATAATCTTTTTCCTCCAGTTTATACTGTTGGATCATTGTACCCATGGCGCCGTCAATTACCAGCACCCGCTTCTCTAGTTCTTTCTGAATTGTTTCCATAAAAAAAATCCCTTCCGTTTTTATCGGAAGGGATTAGTGTATTTTGTTTTTTAAATTTTGTACCTAATTGTTCCGACTTATCTTTTCCGCTTGTGCGGAACGAATTCCCACCTTCTGTATCTCACACAAATACCGGTTTAGGTTGGCATTGAAAAAGAACAGGGTTGGTAAAGCTTCACAGGGCGTATCCCTCGGCTTTTCTTAATAAGCTGTTTTAAAAGAACGGTGTGTAAAGATAGGAGGTTTTGGTGAACTGGCAAAATAGATTCAAAGACTGCCCTGCTTACAAACCCCCGACGCTTCGCTTTACGCGCAGGGCACAGAAGGCATTAGGTGGAGCCCGACTGTACGACGCCCCTATTCAATATTCATCCCCTCTCCACCACCACTTTTCTGTTCAAAACAGCCTGATCGCTCTTCACCTGCAACAAATAAACCCCCGCGGGCAACCGGCCGGTATTGATCTCAACCTCCTGCTGATGTGGTTCAAGCCTTACTTCCGATTGTAACACCCCGGTTGTGTTGTAGAGCCGTGCAGTTAAATTGCCGGTAGTGTTTTTGATCTTTAGCACCTCATTACAGGGCACCGGATAAACACTCAGGTTTTCCTGCAGGTTTTGCGGCAGACCCGATACCAGGGCGCAATAAGCCAGTGAACTGTCGCAGGCATTGCTGTCAATTTTTACCACTACAAATGGTTGTGGGTTTGGTCTAAACAACTGCCAGCCCGCAATTATAAAGCCGCCGTCCGAGGTGCGGTTCATACTGCGCATGTATTCGCTGCTTGGGT
>JAEZDS010000061.1 GCA_023433205.1 Bacteroidota bacterium
GTATGATCCTTTTCTCTCTGGCTCTGCTGGGTTTGAAAAAAGTGCTCGACCGTCCTGAAGAAATCGTAAGCGAGGAGATCATAAGAGTAGAACAGATCGATCTTACGCCTCCTCCTCCGGCAGAAGAATTGCCGCCACCGCCGCCACCGCCACCGCCGCCACCACCGGTAGCAGAGGTAGTGAAGTTTGTGCCGCCTGTTATTAAAGATGATGCTGTTGAAGAAGAGCCGCAGAAACTACAGGAAGAGGTTGTTGAGACAAATGTAGGTGTGCAAGATATCGAAGGTGATGGAGATTTTGTGGCACCACCAGCGGAAGAAGGTCCGGGTGAAGGCAGCCAGGAGATTTTTATGGTGGTCGAAGAAATGCCAGAGCCTCCGGGTGGAATAAATGCTTTCAGAAAATATCTGGCAACCAATATCCAGTATCCTGCAATGGCCAGAGAGGCGGGTATTTCGGGCAAGGCTTATCTGAAGTTTGTGGTTGAAGTTGATGGTTCAATAAGCGATGTAACTGTACTCAGAGGTGTGCCAGGCTGCAGCGAGTGCGACAGAGAGGCTGTTAGGGTTTTGAAGTCTTTTCCCGATAAATGGAAACCGGGAAAAAACAACGGACGACCTGCCAGGGTTTATTATAACCTGCCTATCTCATTTAATATTCAATAAAAAAGCGGGCGCAGGCCCGCTTTAGATTTGTGGTCAATGAACAGGTTAGATTTTAGATTATTTTCAATTTGGTCAGGGGCAATAATGATGGTTGTGGTGATGGGCGGTGCCATAGCAATACTTTTCACCGATCTCTTCAGCGACAGGCTTTATGGCTCAAAACGAACAGGCTTTGCTGTTCTGCTTATCCTGTATGGGATCTACCGCGGCTTCAGGATGCGCCAGATATTGCGGACAAGAAATGATTAAGAGAGCTGCCAGCCTTGTACTGATATGCATGCTGATGATCGCCTGTGAAAATTACAGGAAGGATGATTACACAGACAACTCTCCCACCAGCGGTAAACTTAAGGTAGTTTGTGATGAAGGTCTCGCAGCGCACATAAAGAATCAGGCATTAACATTTGAGTCGCAGTACAAACGTGCAAAATTGCAGGTAGCAGTGGCTAATGATGATGAGGCAGTTAAAATGCTTTATCACGATAGTTGTGAGGCCATTGTGATAAGCAGGCTGCTCAATAAGAATGAAGAGGAACTTTTTGCGGCAATTCAATATTATCCGCGATACAGTTTGGTCGCTTACAGCGGAGTTGCGGTAATAACTAATTCTGCCACACCGCTCCGCACTTTAGAGCCCGAGGAATTGGGGCTTTTGCTGCAGGGAAAAAGTCTGAGGGGTTCAGAACAGGAAGCAATGCAGGTGCTGATAGATAAAAACAATTCATCGGTGATGCGGTATCTGCTCGATTCAATTGTCCGCAATGGTAATTTTGGCCCTAACTGCAGAAGTCTTGGCTCTTCTGCCCAGACTGTAAGGTACATTGCAGAAAATCCGAACGTGTTAGGTATTGTTGATTTCGCCTGGTTAAGCGACAGAGATGATCCAACGTACAAAGAGGTGGCGACAGCTGTATTGTTCGTAGCTGTAAAAGGCAGAGATGGTACCGCCATTGAGCCGAACCAAAGTTCTTTTAAGCTGCAAACTTACCCATATACACGACCGGTTTATGTGATGCGCAAAAAAGGGGAATTTACCATTGCAAAAGGTTTTGAAAGTTTTGTGGCCGGACCCAAAGGGCAACTTACTTTTCTCAAACAGGGCCTGTTACCTGCCCGTCAGGCCGAAAGGCAGGTAGAAGTGAAGTTTGAGACATTACAAACCGATTAATACCGGCCTCATAAAATATTATAAAAGCTTCAATGGCAACTATTTGGCATAGGCTTTGTTTAAGAGTTAATTGTATTTTTAAAAACAAATGATCAGATCAATGAACAGACTTTTTTTGGTAATACCGGCACTTGTAATGTCTTTCACCTGTGGAGCGCAGTCTTTAAAAGAGGCCATTAAAAAGACCGAAAGTGAGCAAATGGAATCTGCTGCTCAGGATTTCAGAAAGATCCTGGCGGCACAGCCTGCGCTGGGCACCAACTACTTTTATTTTGGCGAGAATTTTTTTAAGAGCGGCGATGTTGACAGCGCGCTGTACATGTACAATAAAGGGATTGAAGCCAACGCAACAGCAGCACTAAATTATGTTGGTGTTGGGAAAGTAAAGTTACAGAAGGGAGATGCTGAAGGTGCAAGAACGCAGTTTTACAAAGCAACCTCTTTAAGCAGCAATAAAGATGCGGAAGTTTTCAGGCAAATTGCTGAGGCCTGGCTGGTAACAGACACCAAAGAGGCTGAAGAGGCTATCAAGATGGCCAACGCAGCAATTAAACTTGAACCTAAGAACGCTGAGAACTATATTCTTCTCGGTGATGCGCAACTGGAAAAAAATCCAACAGACGGCAGTACACCAATAAAAAGTTATCAGAAAGCAAGTGAGTTGAATCCTAAGAGTCCAAAAGGTTTGTTAAGGCAGGGCCGGTTGTACCAGCGTGCCCGTAATTATAAGTTAGCGCTTGATTTTTACAAGCAGGCGATAGCTCTCGATCCAAACTTTGCACCTGCTTACAGAGAGATCGCCGAACTATATTCGATGGCTGGGCAGCCTGCCAACTCAATTGAGAACTGGAAGAAGTATCTGGAGCTAAACAACAGCGAGCAGGCCAGGTACCGCTTTATGAGTGCGCTTTATTTTAATAAACAATACGCTGAGGCCATTAAAGAGTACGAAGAACTTAAGAAGAAAAACTTTACCAACGTTTATCTCGAACGTCTGGCGGCATACAGTTACGCTGAGGTGAGTGGGAAAGACAGCACGGCTGCTAAGAAGGGACTCGAGGCAATGGATAATTTTTTTAAGCTGGCCGGTAATGATTTCAGGTATATACCTGACGATTACAAATACAAAGGGCTGCTGCTTGCTGCCGATGGCAGGGATTCTCTGTCGATGGTGGAAATGAACAGGGCCATTGCACTCGACTCTGGTAAAGCAGGCGCAATTTACGCCGAACTGGCTGAACTGGCCCAAAAAAACAGGAGTTATCCCAATGTGGTTAAGTATCTCGAGCTGAAAAAGGGTCAAGATCCAAAAAATCTCAGTAACAACGACTGGTTCGCGCTTGGCCGGGCGTATTATTTTCTGGGACAGACAAAACTACGCGATGTAACGGCACTGGCTGCTGAACTCAAGAAGAAGAAAAAGAACACCAGTCCCGAACTCGAACAGCTGCAGAGGCAGACCGATAGTTTGTTTGTTAATGCCGATTCGGCTTTTGTGCAGCTGGTTCAGCTTAATCCCAGCTGGCCGGTTGGGCACGCATGGAGAGGGCGTGCAAACGCCAGTCTTGACCCCGATGCCAAAAGTGACAGTACCAAGGTTCATTTTGAAAAAGTTTTGTCTTTACTGAAGCCCGAGGAAAAGACCGGAAGTTACAAGGCGTATGCAGTAGAGGCACATGAGTACCTGGGATACTACTATGTAACCCGCAAAGATGAAGCCATGGCCAAAGAGAACTGGCTGAAGGTAAAAGAACTTGATCCTGATAATGTTAAAGCGACCTACTACCTGAATCCTCCCAAGCCAAAAGCGGCGGGGAACAAAACAACCGGCGGAAGTTAGGTTGCCATATAATTCTGTGCAGGGGGGCTAAATCGTCCCCCTTTTTTTTGTTAATTTTTCATCGAAAGCAAAATTGCTATAATTTAGAGCAAGGAGGTACGCTGGCAGGTTGTAGTTTTGTGTAAATGAGCAGAATTTCGGAGGAGCTCGTATACCAGATAGGTTTAACCCTTCTTGATGGTGTTGGCGATGTTAACGCCAAGTCGTTGCTTGCCTATTGCGGCAGTGCAAAACAGGTGTTCAGGCAAAAACCTGAGCAGCTCAAACGAATTCCCGGCATCGGCCCCACCTATTCAAAATACATAAACGGAGGCAGTAAGGTGCTCAAGCGCGCCGAAAAAGAGGTTGAGTTTATCGAAAAATATCAGATAAAGCCACTGTTTTTTACCGATGAGCATTATCCCTCCAGGTTGAAGTTCTGTAGTGATAGTCCGGTTATGCTATATTATAAAGGTTGCGCCGATCTGAATTCGCAGAAGATCGTGGCCATTGTTGGCACCCGCCGTCCCAGTGAATATGGCCGGCAGAAAACCGAAGAGCTGGTGGCAGAGTTGTACGGTAGCGGCGTGCTTGTGCTGAGTGGTTTGGCCTATGGTGTTGATGTGTTGGCTCACAAAACCGCTTTAAATCATGGCCTTGAAACTGTGGGCGTGCTAGGTCATGGTTTAGACAGGATCTACCCCGCTTCGCACGAACGTACCGCCCTGAAGATGCTAAAGCAGGGAGGTCTGCTTACAGATTTTATGAGTGGCACAAATCCCGACGCGGTTAATTTTCCTAAACGTAACCGCATTGTGGCAGGTTTATGCGATGCGCTGGTGGTGGTAGAAAGTAAAAGAACCGGAGGCAGTCTCATTACAGCCACCATAGCAAACAGTTATAACAAAGATGTATTTGCGTTTCCAGGCCAGGCCGGTGATCCGCTGGCAGAGGGATGTAACGGACTTATAAAACGAAACCGTGCAGCACTGATCGAAAATTGCGCTGACCTGCTTGATGCCATGAACTGGAAGGACGAAGCCCCGAAAAAGCAGAACAGCCAGGTGCCACTACTATTGAATCTGAGCGACGAAGAACGAACCGTGATAGAAGTGTTCAACGAAAACAAACAACTTCATATTGATGAACTTTGCCATTCGCTAAATCAGCCGGTTAGCAGGGTGTCGGCAATGCTTCTTCAGCTTGAGTTCAGCAACCTGGTTAGAAGCCGGCCAGGCAAAATGTATGAACGTGTGTGATCAGTTTTCGGCAGGCAGCCTGTAAATAATGGCTTCGGTGTAGAACCTCGTTTTATAGATCCGGTCCTTTTTAATTCCCAGTTCCGCGAATACCTTGGCAAAGCGGGGATTCATGTAGATAAAAAAGGTTTCGCTCTTGGTGTTCTGCAATATCTTGATGAGCACCTGCCGCAGCACATTTTCACCGAAAGGATTGAACATAAAATAGACAGCAGGCTCGTTATGATAATTAAAATGCAGCGCGTTCTGCTGTATAAAAACCACCTGCGAGGTATTGCGTCGTCGCTGGTATCTCAGGAGGTTTTCTTCTGCCGATTTTACCAGGTCCTGGTGCAGTTCAATTCCTGTAAGCTTGTTGAATCCGCAGCTTTCCGCCACAATAAGGGCACGTCCTTTGCCGCTGCCAATGTCAATAAAATGATAATTTTCGCGTCCTTTTACAAGGTCAGTGAAGATCTTCAGAGTAATTCCGTAACCCGCTCCCTGATAATGGAAGTATTCGCTGTCATCTGAACGTTTAAATTTTCCGGTATCTATCCCGTACGACCGTTCATGTTTAAGATCCAGAGCCCCCATCCGGAGCGTATTGGTCAGCCCCCTGAGAATCACTGAGCGCAGAAAATAAAAGGCGTAAAGAAAAAATTTCAATTTTATTGTGTTTCAGATAATATACAAATTTAATACCTTCATCTACCATTTTCCATAATACCTTTGCCTTTATGCAGATTGACCTTGAAGTTGAAAGGAAGGAGATTCTTACACGCTACAAACAGCTGATTAAAGCCTGTAAACGGCAGTTTGAGAAGGGCGACAAGGAAATAGTACGCAAAGCCTTTGAGGTGGCCGTTGAGGCCCACCGGGATATGAGGCGGAAGAGCGGAGAGCCCTACATTTACCATCCTATTGCCGTTGCCCAGATCTGCGCCGAGGAGATCGGACTTGGCACTACGAGCATCGTTTGCGCCCTTTTGCACGATACGGTTGAAGATACAGATCTTACGCTTGACGATATCAGGGGTTTGTTTGGGGAAAAGGTTGCCGCCATCATTGACGGCCTTACCAAGATTTCGGGCGTACTGGATAATACGGCCTCAATGCAGGCTGAAAATTTCCGGAAAATACTTCTCACGCTTAGCGAAGATATTCGCGTGATCCTGATCAAACTGGCCGACAGGCTGCATAACATGCGCACCCTCGACCACATGAAGCGCGACAAACAGATCAAGATCTCGAGCGAGACACTGTACCTGTATGCCCCTCTTGCGCACAGGCTCGGACTAAATACCATCAAAACCGAACTCGAAGACCTTGGCCTCAAGTACACCGACTCGGATGCCTACAACGAGCTTGCCCTAAAACTTAAGGAAAGCGAACCGGAACGCAAACGTTTTATTCAGAAGTTTATTGAGCCACTGAAAGAGATACTCTCAGAGCAGGGCTTTAAATTCAGGATCTTCGGGAGGCCAAAGTCGATTTTCAGCATCTATAACAAGATCAAGACCAAGCATGTTTCTTTTGAGGAGATCTATGATCTTTTTGCCATAAGAATTGTAATTGATACTCCCTACGAACAGGAAAAATCAGATTGCTGGAAGGTATATTCTATTATTACCGACTTTTACCACCCTAGTCCCGAACGTTTGCGCGACTGGATAAGTACACCCAAGAGCAACGGTTACGAAAGTCTGCACACCACGGTAATGGGCCCCCAGGGTAAATGGGTTGAGGTACAGATCCGTACCGCGCGGATGGACGACATGGCTGAGAACGGGTACGCCGCACACTGGAAGTACAAGGACAGTGCTGCCGAAAAAGAAAGCAAGCTTGAGAACTGGCTGATGCGGATCCGTGAAATGCTTGAAAATCCTGATCCCAACGCGCTGGAGTTCCTTGATGATTTTAAACTCAATCTTTTCAGTGATGAAATGTTTGTGTTTACACCAAAGGGCGACATGAAGACGCTGCCGGTGGGTGCTACGGCACTGGATTTTGCTTTTGAGATCCACACAAAGGTGGGCGAACATTGTATAGGCGCCAAAGTAAATCATAAACTTGTGCCGCTTAGCCACGAACTCACCAGCGGCGACCAGGTAGAGATCCTCACCAGTAACAAACAGGTTCCTAAGGATGACTGGCTGAATTATGTGATCACCGCCAAGGCCAAGTCCAAGATTAAGAACAATCTCAAGGAACAACGCAAGAAAGTGGCAGAAGAGGGGCGTGAGATCATGCAGCGGAAATTTGAGCGTCACAAACTTGAATTCAGTAACAATAACATCAATGATTTTTGCACTTACCTGCGGCTGCCTTCTTCTCAGGAGCTGTTTTATCGGGCAGCGCTTGGAAATGTTGATGTAAAGGAAGTAAAAGAATTTATCAAGTACCGTTCGGCGCCGCCTAAAAAATCAAGAAAACAGGAAGGGGCCAAGCTTGAGCAGCTGGTTACCAGCGCCAGGGGCAAAACCGACATGCTTGTTATTGGCGATGACCTGCAAAAACTTGACTATAAATTATCGCCCTGCTGCAATCCCATACCCGGCGATGATGTTTTTGGATTTATTACAATTGGTGAGGGCATCAAGATACACCGGGTAAATTGCCCCAATGCCATAAAACTGTTAAGTAATTACGCCTACCGTGTGGTTAAGGCCAAGTGGGTGAATGATCAGCTTATCTCTTTCCTTGCCGGACTAAAAATAACCGGAACCGACGAGCTTGGTATTGTAAATAACATTACTGAGATCATCTCTAACGAGAACAACGTAAATATGCGCTCCATTAATTTTGATACCGAGGATGGTCTTTTTCAGGGCACTGTTATGGTGTATGTACACGACACCAAACACCTTAATCACCTGATGGAGAATCTTAAAAAAGTAAAAGGTGTAAACAGAGTTGAGAGGATAGACGAAAAGAACTGAGCGCAAAGTTCCCCGTTTTTATTCTTTAATTATTCTCTCCCGGATTTTTTGTGCAGGATTACCCTGGTAGATCCAGTAAGGATCAAGTGAGTGTGTGGCAACACTTCCGGCGGTGAGCAGGCTGTGCGAACCCATTTGTACACCGCCACAAATAACCGACCTTGCTCCCGCCCAGGCTCCTTCTTCCAGCGTGATCTCATTTACGATCAGGTCAAAATTTGTTTTTCTGTAATTATGATTTCCACATAAGATTAAAGCGCCCTGTGAAATACAACTGTTATTGTTGAGCCGCACTTTCGCCAGGTTGTCTATCCAAACGTATTCTCCTATCCATACATGGTTGCCCACCTCAAGTTTCCAGGGATACTTGATCGACACATGAGGCTTAATGATCAGGCCCTTGCCAATTTTTGCGCCAAATAATCTCAGCAAAAAACGTTTGGGAGCATAAAAGGGAAATGGGGATTTAAAAAATGCCAGATTAA
The DNA here is from genome assembly GCA_023433205.1 of Bacteroidota bacterium. GTDB lineage: Bacteria > Bacteroidota > Bacteroidia > B-17B0 > Aurantibacillaceae > Aurantibacillus. The sequence continues at coordinate 8,318 of JAEZDS010000061.1, forward strand.
TAAGGTACCACAATCCCCTTGTGAAAAAGGAACGTCCTGGTTTGTACCAGCCATTATTAAACTTTGACAGATCAGTTTTTAATGGCGCCATCAAATAGTGTTTTGTACTGTTCTTCAGCCGAAACAAGATCGGTCTTTTTTACAATATAGTCAATTGCTGATGTGCTTAGCCGCCGGAAGTTTTCATGATCTGCATCTGCAAGCGCCTGAATTGCCTTAACAAACCTGTCGGGTTCGGATAGAGGCAACGCGTAACCGCCTGCTTCTGAAACATCGTTCCAGGGTGTTTGATCACTAATGATCACAGGGCAGCCACACATGAGGCTTTCAACAATTGAATGGCCAAAGTTTTCATTGAGTGTGGGCAGAAAAAGCGCGTGGTAGTGTCGCAGATTATCTTGAATCTGATTAAAGCCTAGCTCGCCTTTGTAGGTTACCCTGATGTTTGGAGGCAGCGCACCGATCTGCTTTTTACAGTTCTCCCAGTAAAAGTTATCTTCAACATTCCCAAAAATGTCATAATCAATTTGCAAGCTGGCCGGCACGCGGTGAAGAACTTCAAGCGCATAGTGCAAATTTTTAACTTTTGAGATCCGTGATAGAAAAAAAAGTTTGAGGTGTCCTTTCTTTTTGTGACTTAGGTTTTCTGCAGGTACAGCAGCGTTGAGGTTAGGGGCAATTATGATTTTTGCTTTGGCATAAACATTCAGAATGTCATTGGCCTCCTGTTGTTGAGTGGCATGAAATGTCAGTTTTTGGTAAAGGCCAAGCATTTTTGCTATAAGGAGAAATGACTTCTTCTTGAGAGCCTTCAGGTTCAACGCTCCTGCACCCAGCATGCCCCGTGGTGCCAGAAGTACGGGAACATTCACCATTCTTTTTTTTTGCAGTCGCAAAATATTTATTGAGAAAGCAGAAGACCAGAAACTGTTAAGGTATAACAGATGGGGCCTTACCCGGCTAATGAGCTGTAGTATTTGCTTGGCACTTATTTTTCTCTCACTGGAATAGTAATAGGCCACACCCTCTTTTTCCAGAAGCTGGTCTGTTTGAATATCAGGATAAGGATGTACAGCACCCAGATCATAACTTGAGGTAATTATGTAGAATTTATAGTGACTTTTAAGGAGCTGAACCAGAGAGTAAACAGATCTGACCGGTCCGCCGGCTTTTGTTCCTGGCAGATACCAGTCGATCAATATCATTATCCTTGTTGCAGCCATCAGCTTATCATGATCTTGTTCTGGTCGAGCCAGTGGTTCAGCACTATTATGTGCCAGATCCTGCTCCAGGTTACCAGTGGATCGCCTTTAAGAAATCGTTGCCATAACCTGCTTGCAGAATTTTCAAGGCACAGGTTCTTCGATTCAAAACCATGGATCTGCGATTCACAGAAAGTTCTGAGATCGTTCTTGAGCCAGTGCTGCCAGGGGAGGGTAAATCCCATTTTGGGGCGGTTCACCACCTCTGCAGGAAGCAGGTCGCCGAGCGTATCGGTAAGCAGTTTTTTCGGAGTATGCGGAAATTTATATTCGTCAGGGACCGACAACACAAACTCAACAAGCTGATGGTCAAGGAAAGGTTCCCGCACTTCCAGGGCAACAGCCATGCTCATCTGGTCGGTATCACGCAACAGTACATTCTGCAGATAGGTTTGAATTTCAGACAATGAGACTGCAGTAAGCAGATAGTTCTGGTTTTGCGGCACGGCCTCAGTCAGTTTTTTTATCTGCGCAAAAGGATCGGCGGCCGGCATCATTGACCACAATTCCTTTTTTGTAAACACGGTGCGGCTGTATTTGTAAGCTTCGGTAAAGGTGATCTTTTTTTCAGAGAGCAGCTCCGCCATTTTTTTTGCGGCCACTGTATTTTTTCTTCCGGCGAAAGAGCCGGCCGCCTTCCTTAAAACTTGCGGCACAGCATTTATCCAGCTTTTCGCCTGCAAATCATGCATCCTTTTAAACACATCATAACCGGCGAAAAGTTCATCTCCTCCAATTCCGCTTAAGGCCATGGTAATGCCTGCCTGCCTGGTAGCTTTGGAAACTATGTAGGTGTTGGGCCCGTCGCCGCTCGGATGATCAAGCGATGCCAGTGCCTGAGGGAGCTGCGAAAGGAAATCTGAAGGGCGCAGCTTTATTTCCTCATGTTGTGTACGATATTTTGCCGCAATTACCCTGGCGTATTTCGACTCTGAAAATTCGCCTTCATCAAAAGCGACATTAAAAGTCCTCACGGGCTCAGTGCTGACTTTGCTCATCAGGGCAACCACGGCGCTTGAATCAATGCCGCCCGATAAAAAAGCGCCGAAGGGTACATCGGCCTGCATTCTCTTCTCTACCGCGAGGGACAATAATTCAAAGGTTTTGCTGCAGATCTCCGCATAAGGCATATGCGCTGCCGTTGTTTTTGTTTTATTGAGATCGTAATACTGCGTAATAGCCATGCTTCCGGCGGAATACTCTATGTAATGACCCGGCATCAGCATTTGTATTCCGCTCACTATGGTGCCGGGGGCATGAACAGTCTGATACATCAGATATTCTGCAAGCGTTTCCCGGTTTAGCGAAAAGTGCTTAAGGCCGGCATGGATAATTGCTCTGATCTCACTCGAAAAGATGAATCCTTCTTCTCCGGAACTGTAATAAAGAGGTTTCACGCCCATTTTGTCGCGGGCTAGCCATAGTTTCTTTTCAGAACTATCGTACACGGCAAAGGCGAACATCCCGCTGAAGTGGTGTAAGCAGTTAATTCCCCATCTCTCGAAAGCGGCAAGCACTACTTCGGTATCACTTGCCGTTCTGAAGAACCAGGGTTTTACCCCGCTTCCCACGGGGCTGCGCTGAAGTTCCAGTTTCAGCTCCCTGTAATTGTACAGCTCGCCATTGTAAACAATTACGTAGCGCCCGTCCTCTGACTTCAAAGGCTGGTTGCTTTGTGAGCTGAGGTCGATAATTGAAAGTCTTGTATGGCCCAGACAGAGGCCCTCTCCGGTCCAGCTTGCCTGGTTGTCAGGCCCACGATGCCTGAGCAGGCTGTTCATTTTTTCAACCACTTCCCTGGCCCTGCTTTCGCTCAGCTGATGATGAATAAAGCCGCTAATTCCGCACATCAGTTCATTTAATGGTGCTTAAAAAACGAGGGTCCTTTATCATCAGTTTAAGTCCTTCTTCTATACTAATAAGATCCTTATTCAGAATGCTGCGCATCTTCTGATTGTCGGGCTGCCTGCGGGTCATGTCCCCCTCTTTAAGCGGAGGAAGATGCACAATTCTGGAGGCCGATCCTGTTATCTGAATGGTCAGCCGGGCGAGCGCTTCAATGGTCATGAGTTTGTCGTTGCCAATATTGATCACATCGTTCTTAAGGAGTTGCTGGGTAAAGATGCGGTTGCAAACTTCAACAGTGTCATCAACATAGGTAAAGGTGCGTGTCTGGGAGCCATCACCGTAAATGGTGATATCCTGGTTTTTCAGAGCAGCAGCAAGAAATCTGGCCACAACAAAATCAGTGCTCTGGTTGGGGCCATAGGTATTAAAGAACCTGAAGATGGTATAAGGCAGTCCGTATGCCGTCCAGAAACTTCTGAAAAAACACTCCCCCACGTTTTTCACCACCGCGTATGGAACCCTGCTGTTCAGTGGAGTGCGGTGTTCATTCTGGGGAAGCTCCACGGGTTCTCCGTAAACCTCTGAGCTGGATGAATAGTAAACATGTTTAACAGAGCTGTTTTTCGACAGGTTCAGGATGTTTTTTATGCCTTCGATATCACTGAGCACTTCAATGGGCTTTTCCTGAGTGCGCGCTACTCCTACCACAGCGGCAAAATGAAAAACGTAATCAAAATTATAGGAAAGCATAATGGCACTTATGTCTTCAAAACTGTTGACATTGGCTTTGATAAATTTCCAGTTGGTGTTTGCTGTTTGAGGCAGTTTTTCTGTAAGTCCTGTAGAAAGGTTATCTACCACCACAACAAGATTTTTGGGATCGCTGAGCAATTTTTCAACCAGGGCGCTGCCAACGTTTCCTGCGCCGCCTGTTACCAGTATCTTATTTTTTATGCCAGTCATTGTAAATATCAAGCGCAGTTGCTGCCCATTGAACCGGGCCGTTATATTGTGCCAGCTCGTGGCTTTTCTCAGCCATTAAATGTAATTCTTTGTCACTTAAGGAGGCAATTTTTTTAAGAAGAGTTCTCAGGGCTTTTACATCCCCGGAAGGAAAAGAATAACCATTTTTTCCTTCACGCAAAAAAGCCTCGCTGGCACCAACTGCATTGCTGAGCAACAGCGGAAAGCCAGCCGCTGCGAACTCCTGCACCACAACTGCCCAGGGTTCAAAGTGGCTGGGCAGCACAAAAACTCCTGTCTGCTCCAGTACCGGCCCCAGATCGCGGGGTTGCACAAAACCCAGGTGTTTAATGCCTTCAGCTTTTTCAGGTAGCTCTGTGCCAGTTCCCATACACCAGAGCTCCCAGCCGTTTTTTTCCGCTTCGCTTAATCCTGCAAAGGCTTCCCACAAGTCGCGTACGCCCTTAAAACGGTAATATCTGCCCGCAAAAACAAAGCGACGCGGGAACCGGTTCCTTTTTGCGCTTAGTGCTGAATGGTAGTATGAATTAAACCTGCTCAGATCACAGCTATAAAAACCTGTACGGATGTTCTTTTCAGGGAAACCCAGCCTGACAGCGTATTTTTTTTGTGGCGTACCGGGCACCCAGGCATGCGAGAAAAGTGTTTTGATAAAAAACGGACTTAACACTCTTGCCAGCTGTTGTTTGAGAGTGCCTGCCCAGTGGGTATCCAGGGCAAGTACCGTTGGTATCTGTCCTTTTCTGCTTTTAACCACCTTCAGGTAATCTTTGTCAATCCAGCCGCTGCACACCAGCAGGTCTGGCGAAATACTGTCAACCAGCGACTTGAGTGATGTTGGCGAATAGTCAGCTTTGTTGTAGACCGTTAAAGCAGCTGGAAATTCAAATTCAAATGGCGCTTCCTTGTTTACCGGCCATCGAATAATGTGAACCTCAGCATCTTTGGCAAGCGCTTCACAGCTTTTTATTACGTATTCTGCAAGTTCGGTGTAAAGAAAAAGTATCTTCATTTTATTACGTTTACCTCCCGCTCGAGTGAAACGCCAAATTTATTTTGTACCTGCTCCATAACGTATTCAGATAAAGCGTACACATCACTTCCTTTGCAGCCTTTTTTGTTTACAAGAACCAATGCCTGTCTGTCGTGAACCGCTGCCCCGTTATATTCATAACCTTTTAAGCCGCACTGTTCAATAAGCCAGCCCGCCGCAAGTTTGTAATTGTTGTTCTCAAGTTTATAGGCAACAAGCAGCGGAAAGGCGGCAATCAAACTTTTATACTTTTCTTCTGAGACCTCAGGGTTTTTAAAAAAACTGCCGGCATTTCCAATCTTTTCAGGATCGGGTAGTTTGCTTTTTCTGATATTGATAACAGCTGCTGAGATGTCCTTAATGCCCGGATCCTTTGCCCCCATGGCTACAAGTTCGGTGTTAATGGCACCGTAGGAAGTATGCAGCACAGGTCGTTTCTGCAACCTGAAAGTTACTGAGCTGATAAAATAGCGGTCTTTTAATTCTTTTTTAAATACACTTTCGCGGTAACCAAAACGGCATTCGCTCTTAGTGAAAATACGCTTTTCACCATTTTCCATAGATAAGGCCTCGAGTTCTTCAAAAACATCTTTTATCTCTACGCCGTAGGCCCCAATGTTTTGCATGGGACTGGCTCCCACACAGCCTGGTATAAGCGACAGGTTTTCGAGTCCCCCCAGCTCCTTTTCAAGAGTAAACATCACCAGCTCGTGCCAGACTTCGCCTGCCGCAGCTTTTACCAGCGCTTCTTTTCTATCTTCATAAATAATGTTTATGCTTCTCAGGTTGTTTTTGATTATAAGCCCGTTAAAGTCATTCATAAACAGCACATTGCTGCCACCGCCCAGTACCAGGCGCTTGCTGGTGCGGTAAACACCGGTAGATAGCAGATCAAGGAAATCTTTTTCTGAATTGATCTCACAAAAGAAGGCACATTTTACGTTGAGTGCGAAGGTATTGTATGGCCTCAGGTTTACACCTTCTCTGATTTTGATCATCGCTGTAAAATTAGAAAATAAAGGCAGGATGAATATTTCTAAATTAGCGCAATTTCAACATTCATTTTGTTTACAGGGAGAAAGCTGGCGGTTGTAAGTGTGATCAATGATCTTGTTTCAGACAACAGGGTTTTGCGCAGCTGTTCTGTTCTTCAGGAAGCCGGGTATGATCTGCTGCTTATTGGCCGGAAAAAACCCGGCTCTCTGCCCATTAGAGGCTGGAAGATAAAAACAAACCGCATGAGGATGTTCTTTCACTCAGGCCCCCTTTTTTACCTGTTTTTTAACTTAAGACTTTTTTTTAAGCTCTGGTTTTCCAAGGCCGGTCTGCTTTTCGCAAATGATCTCGATACGCTGCTGCCTAATTATCTGGTTGCACGCCTTAAACACATCCCTCTCATTTACGACAGCCATGAACTGTTTTGCGAAGTGCCCGAACTGCAAAATTCCCCATTCAAAAAAAGGATCTGGCAAAAACTGGAAGGGAGTCTCATTCCCAGGCTTAGAAATTGCGTTACCGTTAATGAAAGTATCGCAGAGATATTTGAGAACAGGTATGGCACAAAATTCACTGTCATCAGAAATATTGCCGACGTTCCTCAGGACGCCCCTGTCAAAAGCAGACAGGAACTGGGGCTGCCGTTTTCTTCAAAGATCATTCTGCTTCAGGGTGCCGGCATTAACATAGACAGGGGTGCCGAAGAGCTTGTTGAAGCCATGTGTTATGTAAAAGATGCCATGCTATTGATTATTGGTTCAGGTGATGTATGGCCGCGTCTCGAAAAGATGGTGGCCAGTCTTAATTTAAAAAACAAAGTGTTTCTTATTAATCGTATGCCTGCCCCGGAATTACGGCACTACACCTTTAATGCTGATCTTGGTGTAAGTATTGATAAAAATACCAATCTCAATTACAGGTATAGTTTGCCCAACAAGATCTTTGATTATCTGAATGCGGGACTTCCGGTGCTGGCAAGCCGGCTGCCTGAGGTTGAAAAGGTGCTGAACCACTGCCAGGCAGGAGTGTTTATTGATGATCACCATCCGCAGCACATTGCCGGTACGATCAACCGTTTTTTTGATACAAAAAGCGATCATAACACAGAACGTATCCGTGAGTCGGCCTCAGTTTTCAGCTGGCAAACTGAAAAACAGAAGCTTCTTGGCCTTATCACAGAAGTCTCCACGGAGCGGCTGGGATAAAATTGTTATTTTTAGGTCCATCAATAATGGAATTTTCAGCAGAGCAGATAGCAGAGATATTGGGCGGTTCGGTAGAGGGCGACAGCACGGTTACCGTAAATAATGTCTCAAAAATAGAAGAAGGTAAAAAGGGAACTTTGTCTTTTCTGGCAAATCCTGCTTACACCAATTACATATACTCCACGCAGTCCAGCATAGTGCTGGTAAACAAAAATTTCCGTGCTGAGAAAGCGCTTCCTGCCTCCTGTACCCTTATCAGGGTTGAGAACGCTTACGAGTCTTTTGCAAAATTGCTGCAGATGTACACACAAAGCAAGGGGTCGAAGGTGGGGACAGAACAGCCAAGTTTTGTTGCTCCAACAGCAAAAACAGGAGAGGGCTGTTACATAGGCGCATTTGTTTACATAGGCCAGAATGTGGTACTGGGAGAGAATGTAAAGGTGTATCCTCACTGTTTTATTGGCGACAACAGTAAGATTGGTGACAATACGGTGCTCTTCAGCGGAGTTAAGGTGTACCACGACTGTGTGGTGGGCAAAAACTGTACAGTTCATGCCAATACGGTAATTGGCAGCGACGGTTTCGGTTTTGCCCCTAATAATTCCGGTAATACATTCACAAAAGTGCCTCAGGTAGGGAATGTGGTGATAGAAGATAACGTTGAGATAGGATCAAACACCTCGGTTGACCGCGCTACCCTTGGGTCAACTGTGATACACAGCGGCGTTAAGCTCGACAACCTTGTGCAGATCGCGCACAACGTGGTGATCGGCGAAAACACGGTAATAGCGGGTCTTTCGGGCGTAGCCGGTTCAACCAAAGTTGGAAAGAACTGTATGATTGGCGCGCAGGTGGGGGTGGCCGGACACCTGAAGATTGCAGATGGCGTAAAGATAGCGGGACAATCAGGCATTGGCGCAAGCATAGAGAAAGAAGGTGAGATTGTGCAGGGCTCGCCGGCCTTCGGCATCGGTGAATTTAAGAGAAGTTATGTGTTATTCCGGTCCCTGCCTAAACTCAATGAACGCATCAACGAGCTGATAAAAAAATCAAATTCAAAACCTGTATGAAAGTAGATATCCTTGCTGTGGGGGTTCATCCCGATGATGTTGAGTTAAGCTGCAGCGGCACCCTGCTCAAACACATTGCAATGGGCAAAACAGCGGGCATTCTCGACCTTACCCGTGGCGAGCTGGGTACCCGCGGCAATGCCGAGCTACGTACAAAAGAAGCCAATGATTCTGCCGCCATTCTGGGTGTAGCCTTCAGGACCCAGCTTACGTTTAAGGATGGATTTTTTGCCCACAACAATTCAAACATGCTTGAAGTGGTTAAACAGGTAAGAAAGTACCGTCCTGAAATTGTGCTCTGTAACGCTGTGAGCGACCGGCATCCCGACCATGGCCGTGCTGCCAGGCTTGTAGCCGAAGCCTGTTTTTACAGTGGCCTGTCAAAGATCTTTACGCTGGTTGATGAGGAAGAACAGCAGGCATGGCGGCCAAAAGCAGTTTATCATTATATACAGGACAATTACCTGGAACCAGATTTTGTAATAGATGTGAGCGATCACATTGAAAAAAAGCGGGAATCTATTATGGCTTTTAAATCGCAATTTTATGATCCCAAATCAAAGGAGCCGCAAACACCAATTTCTTCCAAAGAATTTCTCGATTACATTGAAAGCAAAATGTCTCTCTGGGGACGTTCTATCGGCAAACGTTACGCTGAGGGATTCACCAAAACAAGGATCCCCGGCATTAATAGTCTGTTTGACCTGATCTGAAGCGGCACTATGGCGGGCTGCTGATCCCCGACAGACCGTCTCAGGAATTTGCGCACCATGCCCGTGCCCTGCTACGGTAATAATGTTGTAACTTTAGCGTTATTCAATGAAGCGTAAGTTACCTATGTTCAGAGCTCTCTTTGTTTTCTCGTTCCTGTTTATATGTGCGGAAATCTCAGGCCAGAGCGGCCCTCGTACCTGGGATGATCACCTGAGTATTAATTCATGTAACTCCGTTACCCGGATGGGAGGCAGGATCTACGCCTCTTACTACAATGGTCTGGTTTATTTTGATGAAAAGGAGATGGCTCCGCAGAAGCTCAACAAGATCAATGGTCTTAGCGATGTGGGAATCAGGCTGCTGAGAACCAACCCCCACAACAACAAAATGATGGTGGTTTATGAGAACGCGAACATTGATATAATTGATGCGAACAACAGTATCATCAACTATCCGGCCTTGCTGCTGAAAACAATGAGTGCCAGGAAGACGGTAAATGAGATCACTTTTGACGGACATCTGGCATATCTTGCATGCGGCTTCGGTATTGTGGTGTTTGATACCGACAGGCTTGAAATAAAGGACACGTATTACATTGGAAACAATGGTTCACCTGAAAATGTGTATCAGGTAGCCCTCAACAACGATCATGTTTTTGCCGCCACCGCTTCAGGGCTATACCAGGCAAACCGGCAATCCTCGCTGGGGAACTTTGAAAACTGGGAGCGTAATCCCCAAGGTCTGCCACAGGGTGCCTATAATGGTGTGATTAACGCGGATAATAAAATTGTTTGCTGTAAATCGCGTTTCGCCGAGCACGACACGCTTACAGGCATGGATACGCTTTATATGCTTGGAGCGGGTGGCTGGCAGGTTTATCCTCACATCTCAGGTCAGGGAAAAACTATTTTGAAACTCGGTTATAACAAGGGTGAATTGTTTACTCTTTTAACCAACAGTGCCTTTGAGGTAATTAATGTAAATACAGGCGCCCCCGTGATAATCACCTTCGGCTTTAACGGTCAGATGGATTATGGTACGCTTCGCGACAATTATTTTTATGTTAACCACACAGGCAATATGGCATACTGGATCGCCGATGCTTCATTCGGCTTGCTGCGTGCCTACAATATCTGGGACCCCCTGATAAGAGTTACCACTAATGGCATGAATGCCCGCACTGTTTCGAATATTGATCTGCATGAAGGAAAGATCGCCGTTTCGCCCTCTTATATTTTTGTGGTGGGTTCAGGCACATTTATGCGCCAGGGCCTTAATGTGTATGAAGATGGTGAATGGACATACGTGCCCGTTCTTGACGAAAATGGGACACAATACATGGATGTTCACCAGGTGTTTATTGATAGGATTGACAAATCAATCATGTGGGCTGCTGTATGGGGAGGGCCTATACTTGAATACAAGAACAATAAACTGGTTCGTACTTACGACAATGTGAACAGCGGCCTGGATCTTAACGCCAACGATGGTCTACAGCATTCCGGTTTTACGCAGGATGAGGCTGGTAATTTATGGTTCGCAAACAGCCAGTCGCCGCAAACCATTGCGGTAATAAAAAGAAGTAACCGCCAGTACCAGAGCTTTACCTACTCCAACAGAGGATTTGCCCGTAAAATTTTCCTCGATCGTAACGGCACTTTCTGGATACTACACGAACGCGATGGAGGCATCACGCTTTTCCGGCATAAAAATTTTGGCTCACCGGTCTTCCGGTCGTTAAGCGCCAGTCCGGGCGCGGGTAATCTTGGTTCTAATGCAGTGTACGCTATTGCGCAGGACAATGATGGCCGTATATGGGTTGGAACTGCCGCAGGCATAAGGGTTTTTTACAATACGGCAGATATTATGACCGGCAGCAATATTGACGGTCAGCCTATTAAAATTGTGCAGGATGGGAATGTTGAACTTCTCCTCGGAGCAGAAACAGTGACGGATATTCAGGTGGATGGCGCCAACAACAAGTGGGTAGGCACTGAAAGCGGTGGGGTTTATTGCTTCAGTCCTGATGGCATGCGACAGATCTATCACTTTACAAAAGAGAACAGTCCGCTTTATTCAAACACCATCATTGATCTTAATTACAATGAAACTACAGGCGATCTGTATATCGCCAGCGAACAGGGCCTTCAATCATTCAGGGGAACCATCATTGCCGGCAGCGAGGACTACACAGGTTTTTCTGCTTTTCCCAATCCGGTGCGGCCAGGTTATACCGGCACCGTTCTGCTTAAGGGACTTCTTGATAATTCTGTAGTGAAGATCACTGATGTTGCCGGCAATCTGGTGTGGGAGGCAAAATCAGCAGGCGGTCAGGCTGAATGGCCGGTAACAACACTGTCAGGCGGACGTGTACCGCCTGGGGTTTATCTTGTTTATGCTTCTACCACAACCGCCGAACTGAAAACCCTTACCAAGGTACTTGTTATGCACTGATGAGGGTTCGCGATAAAGCCATTGTGCTGCAGGCCATCAAACACGGCGACAGACAATCCATCGTTAAATTATATACAAAAGGGCATGGACTTCTCACTGTAATTGCATCGGCAGGACGTTCGCCATCTTCAAAGATCCGCTCAGCCAGTCTGTTACCATTAAGTCTTATCGAAATAAATTTCACTTTAAGGCAGAACCGTGAAATTCACAGGCTTTCAGAAGCCGCCAGTTATTATGTACATGATAACATCAATACATCACTGGCCAAATTAAGTATTGCGCAGTTTATAAATGAGGTGCTGCTGAAGTCTCTGAAAGAACAGCAGGCGAACGAGGCGCTCTACGATTTTGTTGAAGGCTGTATAAATTACCTGAACGATACTGGCAGAGATTATACTAATCTTCATATTTATTTCCTTAGAGAATTAAGTAAACACCTGGGTTTTGAGCCTCACAATAATTTTTCGGAAGAATCACTTTATTTTGATTGCCGTGAGGGTGTATTCTCAGGTCTAAGCCTGCCTTTTCCGCTGGGCCTTGGTGTGGAAGACTCAGAGCTCTTTTCAGTGATGCTGCAAAAGAACATACTTCGCGAAAAGCTGGAACACAAACAACGGCAGTGGCTGCTAGAGATATGGCTGGCCTACTTCCAGTTGCATATCCCCAATTTTAACGAACTCAAAAGTCTTGAGGTCCTGAGAGAGGTGAACAGGTGAATGATCTGTCTACTGCGCTATAAGTCTGCCGCGGTAAATATTTTCGCCGTTAGTTATCTGAAGAATGTATATGCCTCTGTTGAGCGAGCCGCGTTCTAAAACAATCTGATCATCTGATACGGAGTAAACTACAGGCACCTGAAGTCCGGCATAATCAACCAGTCTTAGCTGCAGATCTGATTTAATTTTTTCTGGCAGAGAAACTTTACCAAGATCCAAAATGGGATTAGGAGAGATGCTGAACTCAGAGGCAAACGTAGGGCCCGGTTCAGGCGCGGAGTAATTTGAGATAATGTGCTTGAAGGCGTAAAAAAACTCTCGGGTAATACGCAGATGCCTGTATTTCTCTGCGAACATCGCAACACCAAAACTGTAGTATTCCAAATCATTGTCGGTATAAAACATTGAGCTGCCACTCATGCCGGGGATTTGTAACGCGCTGTCTGAATTCACAATTAACCAGGGCGCAGCGTTGTTCCCCCATTGATCCATTTCTATTTTGCCATAATTGTAATAAAGTGTGTCGCCATTGTAAACCTTGCTGCTGTCAAAAGGACTTACTATACCAGGGTAGCTGAATTTATGAAAAACCCTGTCCGCATAAAATTCTTCCGAATCAGAGAACGCTATTCCTATCCATCCCAGCTGCCAGCCTATAGGATCTGCTAATTCAAGCAGCACCATGTCCCCTTCAAGACTTTTGTTGTACAGGGAAGGGTAGAATATTCTTTTAACGCGGGAAGAGGGCAGCGTTGGGGATGGAAGACCTCTGTTGAATGCAGGCAATACCATAACACTATCGCGTTGACTTCTGCCATAAAAGCCAACAAAACAATGTGCTGAGCTTAACACAAAGTTGGGTGACACCAGCATGCCACTACAGCCTTTTCCATTTGATGTATCCCTGTATTTGTAAAAGGTGGTGGCGCAGCGTGCAGGGTAGCTGTTGAGATCAAAAAATCGCTCCGCCGGACTGACATCGGTAAATTCTGACTTTGGAAAAGTGTTCCAGCTTGGTGTGGTGTCAGGAAGAGTAACTCGGTTTCCCATCCTGCCGGTAAAAGGCATGGTGCGGTCGAAACTCTTAACCTGGTTGATGTACACCGGCGGGAGTTTTTCAAAACTGCGGGTTTTATAGTCGTAAACTACTATCGTATCTACCTGTGCGATGGTTGAACCGAAGATCAGAAACAGCAGGCAAAAGATCGGGTGCAGGAACTTCATTATACCAAGTTAGGGAAATGCCGAGTTCTGGTCAAGTTTGGGTGGTGATATCCTGGATATTTAACAAAGATAGTTCCTGGCGAAGAGGAAAAACTGCGATAGCGATCAGCTAACCTGAGAGGTGCCTGGGTGCGATAGGTTCATGTTTAACAACCCCGACATCTGACGGGGGGAACATAAGAAACAAAGATTAAACATAGTACAAAATTATGCACTAACTGCCGTTCCAGTTTAGTCGCCACCTTCGGTGTTGACAAGCACACATAGGTAGAACCGGCGCTGGTCTCAAGCAACAGACCTGTCCTGGCT
>JAEZDS010000089.1 GCA_023433205.1 Bacteroidota bacterium
CCGCCGAGTTGCTAGCAATAAGATCGGCCACTGCCTCAGCCTGGCTTAGATCGAGACGCCCATTTAGGAAAGCCCGCATTGTAAACTCACCTGGCTGAGCGGCTCTGGCTCCTTCTGAAAGCAGCAACTGTATAAGCTGCTGCTGAATATAAAGCGAACCATGACAGGAGATCTCCACCACATCATCGCCTGTGTACGAACGGGGCCCTTTAAACACCGTTACCACAACTTCGTCAAGGATCTCATCTTTGTGCTTGATGATGCCGAACACGGCTTTATTTGCTTTTTCCGATAAAGATATCTTCTCTGATCTGCTATTATAAAACACATCCCCGGCTATTGCCAGCGCCCGCGGACCCGAGAGTCGCACCAATGCTATGGCCCCGCTGCCATGCGCGGTAGAAAGTGCCACAATAGTATCACGTGTTTCAAAATTCATAAGGGATTCCGAAAGTATCTAATATTTCAGTATAAAAAAACCCATCTGGTTCGGGGCGGCAGCGTTTGTACTAACAAGTAACATGCACTGTCACATCATTAATGGCGGTTGCAGCCCAAAAAGTTTTTAAGGATGCGGCGTGAACTAAAAATTTTTGCGGGGAATAGGGAATTTTGTTTATTTGCATACTATTATAACCAGACTCACACAAACTTCATCGAAACTTACAGCATGTCTTGCAAAAAACTGATAGCCGCAGCTGTGATCGCTGGTTGCTTTTTTTCTTCGTGCGGCACACCGGAAGGCAGTGACGAGGATTTCCTGGAAACACCAGATACCATTAAAACCTCTGTACTAAATGTGGGAGGAGAACTCTTCAGTGTTCCCTCCCCTATACAAACCGCTTTAATGGTGCAAAAATCCGGACTGCCTTATGATCAGTCGATGTTAAACCCTGTAAACCAGGTGAACACCTACAACACTGACGATGCAAGGGCGTTTATTCTTGGCGTATATGGTGCTGATCTGGCGTATGTTTCCCTTTACAACCAGACGCAGGATGCCCTGAAATATCTGGCCTCTATTAAGCAGCTTACAGACAAGCTTGGACTTACTTCTGCATTTGACAGCGGCACCATGCAGAGGATACGCGACAACATTACCAATAAGGACAGCATGATGACCCTTGTTGGCATTGCCTATCGTGCCAGCGACGCTTATCTGAAAGATAACCGGCGTTCAGACATTGGCGGGCTTATTCTTACAGGAGGCTGGATTGAGAGCATGCATTTTTCAATGACCTCCTATAAAAGAAATCCCTCAGAAGCGATTCGCCGCAGGATAGCGGAACAGAAACAGGCGCTTACCAGTATCAGGAGGATCCTTGACAACAACGAAAGCCAGGAAGTGAAAGAAGTTAGCAGGATGCTGAATGAATTGTCTCAGGTTTACGATAAAGTTGGATTTACCTACGTTTACGAAGAGCCCAGAACTGACACGGTAAAAAAGATCACCTACATCAACAGCAGGACTGAAATCACCATCAGCGAAGAGCAGATAAATGATATCGCAGCTAAAATTCAGGCAATCAGAACAAACATCCTCAATAATTCCAAACTAAATAAGGAGCAATGAAAAAGGTCTGCATAGCATTGTCATTTTTATTTGGAGGAGTATTTAGTGGTAACCTTTCGGCGCAGTGTGATACCATAGCCAGTATCTGTGCCAGACACATCAGCACATCCTTTATCTCCGATGGCCAGCAATACCGGTCGCTGCTGCTTAATTCGGAAGAATATGCTGAGTTTCACACCACTTTTTTTGGTGAAACCACATACAGGATAGCGGCATGCAGCGGCACTTCCGATGGCAACCTGGTGTTTAACGTTTATGATCAGGACAGACATCTGTTATTCAGTAACCGCGCAGTGAAGAATGCTCCTTACTGGGACTTCAAGGTAAACTCTACAGTTGAAGCAATTATTGAGGCTCAGCTCGATGCGGGTAAAAACAAGGGGTCGGGTTGTGCTGTTATCCTGATAGGATTCAGGCAAAAATAGTAAGCCTTCAATAACCTCGGCCAACCTGGCATCAGGTTAATGATTTCTACGGTGATATACTGTTGTTTTCTTGTTGCCAATAAGCACTCAGGTTTTTTGTATATTAGAACCGTAAACAGTTATAATAAATTGTGCAAAATTCTTCAATGAGAAAACTGGCAGGTCTGCTACTGTTCATTGCTTTTAACACACATTCCATTGCACAGGATTGCGAAGCGCTGGTTTCAGACACCATGTCGGTTCCCGGAACAACACTCCAGCTGGAGGGAGGTTACCTGGAGACCACATTAAAAAAACAGGCGGTAGTGAGGATCTTTAAAACAGAAGATGACCGGCTTTTTCTGCGCTTTATAGTTACTGAAAATTTTTACTTTAACCAGATCTCTACGCTGGAAATACAATCAGGCACCAAAAGCTACTATGTGAAGAACTGCCGGCAGCACAAGGTTGATAAGGCGCATGGGATGTATATTACCGAGATCTACAGAAATTATCTGGCTACAATAAAAGAATATGGCATTACAGGCCTGGTATTTGGAGGTGCCGAAAGCAATTTTACGCGGCAGGATGCGGCCCAGGTAAAGGCCATTGCACAATGTGTTTACAACAGCCTTCCTCATCAAAACAGCAAGAAGTAAGGTATGAGCGAGAGAATACTGAGGGCCCTCATGCAAATGTTCGCGATTATTGCGAAGGTTGATGGTATTAACAACACCGGAAGGCTCATAGTACAATCATTTCTTAAACAGCAGCTCAATCTCGAACAGGTTGATACCTACCTGAAGATCTTCGACGATTATCTTGAAGCGCATCAGCATGCCAGCAAAAGGAAAGAAGGCGCGGCAAAACGCACTTCGCTTAATTCTGTTAAGGTACTGAAGATCTGCACTCAGATAAATCAGGAACTTGAACAGCAGCAGAAAGTTATTGTGCTGATAAGGCTGCTGGAATTTATTTATTCAAGCAACGAGATCTCGCAGCAGGAATATGAGTTTGTAAATACCGTAGCCGAGACTTTTAATATCCCCCATGAGGAGTTTTTACTTTTAAAATCATTTATTGAGGACGATGCCACGGTGGTTCCCGACAGTCCACACCTGCTGGTGATCAACGACAAGGAAGGGGGTTATAAGAATACCAGCAAACACATTTACTGCGAAACGCTGCAGGAAGATGTCAGAATTGCACAGATAAGCAGTGTTGCCATGTACGCGCTGCGGATCTATGGCAAAATAGAACTTCAGCTGAACGGGCAGGGAATTTCCCGTGAGCGAATCCATATTTTTACTCCGGGATCATCTATCCGCTCCAGCAAAGTTAAGCCCATTTATTACAGTGATGTGATAAGCAGGTTTCTGAGTGATGAACTGCAGGCACGCATCACATTTGAGGTGCGCAGCCTTGAATTCAGATTCAGGAGCGGTCACCTGGGCTTACGCGACATTAACATGAACGAGGAGAGTGGCAAACTCATCGGTATTATGGGCGGCTCAGGTGCAGGAAAATCCACCCTGCTTAATGTGCTTAACGGCAACGAAAAACCCAGTTCAGGAGAAGTTTGCATAAATGGCAAGAACATACACACGCAGGGAGATACGCTTGAGGGCGTAATAGGCCATGTGAGCCAGGACGACCTGCTGATTGAAGAGCTCACGGTTTATGAAAATCTTTTTTATAACGCCAAACTTTGTTTCGGAAACCTTGATGACGATGAAATTTCGCGGCGTTGCAACGAACTGCTGGCCGATCTGGGGCTTAGTGAGACCCGCAACCTTAAAGTTGGTTCACCACTTGAGAAGACAATAAGCGGGGGACAGCGCAAAAGACTGAACATCTCCCTTGAGCTGATCCGTGAACCGAGTGTGCTGTTTGTTGATGAACCCACCTCCGGGCTTTCGTCGCGTGATTCAGAGAATATCATGGACCTGCTGAAGGAACTTGCCCTGAAAGGCAAACTGATATTTGTAGTGATCCATCAGCCCTCGTCTGATATCTACAAGATGTTCGACAAGCTTATGATCCTTGATGTTGGCGGTTATCCTATTTATTATGGTAATCCGGTTGACGCTGTAAGTTACTTCAAAAGGCTGGTGAATCATGTTAACGCCGACGAATCAGAGTGCAGTTATTGCGGCAACGTTAATCCCGAGCAGATCTTCAACATCATTGAGAGCAAGGTTCTGGATGAATATGGCAATCTTACCTACAAACGGAAGGTTAGTCCCGCCACCTGGAACAAACATTACAAGGATCTAATAGAGACACATATCCACTCCGAAAAGCAACATACCGAGATCCCGGCAAGTATATTTAAACTACCCAATGTATTCCGGCAGTTCGGTGTATTCATAACAAGGGATGTAAAAAGCAAACTAACCAATACGCAGTACCTGCTAATCAATTTCCTTGAGGCCCCGTTACTGGCCTTTATACTCGCCTACCTGGTACGTTACTTCAACGTTGATGAGGAGAACAGCAAGGGTTACATCTTCAAGTACAACGAAAACATCCCTGCCTACATGTTCATGGCAGTGGTGGTTGCGCTGTTTATTGGCTTAACAGTTAGTGCAGAGGAGATCATCAGAGACCGTAAAATAAGAAAGAGGGAATCTTTCCTGAACCTCAGCAAGGGCAGTTATCTGTGGAGCAAGATAGTTATCATGTTTATTCTGTCGGCTATTCAAACCCTCACCTTTACGCTGGTAGGCAATTCCATACTGGGTATAAAAGACATGTTCAGTGATTACTGGATGATACTTTTTACAACTTCCTGTTTCGCCAATATTCTTGGGCTTAATATCTCCTCGGCATTCAACAGTGCCGTAACAATATATATTCTAATTCCTTTTCTGATCATCCCGCAGCTTTTGCTGGCAGGCGTTGTTGTAAAATTCGATAAATTGAATCCTGCCCTGGCCGCGGCGGGCAGTGTGCCCTTTGCCGGGGAAATTATGGCAAGCCGCTGGGCCTTTGAGGCCCTGGCTGTAAATCAGTTCAAGGACAATGAATACGAGAAACATTTTTACCGCGAGGATAAACGGATAAGTATCGCCACCTACAAAAAGGATTACTGGATGCAGAAACTCCTCAACAAAGTTGCGAAGATCGACAACAGCATGAAGGAAGGGGTTAGAACCACTGAACTGGCAGCCGACATTAAACTGCTGCACAACGAACTTCAGAAAGAGGAAAAATACAGCCGCAAAAAATGCCTGGTGCTGCCACAGGTAAATGTTGAAAATTACAACGAGCAGGTAGCTGCAGGTATAAGAAATTACCTGACAGGTAAACTCAAAAATCACTACATCAATGTTGACATAGCAGCACGCAGAAAACACAATGAGCTAACTGTAAAAATGATCAAAGATCTGGGCAATGAAGGACTTGTGCAGCTGAAGGACGAGTATGAGAACGAAAGTCTGACCCAGATGGTAAAAAACACCAACGACCTCAGCGGGGAAAGGAGTCTTGAAAAGGATGGCCGTCTGATCCAGCAGATTGATCCGATCTTTCAGGATCCGATGGAGTCGAATCTGGGAAGAGCACATTTTTTTGCCCCGCGTAAAAAGCTCTTTGGCATATATTATCCCACACTGATATTTAACCTCAGTATTATATGGCTGATGAGTTTTGTGCTGATGATCACCCTGTACTTTGATGTCTTCAAGAAACTACTTGACGGGGCAGCCGCTCTTGCATCATTCGTAAGCAGAAAGAAACGTTAATGGTCTTTTAAAACTGGAAGTAAATGAATGGCTGCATCTCACCGCTCATAAACTGATACATGGTGAAAACTGCAAGGATGGTAATTAAAGCCATCACCGGCAAAGGCAGAGAGGCAAACCAGTGCCGGTATTTGATCTTCCAGTTTTCGGGAACCCAGTGAATAAGATACCCCAGCGCCATGATGGCGAATACAAAACTGTAACCACTGATCACCTGCAGGATAAGTTCAGCGCCCATGTGTGAAGATATTCTCTGAAATATCTCCTGCACATTCTGCAGACTGGTGCCTCTGAAGAAGATCCTGGTAAAGCTGATAAAAGTGAGCGTAACAAGCATCAGCATAAAACGCACGTAGTAAGTGTTGCTGGCTGGAAAATTCGTGAGTTTGCACCACCATTTATGCGCCATCAAACCTAAACCATTCAGTCCTCCCCAGATAAGAAAAAGCCAGCTGCTGCCATGCCAGAGCCCGCCCAGCAGCATTGTCACCATCAGGTTTATGTTTGTATTGATATGCCTGGCAAGGGAAGAGGATAACCAGGCCATTGCAGCAAGAACAACTGCCAGTGCCAGCAAGACATAGATCAGCCAGAGTTTACCGCTGAGCATCACCATAAAAAGCAGAATGATGAGGATGCATAAATAAGATCCGACGCTGCCGCTGCGGTTGCCACCCAAAGGAATATACAGGTATTCCTTCAGCCAGCTTGAGAGGGAAATATGCCAGCGTTTCCAGAATTCAGTGGTGTTGGTTGCTTTATAAGGTGAATTAAAATTGATCTTCAGGCGGTACCCCAGAATGAGGGCAAGTCCAATAGCCATATCGGTGTAGCCGCTGAAATCCATGTAGATCTGCAGAGAATAACCGAATATGCCTATAATGGTCTCTACACCCGAATAGTAATTTGGGTTATCAAAGATCCGGTCGATATAATTTACGGCGATATAATCGGCAATTATTTTTTTGCAGAAACCATTTATGATCCAGAACAGGGCCATTCCGAACTCAAAACGCGTAAGGCGATAGGGCTGGTAAAGCTGGTAAAGAAAATCGTGCGCTTTTACGATTGGCCCCGCCACCAGGTGCGGGAAAAAACACACAAAAAACCCGTAGTCAAGTATACTGTTAACCGGCTGTACTTTCTTGCGGTAAATATCAATGGTATAAGAAAGCGACTGAAAAATAAAAAAGGAGACCCCTACAGGCAGCAAAAGTTTATCGACTGAAAAAGCAGTATCAAAAAAGCTGTTTGAGAAGGCCGTAAAATGGTTGTAAAAAACACCCTTAGTGCCTGCTATCTGGTGCCAGCTCTGGTGGAAGAAGTAAGCGTACTTAAAATAACAAAGCAGAAAGAGATTGAGGGTTATACTGCAGGCAAGGAATAGTTTTGCTTTTTTTGCCGAAGTTGTTTTGTGAATCTGCTTTCCCCAGAAAAAATCGGAACAAATGGTAAACAGCAGCAGGAGTACAAAAATTCCACTTGTTTTGAAGTAAAAGAAAAGGCTTACCAGCAAAAGATAAACCGTGCGGGTTTTGCTTTTCCTGTAAAAGATACTGTAGCCGGCAAGAACTACCACAAAAAATCCCCAGAAAAAGAGATGCGTGAACAGGAGGGGTTTGTCCTGAGAAAACGCGATTATATCTGCCAGCCAGCTGAAACTTTCCACTATTGATTATGACGGCTGTATTCGTAGGCTTTGATCACTGCATCGAACATAAGCGAACCTACAATGTTGTACCCTTTTCCGTTAAAGTGAACTTTGTCGTACGAAGCCAGTCCGGCCCGGTACCAGCTGTACATGCTGCGGTAGCCCCCCATTAAAGAGTAAAGATCCCATACAGCTATGTCGTGTGTAAGCATAAGCTGGAATGCCGCCTCTTTGGCGAGAATAGTTCGTTTGTTAGGCGTTTTGCGCCGGAAGTAGTTGTCGGTTGTGGTGGTGAGTAATATTGCAGCGCGCGGATTTGCCTTTCGGATTATTGAGATGAGCGTGTCGTAATTCTTTACAAAATTATCTTTTGTAAAACCGCTGCTTTGTGTATCGTTTACACCAAGCGACAGAACAAAGAGATCTGCTTTAAGGGAAGCCAGCTGATTAACGAGGTTTTCCGCTTTAAGAAACGAACTGCTGCTGGCACCATTGGCGCCAAGGCCTGCCATATAAAATCCGGGCGCAAGTGTATTATCGAGACTAAAACCAAAGAGCACAAATTCACCGGGAACTGTATCAACACGCTGTAAGGCAAAACAAACAGAGTCAACAGGCATATCAAACTGAAAAAGTGTGTATCCAGCGGCAATGTTGTCGCCGCGGCTCATCCTCATTGAATCAGCATTACATAACCGGAAAGTATAGGAAGGGTTAAAATTGTGGTACACTCTTATTTCATTCACGTATTTGCAGGCTGCCTGTTTGCTGATTTTCACCCCGAACTGATTAGCACTGTCGTTTGTTCCCAGGCTAAGCGCGTTCATTCCAAGGGGCAGACAGAAATCGCGGCCGATTGAACGGCAGAGTTTCCATTTGCCGTTGCTGAATGACGACGCGTAAGGTTGCCCGTTCGTTTTACCTATCCTGAAAGGGAAAACAAAATAACCGCCACCGGCTGTAATGAATTTTTCCTGAAAAGCATTAACAAAGGCGTTGCTCCAGAGACCTGCCTGCACATGAGAACCACCTATGTGAACGATCTTCAGCTGTTTGTTCTTCCCCTCCGCTATGTCGCCTATTTTTTTAAAAAGCCGCATAAACGCCGAGCTATCAGCAGAGTAACTTATACGGTTATATTCATGTTTTATGAAGGTATAATCTTTCCGTAACTGCTGCGTCTGGGCGGTAGCACATCCTGAAACAAGCAAAAAAGCAAATAGCAGCGCGGCGAATCTCATTTAAGTGTTCGTGTGTAATTATTATAGTCCTTTATGATGGCCGCGTACAACAGCGTGGCGACCTTACGCGCACCTTTGGGGCTGAAATGCGTATAGTCTTTTCCGGCCAGCTTTTCCTCAACCCATGCCGGCATGCTGTTCCTTCCACCCATAACATCATACAGGTCGAAATAGGCGCAGCCAGAACTCAGCACAGCCTCTCTCAGATAATCGCGCAGGGGCTCAAGCAATTCATAAGTAACGTAGTCTGTGCCCCTTTTAACCGACATGTCAGAGGGACCAATAAAAAGAATACTTGCGGCAGGCGCCAGCTTTTTCACTATGCCAATCTGTCTGCTGATATACCGTGCATAATTACCGGCCATCGTACTGTCTTCCAGAGAGGGAAGAGCGTTGCCTCCAAACTGCAGAATAATAAGTTTTACGTTCAGCTGTTTATAAAAACGTGTCATCTGATCCCTGTCGAGGCGGTGAAAAAAAGTGCCGCTGCTTCCACGCATGGCAATGTTATCTACCATAACGCCTTTTTCACTTTCAAGAGACAGGGCGTAAAAATCGGGGCTATCAAATCCCGAAAAATTGAACTGATGTGAGTTTGAGCCTCTGCCAACTTCAAAATCTTGCCAGTGGAAATTCCCTCCTGCCTCAAGACTGTCGGCTGAGACCAGTGCCGGACCGTCAAAAAACTCGCACCAGGTGCGTTTGCGGGCGCCTCCGTAATATAGCCGCACTTTATTGTAGCCGGCCCCGGCGGCAGAAACCAGCTGAATGCTTGCACTTAGCAGGGCAGCGGAGTCGGCATCTGCCGTATAGGGCGCGAAGCGGGAAAATGCCGCCCGCACGCCGTAACTGTTATGAGGAACAGTTTTGTCTTTTGCTGTAAAAGTGGTGTAACGCAACCACTCTTCATTCTTGTAGATCTTTGTTGAAGCGCGCGCAGTAAGCGGGGTAAGAGACAAAAGTCCGGGTCCGCTTCCGCCAAACTGCCCCTGAAGTTTAAGCCGCAGATAGTCGGTGATTCGGTCCCCCTCAATCTGACTATCGCCATAGTGCAATACCCTTATCTGTTCCTCCTTGTTTTTGAGGACCCGCAATGCGTCGTAAAAATTTGCCAGGGCGTTCCTTTCAGGGTGCTGGATATCCATTCGAAGGTTGGGTGGCTCAAGCACTTGCGCGGAAGTATCAACAGCTTCACCGGGTTCATCTATTCTGAATGTTGTGTCAACCTTGTTTACTGCTTCTAGCAGGGCAGTTATATCTGCCTTCTCCTCAGGATTTTTGAAAAGGGCAGGCGTTGAAGGAAAAGACAGCGCCAGTTTTCCGCCTAGTTTTATGCCCTCTTCAGGAAACACAAGGCCCAGTGCACCCATTACAAGAAAAAGGGCAATTGTGAACAACAGCGTGTGCCAGGGTTTGTGCATCTCATAAAATTAAAAAATCGGGTTATGGCACTATCACTTTATAAGCCATAGTTGTTCACAAACATCCCTGAATAATTAGGCGCAGCGCACTAAGCGCAGTAAATTTACCGTATTGGGCAAAACCGAAAAATACCTGGTTGTTATTGCGGGACCTACTGCCGCAGGCAAAACAAAGCTGGCCATTCAGCTGGCCAGACATTTTAATACAGAGATCATCTCTGCCGATTCCAGGCAAATATACAGTGAGATGAATATCGGTACTGCAAAACCATCACAGGAGCAATTAAAGCTTGTAACCCACCACATGGTGGGAAATAAAAAAACTGATGAACTTTTCGGAGCAGGTCATTTTGCAAAAGAAACGCTGGTAATACTTGCCGACCTGTTTAAACGACATAATATAATTGTGCTGGTGGGCGGTTCGGGACTGTACATTGATGCCTTGCTGAACGGTGTTGACGAATTTGAGCCGGTACCCCGGGAATTGCGCGAGCAGCTGAACAGGGCCTATGCTGATAATGGAATAAACTGGCTGAGAGAAGAAGTAAAAAAACACGACCCCGCCTATTTTT
>JAEZDS010000001.1 GCA_023433205.1 Bacteroidota bacterium
ACCAGGGATACCAGTCGCCGTCGAACTCGTGCATCAGCCTTACAATAACTGTGTCGCTGTAAGTTTTGAGCTGATCGGCCATGTCGTCGATATAATTGTCGTAGCTGCCGTTAAGTATCTTGCTGTAGCTGGGCTGGATGGCATCGCTCATACTATAGCCGGCTAAAAATGGTTCCCATGTGATGATGGGCCTGTAACCCGCGTTGATCAGGAGCTGGTAGCCATTGCCAGGCAGCAGGTTTGGGGTATTGCCGCTGTTCGACCAGGGCAAATACGTATTAACGTACTTTATTTTTTTGGTGGCCGATGCGGGAAAAAGCGCATGAAAATTATCGGGGATCTTGTAGAATTCTCCCGGCTGCTCATGCTGGTGCGCTCCCAACAGACAATGATCGCCTGTTTGTTTTGCAGGCAAAGAAAGCACTGAACTTCCCTGCGGCATGGTACCCTCAGAAAAGTTCAGCATATCGAGAAAAAAAGTGGCATTGTTGTTTGCTCCGGCCGGCTTATCAAATCTTAATTCAACCAGAAGCAGCATTCCGCCGTCGAACGAAACATCGAATACGCCGTTTCCACCCTGGTTGTTGTCAATAAAAGATGAGAGCGGCAGGGAAACGAGCTGCCATCCAGCCGCCGGATTAACTGTATATGTGGTTCTCCAGCTGTCATCAGCCGCGGCTTCATAGTCCTGGCTGTAATTATCGTCATCAGCAATTGTTATCTCCATTATGGCCGGCTGATTGTTTGAAAGGGGATTGCAGATGTAAAAGTTGAAGCGGTCATTGTTACGGGCAAGGGAAAGATACCGGCTGATGCCACGACCGAATGCGCCGTAACCGTCGTTCCAGTTTAGCTCCACCTTCAGTACACGGTCTCCTGTAACATCAGTGGCGCCGATTGAATTTACTGCAACACTGTAACTCAGGTCACCATAACTATAATCTCCCTCGGGCAGGTCAGCAGACCCGGCCTCAAATCCATCGAAATCATAAATGATACTTTTCAGTAATTGCGCTTGCAGCGTGTTACCTGCAAAACAGGCACAAAAAACAACAATTATATGAAGGTGTTTTGTCACTGATCTTGCTGTATAAGATATTTTTCACTTTTGCCCCCCTCTTTAACACGCAGCAAACAGGGCCTGCAGTTCTGAACCGGTACCTGTCGGACAAAGTCTTTGTCTCCTTTGTGCAGCGCCAGGAACTGTAATTTTCCGCAGGCATCGGTTACGGTAACAATTGTCTGAGGCGTTAGTGGTGAGGGAGTGAATTGAATTGTGACATGGTTCTTATCCACAATTAGCTGCATATTTCTAAGGCTGTCTGGCTGTTGTGCGATGGCGAAGGAGCTTATGAGCGACAATAAGATGAAAACAAGAACCCCCGGGCATCCATTGCTGTGAGCGGGATATCCGGGGGTTATTGCGCGTGTATTGATGTTCCAGCGCATGTCAAATGTTTTTATCAGATACTTATGCCATAACCGATACCAAATACAAACCTTCTTCTGAGGTAAGGATCGGGATATTTGTCGGTATCACCAAACCAGCCACCTTTGTGGTATTGGGGTTCGTACATAAAGTAAAGTTCAAGCTGTTGATTTTTGAAGGTGTTAAACAATGCACCTACGTGGTGCCTCGAGCGGTCGATACCTGAGTAAGAGGTATTATTCAGCGGTATATACAGCTCCCCCGAGGTATATAAGGTTACACGCTTCGACACTTCATAACGGATTGAAAGCTTGTGCCTGTTGTACCAGCGGGTGAGGTGCTGCCTGTCGGTGTTCATGTCCCCGTTACGCATCTGTATCATGCCGCGGTAAACAAACCGCCAGTATCCGATGTCGCCCTTTGCAGCTATGGCACCAGAGAACCAGTGTCGTGTTACATAATAGCCTGCATTTTTGCGTCTTTGCAAAAACCTGTAATCTCCCAGCACTTTCAGGTGTTTATTGAACTTGTAGGTAAGTCCCAGTTTGGCTGAACCCCTGGTAAGATGCGAGACATTATCACCAAACCTGTACTGCTGGTCGAGGTACATGCCCCAGTGTTTGTTGAATTTTGTTTCAAGTCCGAAGTGGGCCCTTACTTCCGCGTCGTCGCGATACTGCCGCTGCGCATAACTGCTGAGCGAAAGTGTTAGTCCCAGTAATATAAGTAGTGAATTAGGTCTCATTGGTGATTTTTTTTATTGTTCCGGTTCGCCGTAGTAATAGACTTTTACCAGCGCTGAATCTTTGAGGAAATTTATCCTCACAACGGAAACGCGATGTATGTTTATGCCAGTCCGAAGTTTGAGGTCGTTGATAAGATCCTGCTTACGGGTTGACTGTATTAATTCAATGTTCTCATACACTATCAGGCGCGACATTTCCTTTTTGCTGAATATGTTGCTTTCAAGCAGCCAGGTAAGTAAAAGTATAGCCGAACACAGCCCCACCAGGAACCAGTGTTCCTGAACAAGAGGGGTGTTTTTTATTCTTGTTACTGCTGTTACCAGTCCAATGGCAATACATAAAAAGAGATAGGTCATATCCTTGATGGAGATGCTTTCTGTTCGGTATCTTAACATGCTGAATACCGCGAAGAGTCCGAAAGCAGCTCCCATTGAGAGATCAACCTTATTGAGCAGGAACGATATGAGGAAAATGATGAGGTTAAAGATCACAAACATAAAGAAGTACTCGCGCTGACGGTAAAGGGGATAATAGATCAACCGCACTAAAATAAAAACAGTGGCGAGGTCGATGAGAAGGCGTGTTCCCATCTTTGAGCTCATTTTAATCAGGCCGTCGAAATCCGTGCCCGCAACGTCCGTGTCAGCTACTGCTTGCAGTATTGTCATCATGAATTTTTAAGTTTAATTGTTAATAGTTTGGCTTTAAAGTTATTTTTTTTCACATCGTTACAAGTAAAGGCTATGCCCATACAATATTTGCTGATAGACCCTTCTCTGATGTGGTACTTCTTCATGACCTTCATAAAAGGGGAAGCCTGTCTTTTTTCCTGTTTTACTTCGGCAATTACAAGTTTATCCAGTATCTGATTCTGTTCGTTCTTCTTGAACTCCAGGCCCAGGTCAATCGTAAGCCGTTCGGGGCTTGTTTTGTTAACCAGGGTAAGTCTGCTGTAGTTTATCCAGATCACCGGCACCAGAGATTGTGGCTGGAAGGGAAGCATTTTATTGAGAAAGGTCTCGCAATCGCTCTGCCAGGTAAAAGGCACATCTTTTTGCGAGATCCGTGTTTTGATGGTGCGTCCCTTGTTGTTTTTGAATTTTACTTCCAGAAAACCGATATTGGACTCCACATAGGTACGGTGCCTGATCTTATAACGGTTCAGTTTGCCCTGGTGGTGCTTGTTATAGAGATCATAACGGCCTGTGTCATAGTACAGGGTTTCGTAACGGCTTATGCGTTTACCGTCAATTTCAAGCACCCTGTAATGCTCCATAACTTCCTGCATTATGGCAGGGAAGTGGCTGATATTAAAAATAAATTTGGTATCGGTGCGGTTCATCAATTTTACACTATCCATCTCTTTAAGATTGATAGGCTCAAACCCCTCTAAAATCGCTGCGTGCTCTCTCATTTTTATCTGTATGTATAAGTGTACCGCTTAATGCTGGTGACGTTTCCTGCCGAGTCAGTTTCTTTGACCTCGGTCTTTAATCCTCTTTTATCGTATGAAAAAGTCTTGGTTTTTTTGATCTTCCCGCCCGGCTCATAAAAGATCTCCTGGGTTTTTTCACCCAAACCGTTATAGCTCGAAATTTTCTTTTCCTTCAGGTTGTTGTTTTCGTCAAACTCCAGTTCCTCTATTTCATCGCCATCACCATTGTATTTGTACTTATGAAGGGTTTTAAATTTTCCCTCACTATTGTAGGTGGTCTTTTCAATGGTTTCTCCATCTTTGTCAAAAACCTCCTTGCTTTCAAAGATAGTACTTCCCCCTGCCGTGATAGTGACCGCGGAACTCTGAATGTTGTGTTTTTTCACCTTCTTTTTGCTCTGCCCGTTCAGGGCCACAGCAAACAACATCAGAAGGCATATTGCAAGTGACTTTCTCATAGACTAGAAATTTATCTTTAAATCCTCAAGTGTTACCACCTGGTTTGGCTCGGTTATGTCAAACTCGATCATTACAGGATAGGTCATATCGCGGCCTTTAAAATATTCTGTGGTGTCAAGCGACAAGGCATAAACTTTATAATGACCTTTGGTAAGGTATTTAAATTCATATGATCCATCGTGTGAGGTGCGCATATCGTCACCAACCACATTACTGTTACCGTATATAATGTATACCCGTTCTCCGGCAACATATCCGCGTGAGATGGGATACCGCTGAGTATTGTCAAAATCAGTTCCCCAAAGTTTTCCCTGTACTGTGGCTTTACCACCTTTTCCGGGAGGTTTCTCACAAGAGGCAAGTCCTGCTATCAGTATTATCCCGGCAAATATCCTGCTTAAATTCATGTATTTTTTCATTTTGATCTTTTTTTTTAAAAATTTCTTAGTAATTATCTAACGCTCACTTTACCATTCAATTTACAGGCCAGCTTGTACTTTTGCCGCCATGCTGAGGGTGGTGTGCGGAACTGTTTTTAATCTTTCGCGGTTTATGAGCTTGCCGGTTACGCGGCAAATACCATAAGTTTTGTTCTCTATCCTTATCAGGGCATTGTTTAACTGATCAATGTATTTTTTTCTTCTCACAGCTAATTGCGTCAGGTCTTCTTTGGAAAAGAAGTCCGAGATATCATCAACCAGCTTTGTATTGGTTGTGTTTACAGCACTTTCAGCACTGTGGCCTGATATGGCGGTACGAAGCATTTCATAGTCGAATACAGCCTCCTCAAGTTTTTTGTTTATGATCTTCCTGAATTCGGCCAGATCCTGTTCTGAATAGCGGGTTGTGGCCGCGGCTGTTGCGTTAGTTTCTTTGGTGTTCTTTTTTCTCATCTGTGCGGGGTTGTACTATTGTCTTCAGCAAATTTATTGTGGTAACGTGCAGAAAGGATTTCTTTTCGGTGAATTTGTATTTACTGTCGGCGAGAAAGTATTCCGCAGGCCCGGCATTCGTGAATTGTTGAAGTATTCCTGTTCAGCGGGATATTATTGGTGCTAATAACGGTCGGCTATTTTCACAGCTTTTTGCATTACAGCCCTGTTTAACGGTGAAAAGGGTTTTAGTATCGCCAAGAAGGGTTAAAGCCTCGGTAAAGCACAACCTTCAAGGCTTTGCGGCCGTTAAACTATATAGGTTTCATCGCCAGACGGGGTAAGTAAATAGACAAACACGGAGAATAAATAGCCGTGATTCGCTCCCCGGAATACTTACTTAAAAAAACAGAAAAATGAAGAACTTAAAGAATTTGATCAATAGTGCCCTTTTTGCCCTTGGTATGGTTGCCGCGGGTGAAATGTCGGCCCAGACTATTCCAACGACCTTTTTTGGTCAGAACGCGTGGATGCCCGATACAATCGGTACCAAAGTTTATGGTGGAAAATTGCACCAGAACTGGGGTAAGATCCAGGAGAGCAAGGCCCAGATCATCAGGTTTGGTGGTATTGCTCCCGATCGCGAAGGTCCTTCAAAATACCAGTATATAAAAATGATCGACTCGATCCGTGCCAAAGGTATGGAGCCTGTAATGCAGGTGAGTTACCACAAAGGCAAATTCAACGCCCAGCAGGCGGCTGCCCTTGTACAGTATATTAACGTTACAAAAAATAAGGGCGTGAAGTACTGGGTGATTGGAAACGAGCCAGACCTGGAATATGAATATACCAGTGCCTCACAGGTGGCGGCCTACATTAAACCTTTTGCCTCAGCAATGAAAGCGGTTGACCCTTCAATTAAAACCATAGGTCCGGAAACGGCCTGGTTTAACGAGGGAATTATTGAAGGTCTTACCACACCTAACGGAACACACGACATTACCGGTCGTGATGCCAGCGGCAGGTTGTATCTTGACATTATCTCTTTTCACACCTATCCATTCAACGGTAGCCAGAACCGCGACCAGGTAGTTTCAGAACTTACCAAAAGCGGTGGTTTTAACGACAAGCTGGCTTACCTGAACACCCGTGTTGCGGCCTGTAACAGTGCTCACAACCGTACCGGCAACTCTGCCCTGCAGACAGCGGTAACGGAAATGAACATTAACTATCAGAACAGCGCCAGTGATAATGTGAACGGGGTAGGCGCCAACAGTTTTATAGGCGGGCAGTTTATTGCCGAGATGTTTGGTATTGGTTTAAAACAAGGTGTTAGCATGATGAACATCTGGAGTGTAATTGAGGGAAACAACACCGAGCTTAACATCGGTTTCCTTGATCGTACCACAGGTGCTAGAAAACCTGCCTTTTACCACTTTCAGATGATGGCCGAGAACTTTAAAGGTCAGTACGTGAACGGCACCAGCAACAACAACAAAGTAAAGGTGTTTGGTTCAAAAAGCGCGCAGCTTATTCAGGTTCTTGTAATGAACCAGGAGCAGAGCGGAACGGCTAACTTTACTGTACGTCTTAACCAGGATGCCATTGCCGGAAGCGCGGGTCTTAAGATCAACATGAACGCCGGTGTTAATGTAGAATACAATGGTGTTATCGGAAAAGAAAGCACAGTGCTGCTAACCTTTAACGCGGCCGGTGTACTTGTAAAGAAAACCGAATACTCTATTGCCAACGCCCTTGCCGGACAGGCCCCGGTGGTTACCGAGCACAACGGTGGCGTTGCCGGAACACTTAACGGAGGTGGTGTAACCACTTCGGTTGGTGAGAACGGTGAGGAGTTCGTAAGTATGAAAGGATTCAGCATGAACCTGTACCCAAATCCTGCAAAGTCAAAGTTCACCATTGAACTTGACCGTCCCAACAAGCAGGAAGTGAAGTTTCAGGTTGAAGTATTTGACATAATGGGAAGGTTGATCTACACCCAAACTTCTGTTTTCCCTGAGCGTAAGCAGGCGCTTGATCTCAGCGGTAACAGTCTGGCCGAAGCGGTTTATATCGTAAGAGTACGCGAGGCGGGTGATAAAGACAACTGGAAATCCTCAAAAGTAATTCTGTTTAAGTAAGCGATCCGCGGGAAGCACCCTCCCCAGATCACCAGAATGCGATGAACAAAACCCCGGACTGGAGAGTCCGGGGTTTTTTTTATTGAAAATTTTCCCCATACTAATTTTACAAGTCCTGGCACCCATACTTGTGATCTTTAAGTGTGGAATTAAAATGGGGATTTTGATCTACAATCCCAACGGATAAATATCGTAAACGGTCAACTTTCAGTCAAAAGCAAGCATTAAAGGCAAGCACAACATTTTGTAAGTGTAATTGCCCCGTTGCATCTGTGATACCCACCGGGCAGAGGACGGCAACCATCAACTATTATTTAAACCATTTTGGCTATGCAAAGCCTTGCGCTACCGAATAAACAGTCCTGCAACATGGCAGCGGACGTATTTTTGCCTGTTATATACCGCTTACAATATGGTTTTGCGACAGGAAATTGAAGAGAACGAATGAATACTAAAATGCCATATGAGAAGTAAGCTTCCTAAAGTTTTAATGCTGGGTTGGGAGTTCCCCCCGATTATCAACGGTGGTCTGGGCGTTGCATGTCACGACCTGTCAAGCGCCATGTCGGAGTTAGCCAACATAACCATGGTTGTTCCTAAAACCAGTCCCGATTTTAAGATGCGGAACATGAACCTGGTGGGAGTAAATAATGTGAGTGCCGCCGGTCTTGGCAGTTTGCCCTCCAGTTACCACCAGCCACTGCCATTTAAACTTGAATCAGTGCCTGCAAACCTCGATCCCTATTACCAGGAAGGGGTGGGCGCCTATTCACGTTCTGAGCTTTTCAGGGAAGAAGGCAACCAGAGCAGCCAGACAGGAAGATTCGATATTGATAGTTTATATGGCGGCGATGTTATTAATAAGGTGATGCAGTTTGCTGATATCACAGCAAGAATGGCCCAGAAAATGGACTTTGATGTGATTCACGCGCACGACTGGATGACCATGCTTGCAGGGATAAAGATCAGGCAACAGAGCGGTAAGCCACTGGTGATGCATCTTCATTCCCTTGAGGTTGACCGCAGCGGAGCCGAAAGCCGCGGCTGGGTATACGACCTGGAGAAAAAAGGAATGGAGTATGCCGACCTGCTGGTGCCGGTCAGCAATTTTACAGCCGATAATATTGAGCGGTATTACGATATCCCTAAATCAAAAATGTTTGTGGTACACAACGGGAGCCGTCCTGTGAGTGCGTTCCGCAGCCGCCGGCAGTTCCGCGAAAAAACAGTGCTTTTTGTGGGAAGACTCACAAGGCAGAAAGGTCCTGAGAAGTTTCTCGACATTGCGGCAAAAGTGCTGAAGGTTAATCCTGATGTACGTTTTGTGATGGCCGGTGTTGGAGATTACTTTAAAACCGTACTGGAACAAAGCGCATACAAACATCTGGGTAACCGCTTTCACCTTACAGGTTTCCTTGATCTTAAAAAGCTCAACTACCTTTTTTCTGTGAGTGATGTGTATTGTATGCCTTCCATATCTGAACCCTTTGGCTTATCTGCCGTTGAAGCCGCTCATTTTGGTATTCCCTGCGTTATCTCCAAACAGTCTGGAGTGGCAGAAGTGCTGAACGGGGCCCTGAAGTTTGATTACTGGGATGTAGATAAAGCAGCCGGCTGCATTCTGAACCTGCTTCATGATAAAGTTCTCCGTAAGAAGGTTGTGCGCGACGCTTCCAACAATTTAAAGGATATTACCTGGAACAAATCAGCGGGACGGGTAATGGACGCTTATTCAAGTAAAAGTTTTATTTAAAGCACATAAATTATGCCATCTATCTGCTTCTATTTTCAGGTTCATCAGCCATTCAGGATCCGCAACTACTCTTTTTTCGACATTGGCAACGACCATTTTTATGAAGATGAAAAGGCCAACAAGGAAATAATGCACAAAGTGGCCGATAAGTGTTATATCAAGACCAACGCCAAAATGCTGGAACTGATAAAACGACATAACGGTAAGTTCAGGATCAGTTATTCCATAAGCGGAACCGCCATTGAACAGTTTGAAAGATTCAGACCGGATGTGCTGGCCTCTTTTGTAGAGCTGGCTGAAACAGGTTGTGTTGAGTTTTTATCAGAGACCTATTCACACTCTCTCAGTTTTATTTATAGCCGTGAGGAATTTAAAAGGCAAATTGATAAGCACAGACGGGTGATCAAAAAATATTTTAACCAGGAGCCCACTGTTTTTCGCAACACTGAGCTCATCTTTAACAACGAACTGGCTGCTTTTATTGAAAGTCTGGGTTATAAAGGTTTGATCTGTGAAGGAGTTGACTGGATGCTGAACGGAAGATCTCCCAACTTCCCCTATAAGGCTGTTGGCTGCGACAAATTAAAACTGCTGCTGAAAAATCATAAGCTCAGCGATGACATTGCCTTCCGTTTTTCAGACCGGGGCTGGACCGAATGGCCGCTGACTGTAGATAAATACAAAAAGTGGGTTCATAACGTGGCAGGAAATGGGCAGACCATAAACCTGTTCATGGACTATGAGACTTTTGGCGAGCACCAGTGGGAATCAACGGGCATTTTTGAATTCCTCGATAAATTGCCGGCCGCGGTAATGGAGCATCCCGACTTTGATTTTAAAACGCCCTCTGAAGTGGTAGATGCATATGAAGCGCACGATACCTACGACGTTCATAATTTTACCAGCTGGGCCGATACAGAACGTGATCTTTCTGCATGGCTGAGCAATTCAATGCAGCGTGAATCCATCAAAAGGATCTATTCACTTGAAAAGGATATTAAAGACCTGAATGATCCTGATCTGTTGAATGTCTGGGAGCGGCTGCAAACTTCCGACCATTATTATTACATGTGTACGAAGTTCTGGAACGATGGCGATGTGCACAAATACTTTAGTCCGTACGATTCGCCGTATGACGCATATATGTACTTCATGAATGTATTCAGCGATCTTGAGTGTCAGCTGAAGAACAAAATGAAGAAGAGAGCCAGGGCGAAAGCCAATAATAACGAAGGAGTTGAGAAGGCAAAAACCTCCGGAACCCGCCTGCTTCGTAAACATGAATTTCTGGAGGTGCCCAATTTTTTGTGAATTGGCAAAAAAAATAGTATTTCTGTAACATGATCTTAATTGCCGATAGCGGTTCAACCAAAACAGATTGGGTGTTGATTGATGGAAAAGGACAGAAGCGATTCAAAACAATCGGCTACAATCCCTACTTCGTTAATTCCGAGAATATATACAGCTCTCTTAAAGAAGAGCTTGTTCCTAAGCTTGATCCTTTCAAAGTAGAAAGCGTATATTTTTATGGGGCCGGCTGTTCAACACCCGAAAATTCAGAGATAGTAAAAAAGGCGCTGGCCAGGTGTTTTATCAATTCACGGATTGATGTAGGCCATGATATGCTTGCGGCAGCAAGGGCGGTGCTGGGCAACAAAAAGGGTTTCGCCGCCATTCTTGGTACCGGCTCAAACACCTGCCTGTACAACGGCAATCAGGTGGAACTTAATATTGATTCGCTGGGTTATCTGCTGGGCGACGAAGGAAGCGGAAGTTATATTGGCAAAAAGGTGATCCGTGATTATATGCGCGGCTATCTGCCAAAAGAATTGCAAAAACGTTTTACTGAGAAGTATTCTCTTAGCCATAATGAGATCTTCAACGCCTTATACAACAAGCCGCTGCCTAACCGCTTTCTGGCAAGTTTCTGTATGTTTGCCGATGAAAATAAACGCAGTCCTCACATCCGGCAGCTGGTTGAGGAGTCGTTCAATGACTTTTTCCGCAACCTGGTCTCCAGGTACCCCGATTACCGGGCATATCAGTTCAACTGCATAGGTTCTGTTGGTTTCGCCTTCAGAGAGATACTGAAGAAGGTGTCGGAGCAGTACGGCATGAAGGTGGGAACTATTCTGCACTCTCCCATTGATAACCTGGTTCAGTACCATCTTTCATACCACATGAAGGAAAGTAAAGTTTAAGTTAGGTAATACCGCACACCGTTGCACAGGCAGCTGCCATTTTGTTTGTTTTAAGGGCAGGTTGTTGGGCTGCCAAAACAGATTATGAACTTTATGTGAAGGGAATAAAACGGCACTTAAGGTAAGAGCTCCTGAGAAGAAAGATTTCTCACCCTGTCAAAAGCTCCTTTGAGCTATATTATTTCCTTGTTTGGCGATTACGCGCCGGACGTACTAAGGGTTTTTCTACTTTCGTTCTTTGTGCCGGGTCGCTTTTTAATTGGCTCCGGACTGAATTAAATGAAATGTCTGTTAATTGAGGACGACCTGGATGATCAGGAAATTTTTCTGCTTTGTTTGCAGGATGTGCGACCGGATGTTCACTGTGTTGTGCTTAACAATGGTGTTGATGCGCTTACGTTGCTTCGGGCAGATCAGCAGTTTATTCCTGAGGCAATTTTTCTGGACGTGAATATGCCTATGATGAATGGACTGGAATGTTTAAAGAGACTGAAAGAGATTCCGCAGCTCTCTGACTCCTGCATTTATATTTACAGTACAACTTCCGA
Organism: Bacteroidota bacterium; assembly: GCA_023433205.1. Taxonomy (GTDB): domain Bacteria; phylum Bacteroidota; class Bacteroidia; order B-17B0; family Aurantibacillaceae; genus Aurantibacillus. The sequence continues at coordinate 11,585 of JAEZDS010000001.1, forward strand.
AGATAGGGTGATACAGGAATCCAGGGAACTGGGAGCAGATGCCTATATCATCAAACCATTTGGCGGCGATAAGATCAAAGAGGAGATTGCCAGGGCCCTGAACAGGTGCCAGTCAGGCGCCTCCTGAACACCTACAATGCCAGCTACGAACGATAATCAACAGCGCACAGCAAAAGATCTCAATCTCTATCAGAAGATGATAGAGGAGATAGAGGACTACGCTATCATAGTAATGGACGTTAACGGAGTTATCACAAACTGGAACCGAGGCGCACAAAAGATCAAAGGTTATACTGCAGAAGATATAATAGGGAAACACTTCAGCATTTTTTATGTTCAGGAAGATGTGGAAAGGAACCTGCCTGATACATTGATCAATACCGCGCGGAAAACCGGCCGCGCCTCGCAGGAAGGCTGGACAAAAAGAAAAGATGGAAGCAGGTTTTGGGGAAGTATTACCATTACAGCCATCCATGATAACGCAAACAATGTTATTGGATTCTCAAAAGTTACATGCGATCTTACCGAGAAAAAGATCGCAGAGGACAAGCTGAAAATTAGTGAGGAGCGTTATCAACGCATGATTGCCGAAGTGCAGGATTACGCCATCATTTTACTCGATGAAAACGGGATCATACAGAACTGGAATGCCGGTGCGGCAAAAATAAAAGGTTATTCTTCAGAGGAAATTATCGGAAGATCGTTTAAAACGTTTTACCCTCCCAAAGATAAAAAGGATGGTTTGCCTGACAGACTTCTCAGCAAAGCCAGAGAAGAGGGCAGGGCCGCCCATGAAGGATGGCGTGTAAAAAAGGACGGTACTTTTTTTTGGGGAAATGTGGTAATTACCGCCCTGCATGA
>JAEZDS010000056.1 GCA_023433205.1 Bacteroidota bacterium
GTGCAGCTTTCTGTCGTCGCCGGTAAAAAAAACTGAGAAATGCTGCCCTGTAGCTTCTCGCTCGGTAAAGCTGTGTATGGTGGTTGCACCCATATTCCAGCTGCTGATCAGGCCACCCGGATCCAGCATAATGATGGCGTAATCCTTTACTCCTTCAACCAGACTTCTGAATCGTTCTTCACTGTGTCGCAGTTCCCTTTCCGAATTTTTCTGCTCGGTAATATCACGGCTTACTGCTGAGATCCCGGCCAAACGGCCATTCGGCGCAAAGATCGGTGTAAGACTGAGCGAGATTTCCAGCACTTCTTTTTTTCCGTTAATGCGGCGGGTCTCATAGTTCAATATCTGCTCGCCTTGTTTCACGCGCGAGAGAAGCGATTTCGCTTCTGCGGCCTGCTCTCTGTCAACAAGCAGGTCCCAGGCCAGCCGTCCTATCATATCAGCCATCTTGTATCCATAGATCTTTTCAGCGCTTTTGTTACAGGTGGTTATCACACACTCAGGGTCCATTGACAAGATGCCTTCTGCCGTGGTTTCCATAACCACTGCCACCTGCTCCAGTCTCTGCGTGTAACGTTTCTCGGCCTGAATCCTGTCGTGAAGCTCTTCACCAAGCGTGTTCAGCGCCAGGGCAATGGCGTCAAGTTCATCACCGCTTTCGCTCACCCCCGCTTTTTCAGAAAAATCGAAGAGGGTGTATTTCATCAGCACGTCCATTATTGCTGAAACCCTTTTTTCGTAGCCGCTGATTATCTTTCCGGATTGCCTGATCTTTTCGCCCAGCTCATTCAGTTTTTCAACCAGCATATCAAACTCATCACCATCAGGATCGAAGGGTGCCCTAAACGAGAAATCTCCACAGGAAAACCGTTCAAGGATGCCAAGCACCTTACCAAAACGTATATCGGGCTGTCTGGTTTTCTTCAGATCCATAAATAAAAGCAGGCGCGCCAAAGTCTTTGCGCAGTACAGGGTTTTTCCTTGTCAGATCATTCTGATTTGTGGGACTTCAGTGAGCATACGTATGCATTATGAAAAACTGAAGCCATAAAAAAATCAGGGCAGGGTCGGAAATGTAATGAAAAAGGTGGGGAAATTTTTGCCCAGAGTTAGCGGACAGAATCTCTGAAGTATACTTCTGTTGATGCGTGAGGCCAGCCTGCTATCAGTTTAGAGTGACAGGGGCAGATCTTGTATATAAGCTCGTCTTTTTCTTTGAAGATACTGCGCGGATAAGCACAAAATAAAGAGAGCGGTGAGGCTGCCATAAAACTGTTCCATAACTGTTCAAGCTCAATGGTCGCTTTTTTGTTTCCCATTTCCCAGAGCAGCGCAACCATTTCACCGAATGCCCTCACTTTATTTCCGCCGCGCTGTGCCTTTTTATACATGGCTCCCACAAGTTTTTTAAAAGAGGTTTTGTCGGGTTCATCCTTACTCATAAAAGCGCCAAGCAATTTATCTGCGTCGATATCCTGGTATCTGCCTTCTTTCTGAAGGCGTTTGATGTCGAAACCCTGGCCCAGAAGACGTGCGTTCAGTTCAGCAAGGTGGTTTTGTGTGGCAATAACGATCACAGACTCGCCGGCCAGCAATCCGGTACCGGCGAAACCCTCGAGCGTATTCAAAAATGTGCGTTTGTGATCATAGATCTGAATCAGGTGCTCGTTCACAGCGATCTCTGACCAGAAGTATCTGAAGTAGCTTTGTTTCCAGGGTTGAATTTGTGAAATGGAATCGGGCATTAAAAAAAATTTTTAACCGCATCACCTGCGGGAAAGCAGTGCCGGTTATTAAAAAAATCTGCAAGTATAACAAAATTATTCTTCTCCGGCTTCCTCTTCGGCGGCTTCAAGCGAGCGTGGCTGCAAACCCGGTTCAAAACATTCGCGGCAGATCTCCTGCATGATACGGCGGATGTCTTTTGAACTGGCCCCTTTGCTATAGAATCCTGTTGCGCCGAGTGTCAGCGCTTTTTTTCGCTGCTCCTCGCTTCTGCTGGTGGTGATCACAAAAAGAGGAATATCTTTAAGGTGATCGTATTTTCTGATCTCTGTAAGCACATCAAAACCATCCATCAGCGGCATGTTAAGATCAAGCAGCACCAGGTCGGGTTTTTCGCTGATATTACGATAGGCTTCCCGTGCCAGCAGGTAATCCATCAGCTGAAGACCATTGTACACTGAATTTATCTCTACTTTTACTTTGCAGTCTCTTAATCCGTCTTTTATGATCTGCTGATCGTCGAGATCGTCGTCAGCCACTACAATTACAAATTTGTTTCTCATTATTTTACTATTTCAGGGGCCTGCGGCATTGCAAAGAGCTGATCCTGCATCACCTCTTCAACAATTTTCCTGTAACCACCTACATGATTTGGTTTGGTAAAAAAATTGTTCGCGCCAAGTTCCAGTCCCTTTTCAAGCCTATCCATATCACGCAGTGTGGTAACGATGTAAACAGGAAGACGTTTAAGTTTGTCGTCGCTTTTAATACGTTTAAGCGTATCAAAACCATCAAGTACCGGCATATTAATGTCGAGCAGGATCACATGGGGCAGGATTGCGTCAGGCGTGGTTGTTGTTTTATGCAGATAATTCAGCAGATCAAGACCATTACTAAAATTGCTGATCTTTATCTGCCTTCCGCCCAGCGACCTGAGCGCATCAGTGAGGAGAAACACATCGTCCTCATCGTCTTCGGTAATTACAATATGAAAGGGAGTCCCGGCCATCCTGCAAAGGTAAAGAAGAGAGAATTTTCTGAGCAGGAATTCGATGAAGGGGGATAAATTGTAGCTGAGCGGGGAATGTGTCACATTAAGCCTTCGCGGGGTACTATTTACACGCGTTAACGGTACTTCAAAAAGAACCAGGCAAGGAATTGTTTATAAGTGCAGCAAGAAAATGGAGAAAGGGCAGGTTGGTAAAACATCAATTTCCTATTTTTGGAAAATCTTAAACCATTGAAGTGGAAAAACGCTAATAGAAATGAATTTCCTCCCGCAGGGGAGCGTGTTCTTATCTCAGCTGACGGTGTTTACTATATTGCCACTTTTAATAAAGCCAGCATGCATTTTGTTGTGAATCTTGAGGATGAGGGAGAGGAGCTTTTGTTCGCAGTGGAGAATTCGCAGATCTACTGGACGGAATTCTACGACAAACTTAGCTGATCATTTTTCCTGCATGGGTGATACCAGTTGCATCCAGTCTATGGTTTCACGGTGAATTGACAGGGCTTCACCATTCCGCAGCAAAAAGCCCTGCTCGTCTGCCAGGTACCTGGCAAGATTTACTATTCCACGGTATTTTATCAATACCTCCTGCTGGTCAGTAGGCAACCTGTCCTTTGTACTAAACCATTTCATGTCCCCGCGTTTGTGTGCAACAAATGTATCAGAAATTCTCACCCGTTTACCTAGTGGAAAACCCGGGTGAAGTTTTTCTAAAAATAGCAGGTTTTTCTACTGGAGATTAGTTAAAATAGACCGAATGGGCACTTTTGTCGACATAAATTCCTGGCATCGGTAACGGAATGCGCAGTCCAAACCGAAGGCTTTCCAGACACCGTGGAAATGCTATTGCTCATCAATGGCTGCGGCAGTCATGACTTAACCAGTATAGTGCGAAAAGCTGTTTTAGCTGGCATCGGGTTTGGGTGCAAGCGCATATATCCAATACTTAAAACCTTTTTTATGAGCCACGACAAATTCAGATCCTGTATTGATGCCTGCACAAACTGCGCGGTGCACTGTTCACACTGTTACTCTGCCTGCCTGAAAGAGGACCACGTAAAAATGATGGCAAAATGTATAGAATTATGCAGTGAATGCACCGACATCTGTCTTTCCTGCGTGCGTTATATGGCAGCCGGAGATGAGCATGCGCCTAAATGGTGTAAACTTTGCGCAGAAATCTGCGAGGCCTGTGCCAGGGAATGTGGCAGCCACCAGGACGATCATTGTAAAAAATGTGCTGAGGCATGTCGCCGCTGCGCAGAAGAGTGCAGGAAAATGGCGGCTTGAGAAACGAAGCCAGAGGCCGGGAGGCGTTGCCGGAGGCTGAGCCCGTAGCCTGGCGAAAACTGACGGAAACACCGGCCACTCGCGGAGGTGCCGCGCTTACAAGGTCTTTACATATTCCTCCACCATTCTGGCGGAAACACCTACGGCTTCTACCGCCTTGCGCAGCTGGTCTTCTGTGCAGTCAAATTTTTTGGTCCAATACCTTACTTCATAATCTTCGTGGATATTAATCCGCGCTGCGTCCTGTGGTCCTCTGAGCGTTTTATCGTCTGGCATGATCGTTTTTGTTTTGACATAAAAAGATCGTGCCAGGAGCCATACTATTTTATAAAATTTTGATAGTAATGCCGAAGCCCTGGGCACTTACAAAGAGGAACACATTTACAGAAACTACTGTGCGCCTGCCTCTTTGCTACCGCTTTCCTTCATTACCAGCACCTTGTCGATCTTGCTGCCATCCATGTCCATGATCTCATAGGTCAAACTTTTTTGGCTGAACCGTACACCCGCCCTGAGTTCGGTACAATTTTTCCTCACAAAAGCCGCCATTGTTACAGTGTGCAGTTCGGGAGTAACCTCCTTGCCAAAATGGGCCAGTACATCACCCACGGGAGTGCCACCGCTGGCAAGCACCGATCCGTCGGGGCGTTTTATCACAGTGGTTTTAAAAACAGTTCTTGAATCAGGCAGTTCACCCACAATATTCTCAACCAGGTCGTGTACTGTTATCAGTCCTTCTATAC
>JAEZDS010000125.1 GCA_023433205.1 Bacteroidota bacterium
CTCATCGGCAGTGCTGAAGAAGAAGTCGGGATCGTACGGCGCATCAACAAAACGATACACCAGCTTGTTGTGCCTGTACACTATCACAAAAAAGGGTTGTTCTTCAGTGGCGATCTCATAAACAAGATAGCTGTTCTCGTATCTGAAATAATGCTCTTCAAATGGTTTCTGTGAGGCTGAAATTCCCAGACCACGGCTGTTGGCGCTGTAAAAGAACAAGATGGCTCTCTGCAAAGAGGTCTTGCCGAAATTATTGGTGCCAACAAAGCAGGTGTTGCCGCTAAGTTCAATGTCGGCGTATTTTACATTAGAAATATTTATCTCAACAATCCTGTTGAGTATTCTGCAGTTTTCCAGTCCGGTCATGTTTTATCTTTTGTGTGATGTGAGTGTGCTGTACGTTCTTAGTTGTAGATAATTCCCTGTGCAGTATCATTGCTGCCATTGTCTTCGTAAATAGCAATGCTGTTTACTACATCTAGCAGGTAGTTATATGAATCGAGTACCTTGTAGGATTCTGTTTTTTCATCTTCCAGCTCCAGGTAGCTGTCGCGGCTCATAAGGTCGCAGATCTCGCGCACTTTGTTGTGGAGCGTTTCTGATCGGTAAAGAGGTATTTTCTGAAGTTTTTGTTTGAGCCTCACATTGGCATTGCACTCCTCTGCAATCTCACCCGGACGGAATCTGCTGCCAATAGTGATCTTATTGTCCATGCTCGCAAACAGATCAATTATGTCAATATATCTCTCAAAACGCTCAAGTTTTTTCTCAAGTTCACTATTCGGCTCGTTTAATTTTGAGAAATAAAAATAATTGTTGCCTCTTTCAATGTTGTAACGGATCACGTTAAAATAGGCCTGAAGCCGGTCAAAATTATCGGGGTTATTGATAATGTCGTATAGCCTGTTCATGCCATCGCGCGTGCCATTGCTCGAAATAAAATTTCCGCGCGCCATCACAGCGAAAATATCATGCGTCTGCCTCGGAAGGTTGAAGTTTAATTCCTCCATTTTATATTTTTGTTTTTCTTTTTTGTTAATCTATTTACTTACCACTTCGTACTTTGTACTTTGTACTTCGTACTTTGTACTTCGTACTTCGTCCCTCGTACTTTCCTACGCTGCTTTCGACTTCTTCACCTTCTCCGCCAGCGGCAGAATGAGGGTATAACCCAGTTTTTTTGGTTTTTTCTGGGCGTCTTCATAATCGTAATAAACCAGCTGGTATTTGAAGTCAAGATTGTTCTGATATTCCATGGCTATCTCCACAAATAACGAAAGCCGCTCTTCAAAAGAAACAGTACCGATGGCTTTCGGGAATTTGTAGTTCATCAGGTATTCAAAAAGGTTATGTTTGTTCTGCTGAAGGAAACGCTCAACGAGTTTCTGCGTGTCGAGTTTTATCTGCTGTTCAAGACCCTGCTCGCGGTAGTTCTTGCCCATGCGGTCGGCCAGCCCCCTCACCATTAAACGGGTGAGTTTATATTTTTCCGCCACCTTGCCGCAAAGAACATACCCGTCGTCGGTGTACAGGAATTCAGTGGCGATCTTTGTTTTTGGGGTTTTATGCCCGTTATAGCGCAATGTATTGATGCCCGCCACTATCTCCCTGAAATTTGTACGGAAGTGCAGTGTGCCATGGTCTTTGATCTCCTTCAAACGCTGGGCCTTCACATACACATCAAGCTGGAACTGGATCTTATTGATGAAGTCCGTAATATCGGTCTGGATCTCTATCAGAAAGTCCATGTTCTCGATCAGACTAGCCTTTAAGGACTGCGTGATGCCGTACAGTTCGGTGTCGTTGGTGAGATTAAAAAGACTGCGTGTTTCTTCCACCACTTCCCCAGTCCTCTTTATGAAGTCAATAATGGTATCGCGCTTGGTCCGGTAATCCTCAAGTTTTTGAAGCTTAATGCGGTAATTGCTTTCGTTCTTGTAAGTATCGTCGATATTTTTCTGCAGTTTAATGATCTCCCGGGTGATGGTTGTGCCAATACGTTTAAGGTACTTTTTTATGCTGCGCAGAAAACGCATTTCACGCGCATCCTGATAAAAACGCACATAACGGTTCAGCTCGTTGAGGTAGTCATTGATAAAGCCTGGCGTTACCTCACCTATCTCCATAAAATCCTCGAACATGGCTACCACCGCGTCGTTCAGACTAACGATGTTCTCATATTCATAAATGAGGTCAAGTGATTTTAGTTTTTGGAAATGCTCATGTGTAAAATCTTCACGGCCAATTAGTTCGTTCACCGTAATATTCTCACGGTTAGCAAACAGAAATTCCACCACCCCCCGGTGCTGGTATAGCTGAGAAAGAATGTCGTTAACGTTTACCTGTAATGCTGCCATGTTGTGTGATAACACTTAAATATACCCAGAGTCTGCAAGCCGCAGCCAGAGGGTTTTCAACAAAAAATGAAGTAATTCACGAAACTGCGCTAACCAGCCTGATTATAAGTGGGCTGCGGGTTTTAACAGAAGAGGAATAGATTTCAACAGGTGTTATAAAGATTTAACAGGGTGTTGAAAAGAATTTATGTAAGCCGGCATTATCCTTTTGTAAACTGGTGTATTGCCTGAGGTTTCTCGGAAGGAAATAGCTTTTTATGCCATTTTGCAGGAAATTGGACGCGCGCAAAAAAAACAGAACCAAACCAATGGCATGAATAAACTTTAATCTGCTAAGGAAAAGTGCCGGCTTTATTTTCTGCTTATTGTGAAAAGTTCAAGTAATTCATGGATAAAGCTCTCCCACTCGTACTTCTTTTTCTCCTCACCTACATTTGCGGTAAATGTTTGCTCCCTGTTGTTGCTGAAGTAATCTATAAGGGCCGCACTGATTTGTTGTGGCGAAGGATCTACAACATACCCGCATTTTTTGTCCGGCACAATCTCCGCCAGTCCGCCCACATTTGTTACCAGCATGGGTCTATCATAATAATAACCAACCATAGTTACTCCGCTGTTGGTGGCGTGTCTGTATGTCTGTGCAACCAGGTCGCAGGCGCAGAAATAATAGCGTACCATGTCGTTATCTATAAACCTGTCGTGGAGCAAAACCTGGGTGCTGAGATTTTTTCGTGCAATAAGTTCCAGGTAAGGTTTTTTATCTTCATAAAACTCACCAGCGATCAGAAGTTTTATGTTCAACTTTTTTATTTCAGGTTGATCCATCGCTTCCAGCAGAATGTCGAGTCCTTTGTACTGACGGATCAATCCGAAAAACAATACAAGTTTTTCATCAGTACCAATGCCAAGTTTTTTCCGTGCTTCATGTTTAGTAACCGCCTGGCCATAGGTCTCGTACATTGGATGAGGTGAAAAAACTTTATTGGTGTTTTTGGTGAATTTGTCAAGGTCATTCAGCACGGTCTGACTCATAGTCAGAAAACCATGACAGCTTCTGAGAAAATAGCGCGTAAACGATTCGTCTCCGCCACGCTTCTCATGCGGTATCACATTGTCGGTTAGTGCGAGTACCGTGGTATATTTTTTTACCAGCCTTGCAATGGTTCCCAGTGAGGGACCAAAAAAGGGCAGCCAGTAACGGAACAGAATAAAGTCGGGCTTTTCTTTTTTGATAAAACGGGCTGTTTTGTACCAGCTTATTGGATTTACCGTATTTATCAGTGTGTGAATCTGTAAACCCGTGGGTGCAGCACCGCTTTTTTCGTACTGGCTGCTGCCGGGAAATAAAAATTCAGGGTATTGAAGTGAGTACGAAATGATCTGCGCATCGTGCCCTCTTTTATTCAGCTCTGCACACAGGTTTTCATTGAGCTGAGCGGGCCCTCCTCTTAGCGGATAAGCGGGGCCGATTACAAATATTTTGAGTGGATGACCGGTATTCAAGAAATCAAAGATAACTCTTAAGTAGTGGATGGCAGAGGTCCGGCTTTACTTTTCTCTGGTGCGTTCTTTGATGGTGTGCGGTTTTGTTACGATTTCCCTTCCATAGAGCGGCTGCACTTTGCGGTGTCTTTTTAAAAAAGTATTTGGAGCGTAAAGTCCAAGCGCAGAGATTGCTTTACGCAACTGATCGAGTTCTTCATCGTCAGCGGGGAAGAAACGGATCTCGTAGCCTTTTTTGTACAACTGAGCAGCGCCCTTTCCTTTCAGCCTCTCCTGGCCTGGTAACCGTATCTGGCCATTACGCAGGAGAATAGCCTTCAGAAAGTTCAAGGCTGTCTTCGGGGAAAACGATTTGGTTTTTTTCGTCTGTGCCATTTTCTGATCTGTTAAACATAACAATTTTATGGCAATTCATGTTAAAAATTCCGGTCCCGAGACCTTGCAGTTATTTTTTTAACCCTGAACAAAAACACAAGGCTGAACAGGGAAACCAGACACATGAGCAGAAAGGCCCAGCCATAACCGTAAGACGCTGCCACCATACCGGCGGCTGCCACCACCCAGGCTTCGCAGCCGTTGGTTGCAGCCATAAATGTGCTGAACTGCGTGGCGCCAATATCAGGATCGCTGGCTTCCATAAAAAGGGCGTATGATGAAGAGGTGAACATGCCTGTAAAAAAGTAGATGACGCTGATGAGTACGGTGTGAAACAAGGGCAAAAGCGTGGGCGCTACAATGTCAGCTGTTGAAAGCAGAATTGTAGTTATAACGCTGCCAAGCAAAAAAAGGGTGATGGCTTTTTTTCTTTGAAAGCGATCAGAGATATACCCGCCCGCCAGGCTGCCCGCCAGCATCGAGGCCACTGCCGGAACACTAAAGAAAAACCCTATTTTTTCTACTGAAAGTCCTTTGTCTGTAAGTAATGGTCCTGAAAGTGCCCCCACTGCTTCAAAGGCGGCGGCACCGGTTAAGGCGAAACCTATAGTATACCAGGTATTAAGGGAGCCGAATGCAGAGCGAAGCCTGGTTGTAAAGGTCTTAAGCTGCGGTTTATCAGAAAAAGATTGCCGGGGTTCTTTTACAAATACCAGAAGAAGGGAGATGCCAAAAATGACCATGATCATCAGTCCTATGATCATTGGCAGTCCCAGTTCATTTAAAAGCAGAAGCGCGCCGCCGCCAAAAAGACTTCTGCCGGTGAGCATCCCCGCCTGCATAAAACCGTTCAACAGACCTTTTTCTTTTTCTGCCACCACTTTAATGATCATGGCGTCAATTGCCACATCCTGGGTGGCTGCGCACAGTGAATGGATAAATAGCAGCACACCCCATGCGAGTGTGTTGCCGGCAAGGGGAATAAATAACAAGGGCACCAGGCTGAGGCACATAAATGTCTGCGACCAGCCTATCCATTTGCTGTAACCAAATCGCTTGTTGCGCAAAATGTCGATAAGCGGTGCCCATAAAAATTTAAAGACCCAGGGCAGGGTAAGCGCTGCTATAAATGCGCCTATTACATCAACATCTTCGCCGTTTTTACGAAGAAGAGTAGGCATGCCCCACCAGATAAAACCAATGGGCGCTCCTTCTGCAAAATAAAAAATAAACGCAAAAAACCTTCTGCCTGCTTTGTTGCCCAGCAGGTCGGGGAAAAATTTGCGAACTCTCATGTGCGGTAAAAGCTCATACCTTTTCAGCCAAATTCATTATGCAGGTGCAATGTTATAATTTTCTTTCATCTTATTCCTATTTTTAAGCGATGGATACCAGCGACTACAGAACTGTTCAGTATTCCGCCACTCAGGTGAGCGAACTGATGATACCCGCTTATGCGAACTTTGGCGGAAAAATACACGGCGGCATTTTGCTTGGACTTATGGACAAGGTTGCGTATGTGTGCGCTGCCAAACACGCAGGCAGTTATTGCGTTACAGTAGCTGTTGAAAATGTTGAGTTTCTTGAACCGGTTGAAGTAGGAGAGATGGTGACCGTGCTGGCCTCAGTGAATTATGTCGGCTCTTCGTCAATGGTAGTTGGAATTAAGGTGATAGCCGAAAATTTTAAGCTTGGTACCGTTAAACATACCAACAGTTCGTATTTTACGATGGTGGCCAAAGATGATGAGGGAAAGCCGGCCAGGGTGCCGGGATTGGTGCTGGAATCAAAAGAAGAGCTGAAAAGGTTTCTCAATGCCATCCAGCGAAAGACCCTTAAGGCCCAGTACAAAAAGGAACTGAAGAGTGCCAGAGAATCTTTGCCCGAGGAAATTGAGAAGCAGGTGCTGCAGGGTGAGAGGTGTGTGGTGAAGAACGGGGAGTAGCAGGAAGCACTAAGCAGCAAGCAGTGGGCAGCTTTCACCACGGAGGAGAGCAGAGGAGCACGGAGCATGGAGTAGTGGGCAGTTCTCCAGCTTTCGCCTCACCGGCAATAGTATTTAAGGTTTACCCTTTTATTTATTATTATCTCCGTACAACTTCCCGATCAGGTCGGGCAATTGTTTTGTGGCAAATACCTCTCTCATTTTTTGTCGGGCTTCTCCGGCAGGACTGCCAAAAAATGTCCTGTTAGCCGGAACATTCTCACCAACACCACTCTGGGCAAGTATGGTGGCACCGTTTCCAATAGTAATGGCGCTGCTTATTCCCACCTGACCCCACACCGTAACATTATCGCCAATATTACAGGCACCTGCAATGCCCACCTGCGCGGCGAAAAGGCACATTTTTCCTATTGCAACATCGTGGCCCACGTGAACCTGGTTATCAAGCACCGAGCCGTTGCCGATGCTGGTTGTGTCGGTTACTCCACGGTCTATGGTACAATTTGCCCCGATTACCACATCATCACCGATCTCAACATTACCGCAGCTATAAAGGGGTTCAAAACGATCGCTGCGTTTTTTAAAATAAAAAGCGTCTGAGCCTACACTGGTGTTGGCGTGAATTACCGTGTTGCTGCCAATGCTGCAATTGTGATATACCACCACGTTTGGATGCAGCAGGCAATTGTTGCCGATTACCACGTGTTCACCAATAAAACAACCGGGCATTATTCTTGTGCCGGGGCCGATTTTTGCAGTTGCTGCAATGTGAACATTTGAAAACTGAGACGGTGAAAAATGTTTAGTGAGCTGATTAAAGGCGCTAAATGGATCTTCGTGTATCAGGAGGGTTTTTCCCCGCGGCGCCTCTACTTCCCTGTTAATGATAATGGTTGTGGCAGCGCTGTTCAAAGCGTTGTCGTAATATTTTGGGTGATCAACAAAAATACAATCGCCTTTTTGCACCCTGTGAATTTCACTGAAGCCTGTCACGGACTGTTCAGTTTCTCCGATGATGCGGGCTGAGATCATTTCCGCCAGCTTCTTTGCGGGAGTAGGACTTATGCGCATACCGGTAAGTTAAAGGGTGGTTTCATCGTCAATGCCGCCATCAGTTTCATTGATGCCAAGATAACCGAGTCGTTTACCTGTTCGTAATGCGCTGGTGCTCGATTTTTCCTGCATTTCGGCCACAGTCACCTGGCGCACACTGTCGTAAGG
>JAEZDS010000168.1 GCA_023433205.1 Bacteroidota bacterium
CTTCCGCTTACATATGTGGCCCCAAACAGTCCCGCCCTGAAACCTGGGGGCTTTGGCAGCGACAGGTAGGTCCATCCTCCTTTGCCGGGATATTTTTGTAATGTAAACTCACCTTCAGCAAACGGCAAAGGTGTATTACCTGTTTTCATTTTTTGTCAGGTTGTATTTATCTACCGGCGGGTTCCCACTGATGTGGTTTTCGCAGCGGTAAATGGTCTCGCAGTCCTCCAGCTTTTCGCAGGCCTCGTCAACCATGCGGGTGGCAAAATTGCAGGTGGCGATGGTATTGCCTTTTTCATCATATACCTTCGATCCGGCATCAAAGGCGTTTATGCCTGCATGATACACCTTCTGATTATTGAAAGTGCATGCTTCGATTTGTCCGAAACTATATTCCTCATATAATTTTTTAATAACCTCCTTGTCGGAATTTTGTTTATCGCGGCATCCCGTATTGCGTGCAAAAAGCATAACAACAACAATAGCACTTGCTACGTTAAGTAATGGTCGAATCATTTAAGTGGATTTTTCGGGCAGAAAAACTTCGGCCATCATACACCTGGCGCTTCCTCCCCCTATTGTTTCAATTGTTTTAATTGGCATGGCTAATATCTCACAGTGCGAAGATAGCGTTGTTTTTTGCCTGGCGCTTAAACAGTTTGCTGCGCTCTGCGACATTACAAGCAGCGGCCCCATACTTCCGTTAACCGCCAGCATGTTTCCGGCAAAATGGTTTATCTGCGACAGGGTAATTGGTACGATCTCACGGCCATTAACCGCCAACCCCGATTCAATTTTCTTGCGCTCTTTGGAATCCTTTATGGCCTCGAGGCAGATCACGGCGAAATTCTCAGAGATACACATCATCACATTAGTATGGTAAATCAACATACCGCCGTGATCATAAGCGTGAAAAAGTAAAGGCCTGTAATTAATTGCCACACATAATTCTTTGAGCAGCTGCTCATCGGTGCGCGGAGAAACGCAGGCGAAAGCGGTTTTGCTGATATGGTCAAAAACGATACTCCCGGTGCCTTCAAGAAAGCGGTTCTCAGCTTCGTACTGACTAAGGTCGATGATCCTGGAGATGGTATATTCACCTTTCAGTTCATCAAGAATGTCGGCCCTTCTTTCATGGCGACGGTTGGCAGCGAACATTGGATACAAGACCACTGTTCCGTCGGGATGAAAACTTACCCAGTTATTTGGAAAAACAGCGTCGGGCTTTACTGGTGTGGAAGTATCTTCAAACACCAGAACCTTCACTCCTTTCGACCTTAATCTGGAAGCAAAAGTGTCGAATTCGTTTATGGCTTTGCGTACCACCACTTCAGGGGCCTGCTGCGGTGCTGCCTGAAAAGCGTTGTTCACAGCGGTTTCGGCATTATATCCAAAACTTCTGGGTTTCACCAGCATTATTACTGAACTGTGTTGCATGCCACTTCTAACCAAAATGTGGTGCCATTACCCTGTTTTCTTTTTTACCCGGGCCGGATTCCCCGCTGCAAGTGAATTTGATGGAATATTTCTATTTACCACAGCACCGGCGGCAATCACACAATTGTCGCCTATTTCAACGCCCGGCAAAATAATGGCTCCTCCACCGATCCAGCAGTTGTTTCCTATTCGTACAGGTTTTCCGCTTTCGGTGAATTTTCTTTCCTGCGCGTTCAGCGGATGTGTGGCGGTGTAAATATGAACACCCGGACCAACAAGCGTGTGTTTTCCAATACTTACTTTCGCCACATCAAGCACAATACAGTTTATATTAAAGTACACACGTTCCTCGCAGTAAATGTTGTATCCATAATCACAGAAAAAAGGCGGTTCAACATAAATACTTTTGTGCGTATTAGGCAGGAGCTCTTTCAAAAGCTGCTGGCTTTCTCTGCCTGCCACATAAAATTCGGTATTGAGTTTTTTGAGTAAATTTTTTGTCTGGAGCCGCTCCTTAACAAGTTCAGGGTCCATGGCCTTGTAACTTAAGCCCGCGAGCATTTTTTCTTTTTCTGATGGCATTGTAAATGGCTGAATATGTGCTGAAGGATAAGGCGGGATTCAAATCAAAAAGTAAAGGCCCTTAACGCTTCGGATAAATGAACAGGTAATCATGTATCTCCCCATCGGTAGGATTCCTGCTGAAGACCGGCCAGATCTATCACCCTGTCAATTACGGTGGCAGCGAGATCTTCAAGTGTTGCAGGCTGCGAATAGAAGGAGGGCGTGGCAGGACAAACGATGGCCCCGGCCTCTGTCACAGTTTTCATATTGTTTATATGGATCAGACTCAGAGGCGTATCGCGGGTAACCAAAATCAGCCTTCTTCTTTCCTTAAGAATTACATCGGCTGCACGCGTAATAAGATCATTGCTTATACCTGCTGCAATTCTCGCCAGTGTTCCCATGCTGCAGGGACAAATTATAAGCGTATTGTATTGCGCTGAGCCGGAGGCAAAGGGGGCGTAAAAATCGTTCTTGCTGTAGTTCTTAAAGGGATAGCTTTCATAGTCGGTATTTCCCAGTTCATGCAGCCACACATCCTTTGCATTGTCGCTCATTACCAGACTAACCTCCGAAATTTGTGATTGCAGGGCTTTGATCTTGTTGAGTAAAAGCCTGGCGTAGATACTTCCGCTGGCCCCGGTTATGGCTACGGCGATCTTATGTTTAGCGGGAACCATTGTTAAAGTCGATTCTGTAGGAAAGGAAAAGACTCAGCAAATTGCTGTAGAGGCCTTTGTTGAAAAAGCGGGCAATGGCATTGGGGTAATACACCTGTCTGGCCAGTACCCCCCAGTCGCGCAGAGGCGTAACCGAGTTGGACGAGCGAAGTTCAAGACTCCATTTTTCTTTCAGCTCCGCGCCAAGACCAAAATTTATTCCTACTTCCGTTTTGTTAAAAGGATAAAGACCTGTCCAGTCACCTACCTCGGTCTCTTCACGGTAACTGATAAGGTAGGCAATAGAAGGGCCAAGGGTGAGATAATATTTATCGTTAAGCATCAGTCTGTACATAACAGGTATGTCAATATAATTGAGGTTTACCCTGTAGTATGACCAGTCGCCATTTTTCGGATCAGGATTTTTGCGGGCACCTTTTTGCGAAAAATAAAAGCCCAGTTCAATACTGCTTCTTTCACCCAGACGTGCATTAACGGCGGGGCCTGCCAGGATACCAAATTTATCGTATCCTGAATAATTGTCGCCATGGATCTGGCAGCCATTGATGCCGAAGGAGCCCTTCAGTGTAAATACATCCTGTCCGTTATAAAAAGCACAGCAGCCGAGAAAAAAAGATAGTAGCAGTTTTTTCATGTTTCAATACTAAAGTATTAAAATTTGTAACCGAATCCTACTGCAATTGTTGTAAGTGCCTGAACGCGCGGACCATTGATCTCACCCTCAAGATCGTATTTCCCGTCGTTATTCAGGTCGCGTTGTCTTTTAACATCGTCATCATAAAGGATCTGCGATACAACATTCACTGTAAAATATTTTGCCACCTTCATGGTGAGAAGGTTGTTGAATACCACGTCAACATTTCCGAAATTCTCGAAGTAATTGCTGAAAAGATCAAGATAGGAATCGAGGTTAATGTTTGGTCTGATATCTTTCTTAAACTTCACTACAAGCCGTGTTCCTGTTTCGTAACGGATCCTCTTGCCCTCTTCAATAAGGTTGCCTGCCGGATCATAACGCGCCGCCGGCACGCCAAATGCGCCTTCGTTGGCAAGGTGCTGTCTGTTCACAACAGTAACCTTTGCAGCCACGGGCAACAAACTCACCGAAAAATAGTCCTTTGGTTTATAGGCCAGACCCAGGGCCAGCTGAATGTAGCCGGGACTGTTAAAGTCGCTCACTGCGCGGCCTACAACCGAGTCTCCTGCATATTTATAGCCTGGGGCGAATTGTGTGCGGTAGTCTCCCTGAGCAGTCCAGTAAAAATTCTTGCCGAAAGCCCGGGTGCTGTATTTACTCAGAAAAAATAACTGGTCAAGGTTCTTACGGAGCATTCGCTGATCGCCCTGCCTTAGCATTCCGAACTGCGCGTCGAGTTTATTCTGCCACTGTTCAAAGGCGTCGCGGCGGTAAATAATGTCGAGGTTAAGAATGCCGCCCAGCGCAAGATTATTTTGACCGCCTCCCTGCCAGTCACTGAGTGAGGTCTGACTGGCATTTACTCCGAAAAAACCGCTGGCCTTCCAGGCGGTGTCCTTTATGAGGGGTGGCACGGTATCCTGTGCTGACAAAAAAGTTATGGTAAAACAAAAAAGGCCCGCCAGTAAAATTTTTTTACAATACATAATTATGTGCGATTTTTTTTATGCGACTAAAACGTTTGTTCTGTTTCGCTGTAAACTTTTACAACGTTGTACAAAGTATCTCTCTGCACCGGGGTTCTGCCCACCGCGCTGATCATGTTCACCAGTTCGGTGGTTGTAAGTTTTGGGTTCTGTTCTTCAGCGCCCGCCATGCTGTATATCTTTGTGGTATCATCAATGGTTCCATCCAGATCGTCGGTACCAAAATTCAGTGAGAGCTGGGCGGTATTGCGCCCGATCATTGCCCAATAAGCCTTAATGTGCGGGAAATTGTCGAGGTAGATCCTGGCCATGGCATAATTGCGAAGGTCTTCCACCACGCTCACCTCAGGTACATGAGACATCTGATTGTCCCTGTTGCGGAATTTCAGGGGTATAAATGCGTTAAACCCGCCGGTGCGGTCCTGCAATTTGCGGAGACGTTCCATGTGATCGACGCGGTGAGCAAATGTTTCAATATGTCCGTACAGCATGGTAGCGTTTGAATGCCCTCCCATATTGTGCCAGATCTCATGAATTTCCAGCCACTCTTCGGCGCTGCATTTACCGCCCGCTATCTGATCGCGGATATCTTTATCAAAGATCTCAGCGCCGCCGCCGGGTAAACTATCCAGACCCGCCTCCTTCATCAATTGCAGACCTTTCTCATAACTGAGTTTTGCTTTTTTAAAGATGTAATGAAATTCAACCGGTGTAAGCGCTTTAATGTGCAGTGAAGGGCGGTGTGCTTTTATCCGGCGGAATAATTCAGTGTAAAAAGCAAGATCCTGTTTAGGAACAACCCCTCCCGTAATATGCACCTCGGTAACATCCTGGTTATCGTAACCGCGGATAATGTCCATGATCTGTTCCACACTCAGTTCCCATCCCTGCTGACGGTGTTTAATAAGGCGGCTGTAAGAACAAAAACTGCAGCTGTAAACACAGATGTTTGTGGGCTCAACATGAAAGTTGTGATTAAAGAACACCTTGTTGCCACTTTTTTTCTCTCTGATAAAATTTGCAAGTGATCCTAAAAATCCAAGTTCACCATGTTCGTACAGATAAATCCCCTCCTCACTGTTGATGCGGCTGCCATTCAGCACTTTTTCTGCTATAACCGCTAACCCGGGAGGACTGTTCTTTACTAACGTATTAAATCTGTTTTCCTGCATTGGTGCGCAAAATTAAGCCTAAAGTACGGTTCAGACTCATAAAAAATAAAAAATGCGGCCAAAAGGCTCAGCCGCGGGTCACATCTGTTTCTTTTTTACGCTCGCCAATCTGCTGACGCCACATGGCATAATAAAGCCCTTTTTCTGCCAGCAGCTGCTCGTGCTTGCCCTGTTCAATAATTTTCCCCTGTTCCAGCACAATAATTCTGTCGGCATGCATTATTGTAGAGAGTCTGTGCGCAATTAGTATGGTTATCTGCGCACGGTTAAGGCTAAGCTGCCTGATAGTGGACGAGATCTCCTCTTCTGTTAATGAATCAAGCGCGCTGGTGGCCTCGTCAAAGATCAGTAAGCGCGGCTGTCGGAGCAGGGCCCTGGCAATTGAAAGGCGCTGTTTCTCCCCTCCGCTCAGTTTAATGCCGCCTTCACCTATGGTGGTATGGATGCCTTTGGAGGCGCGTTTCAGAAGATTATTACATGCTGCCTTCTGCATTACCGCTATAATTTCTTCATCACTTGCTTCCGGTTTCACAAAAAGCAGATTTTCCCTGATGGTTCCGCTGAACAGCTGTGCATCCTGCGATACCAGGCCCAGCTGCCGGCGCAGCTCGTTGAGGTTGATGGCCGTTGATTCAATGTTGTTGTAAAGTACCTTTCCTGAATTTGGTTTATAAAGCCCCAGCAACAATTTTACAAGGGTTGTTTTGCCGCTGCCACTGGGGCCTACCAGGGCAATGGTCTCACCGCTGCTGATATTGATGTTGATGTCCTGCACAGCATAACCATGCTCGGCGGTATGTCCAAATGATACGTTCCTGAAATGCACATGGCTGATCTCACCGAGTCTGGATGGCGTGGATGGAACGGGTTCAACCGGCGCGTTCATCAGTTTCTCGAAGTTCTCCATGCTGGCACGGGTCTTGTTATAAACGGTAATCATGGTGCCAAGTTCCTGCATGGGATTAAAAATAAAAAAGGAAAAGAACATCAGGGTGATAAGGTCTCCTACCTTAATGATACCACCGAAAACAAAACAATAGAGGCAAAATACGAGGGCTGTACGAACCAGGTGAACAGTAGTGCCCTGTATAAAACCCAGTGACCGCACCAGGCGTACTTTTTTTAATTCAAGGTTCAGGATCTTGTGAGTGGTTTTGTTGAGCCGTTTTTCTTCCTGATCAACCAGGCCAAGACTTTTAACCAGTTCAATGTTCCTTAACGATTCGGTAGTGGCTCCGGCAAGGGCAGTGGTTTCCCCAAGTATTTCACGGGAAATGGTTTTGATTTTTTTTCCAAGAAATGAGCTGATGCCGGCAATTACCGGAACGGTAGCCAGATAAAGTGGGCCCAGCAACCAATGTATATTGATGGCATAAATAAAAACGAAAATGATACCGATGAGAGACTGAAAAACCAGACTGATAAAGAGGTTTACAAAACGTTCGGTATCGGATTTTACTTTCTGCAGGCGGCCCAGTGTTTCACCGCTGCGCTGGTCTTCAAAGTCCTTGTATGGTAATGATAAGGCCCTCTTAATTCCATCGGTGTACATCGCAGCCCCGGTGCGCTGAATGATAATGTTGGTGAAATAATCCTGAAAATTTTTGGCGATGCGGGAAACCATTGCCGCGCCAACCGACAAAAGCATAAAAAATGAGAGATGCCTGGCAAAATCGTAGATGGTATCGCCGGGATGCCAGTAATGCTTGTTGCCGGGCTCATAATGAGGTTCGCTGAACTTATTGATGAGTTTACCTGTGATAATGGAATCTACCAGCGAAAAGCACTGATTGATTGTGGCCAGCAACAGTGCAAGGATGAGTAATGCCTTGTGCTGCTTCAGATAACGTAAAAGGATACGCATAAAGTGAGCGCAAAGGTAGAAAGTTTTCCTCCCTGTGCTTATCCGCGATGCGGAAAGGAATTAAGAACTGTTAATGCGCCCGGCGATTCAGCGGCGGCGGAAATACCTGGGGTCGCCTTCGATTTCCAGGAGTTCAGCGCGGATCTGATCAAGCAGCAGGGCCTCCTCAGAAGACGGAAGCTGATAGGCAGCGCCCACCTTTTCAACGAGTTCAATAAAACTGGCTTTCAGATCGGGACTTAGGTGATGGCTGTTTGCCCGTAGCTGTTTTATCCCGGTACTGTACATTTCGTCCTTGCCTGAATTGTGTTTGTCGAGCATGGCAAAAACGGTTTCCGATACTTCAAACTCGAGGTGATTTCTTTGCAATTCCTGCGTTATAAAATTGTAGAACTCACGGCGTTCCTCTTTTTGGACTTCTCCATCGGCGAATGCCACCGCGTAGGCGAGAAGGCCAATTGCGTAATGCAGGTTTTCAAGGGGGGTTAGTGGAGGTCTGTTCATTGTTTTGTTTTATTTCATAAAATGGCTCAGGGCTTCAGCCTGAACCGATTGTTCCTGAAGTGTCCAGTGGTCGGTCATAGTGGTTTCGAGCCATACCTTCCCTGATTTCCTGAATACCTGAATGCCCACCCCAAAGTGCTCACGAAAAGTGTCCTCAAGGTTGGAGATTGTGGTGTCAGGGGTTATTCTGATCGTATTGTTTTCAGCAGTATGGGTGCTGTTCCTGAAACGGGCGTCGCTCCGGCGGATTGTGTCAAGACGGCCGCGGGTTCTGCCAGGCTGAAGCGGTTCGGCAAATTCAATGCGCAGATAGGGGTAAATATTGGAAAATTCCTCCTGCAGGTCTTTGATCTTTTTGTGTGCAGAGACGGTTATTGTTGGGGCTATCATAATACAAAGATAGACCGGTAAAAATCGTGCTAACCTGATCTAAGTCAGAAAAGAATATGATTCCTTACTAAAAACGAAGTGGGTTCTTTAAGAATCTCCATTGGCAGGTATGGGCTTAATGGTTATTTTTACCAAACATACCGCACCATGCAAATGCTTAACGCGCTCTTTGAGCACTCAACCGAAGGGATCATAATTTCTGATAAGAGTGGGAAGATCATCAAGGCAAATCCCAGCTCGGAAAGACTTTTTGGCTACGATCGCGGCGAACTTACTGGAAAGGTTATTGAAGACCTGGTGCCCCGCAAGTTTGCCCATTCGCATGCTAAAAACAGGAATAACTACAACAAAAATCCACATACGAGAGCAATGGGCGCAAATCTCGACCTGCTTGCCCGACGAAAAGATGATTCGGAATTCCCGGTTGAGATCAGCCTGTCTTTTTACAAGGATGAGCATGGCGATACGCACATCATCTCCTTTATTATAGATGTAACGGAAAGAAAAAAACATCAGGAAAGCATTATTAACCTGAACCGAGATCTTGAAAGAAAGGTGGATGAGCGTACCCGGATCCTGCACGAAGCCTTGTCGGAACTTGAAAGATCAAAAGAGCAGCTCAGCATCGCTCTTACTTCTGAACGTGAACTCAATGATCTTAAATCGAGGTTTGTGACAATGGCATCACACGAATTCCGCACACCGCTTAGTACCATACTTAGCTCAGTGTCTCTTATTAACAGATATAATTCAGGCGAACACAGCGAAAAAGTTGAAAAGCATGTTCACAGAATAAAATCAGCTGTTACCAACATGACCCTGATACTCAATGATTTTCTCTCGCTGGAAAAGCTTGAAGAGGGTAAAACTGTTTTAAGGGAAGAGGAAGTTGAGCTTTGTAATCTGGTTGATGAAACCATACATGATGTGAACGGTATGCTTAAAAACGGACAGGCCGTAAAAGTGAACCACAATGGTAACACCAGGGTGACAGTTGATCAGCAGATGCTCCGCAATATCCTGCTGAATCTTTTGTCGAACGCCCTTAAATTCTCACCAGAAAATTCAGAGGTGGAGCTGGACCTGGAAGTAAAAAAGGACCTGCTGCTGATCAATGTTTCCGATAAGGGAGTGGGAATTCCGGAAGACGAGCAGGCACACCTGTTTGAACGGTTTTTCCGTGCCCGCAATGTTACCAACATCCAGGGTACCGGACTGGGGCTGCATATCGTGGTAAAGTATCTTGAGAAGCTGGGAGGAGATATCTCGTTCAAAAGTGCGGTTGATAAAGGAACCACATTTAATCTGCAGATCCCGCTAAAACAGGATAAACAAGTTCAGACCCAGGATAAAAATTAAAGCGATTCTTCTTCCTGCATTCGTAAAAACCAGGTCATCCGAATTACACTCTTGGTTTAACTGATCAAAATCAGTTCTCATGCTGAGCTGCCTCAGGCCCTATAGCACGCCTGCAGACTAACTTTGTGTCATCAAAATCATTCTAAACACTAAAAGAAAAAGCTCATGGCAACAACAACAGTAAAATCAGGCACAAGAAACTCAGAGATCCACGGCATAACCACTACGCATACTTCGGGATTCTGGAATACAATGGAGTTTAACCGTTTTGGCATCATTCCAATTCTGCTGCTCATTATTGGCTGCATAGGTGGGATAGCAGCAGGATTTGGCGCTTTTGGTAACATGTTAACATTGTCGCTGATAGTTTTTCCTACAATAATCTGTCTGGCACTTATACTGGCAGTAGCACCCATGCGCGCCATCATGTTCAGTGTGGGCATAGCGCTTCTGTGTGATGTGCTTGCACTGGTTGTGGGAAATACACTTTAAAAGTAAGTCCCTTCAAAAACAAAAAACCCGGAGCGGCTCCGGGTTCTTTTTTTTTTAATACATGCCTAACTGGAGGCTGCTGCATCCTTGTTCAGGAAAACAAATTTGTTTTCAAAAACATCGAGCACAATTTCGTTGTCTCGCGTTACCTTGCCGGCCAGCAATTGTTTCGACAATTCGTTCAGCACCTGTTTTTGCATTACCCTTTTAACCGGTCTGGCCCCAAAATGCGGATCGTAACCCAACTGCGCGAGCCAGTCAATGGCTTCATCTGATGCGCTTATCTTCATGCCCTGTTCAGCCAATTGTTCTCTGATCTTGTTAAACTGAAGCCTTACAATCTCTGTTACCTCATCTCTTGACAGCGGCTCAAACATAATCACCTCATCTATCCTGTTAAGGAATTCGGGACGAATAGTTTTTTTAAGCATATCATAGACCTCAGTTTTTGTTTTCGCCAGGATTTCTTCCCTGTTCAACTCATCCAGCTTGTCAAAATTTTCCTGTATAAGATGCGAACCAATATTGCTGGTCATAATAATGATAGTATTCTTAAAGTTTACGGTGCGCCCTTTATTATCGGTTAAACGCCCGTCGTCAAGTACCTGCAGCAGAATATTAAAAACATCAGGATGCGCTTTCTCAATTTCGTCGAGCAATACAACACTGTAGGGTTTTCTTCGCACTGCTTCAGTGAGCTGTCCGCCTTCTTCATATCCAACATAACCCGGAGGTGAACCAATCAGCCGGCTCACAGCGTGCCGTTCCTGGTACTCACTCATGTCTATTCGCGTCATGGCGTTCTCGTTGCTGAACAGAAAATCTGCCAGCGCTTTTGCGAGCTCAGTTTTTCCCACGCCGGTTGTTCCCAAAAAGATGAACGAACCAATGGGCCTTTTGGGGTCCTGAAGTCCTGACCGGCTTCGTCGTACCGCATCTGCAATACTTTCAATTGCTTCGTGCTGACCAACCACGCGTTTGTGCAGTTCATCCTCAAGCGTGAGAAGTTTTTCTTTCTCGCTCTGCAACATGCTTTTTACCGGGATGCCTGTCCACGCGCTGATTACCGCCGCTATGTCTTCGCTGTCTACCTCTTCTTTCAGCAGTTGTGAGCCGCTTTTTTTTGCTTCACCCAGTTTTTGTTCAAGTTCTGAAAGTTTTGCTTCTGCTTCTTTAATCTTTCCATATCTGATTTCAGCCACCTTGCCGTAATCGCCCTGCTTTTCATAGTTGGCAGCCTGCAGTTTAAGTTCTTCAATTTCGGTCTTTATTTTCTGCACATTCTCTATTGCCTCCTTTTCTCCCTGCCATCTTGCGCGCAGCTCAGTGCGGCGGCTCTGCTGTTCTGAGATCTCACGGTTGAGCTCTTCCACCTTTTTATTATTGTTTTCGCGCTTAATTGCCTCACGTTCTATCTCAAGCTGCATGATCCGGCGCTCAATCTCATCAAGTTCTATCGGCATTGAGTTGATCTGCATCCTCAGTTTGGAGGCCGCCTCATCCATAAGGTCAATGGCCTTATCAGGCAGAAACCTGTCGTTGATGTAGCGCTGCGATAATTCCACCGCCGCAATAATTGCCTCATCTTTGATACGTATGCCGTGATGGGTCTCGTATTTTTCTTTAATGCCCCGAAGAATACTAACAGCGTCCTCTGCTTCGGGCTCATCAACCATCACTTTCTGAAACCTTCTTTCAAGGGCCTTGTCTTTTTCGAAGTATTTCTGGTATTCGTTCAGGGTTGTAGCGCCAATGGCACGCAGTTCACCTCTGGCTAATGCGGGTTTAAGGATGTTTGCCGCGTCCATTGCTCCCTCACCGCCGCCTCCGGCACCAACAAGGGTGTGGATCTCGTCAATAAAAAGAATGATCTCACCGTCGGCGCCTGTCACTTCCTTTACAACACTTTTTAATCGCTCTTCAAACTCTCCTTTGTATTTCGCCCCCGCAATCAGCGCGCCCATGTCAAGCGAATACACTTTTTTGCTTTTAAGGTTCTCTGGCACATCGCCGCTAATTATACGGTGTGCAAGACCCTCGGCGATGGCGGTTTTACCTACGCCGGGCTCACCCACAAGAATAGGGTTGTTTTTTGTGCGTCTTGAAAGGATCTGCAGCACTCGACGGATCTCCTCGTCGCGTCCTATTACCGGGTCAAGCTTTCCGTTACGTGCCTGTTCGTTGAGGTTGATGGCGAATTTGCTGAGTGAATTGTAAGTGTCTTCCTGGCTCTGGCTGGTTACTCTTTCTCCCTTGCGCAGTTCGGCAATGGCGGCTTTCATTTCTTTTTCCCTGAGCCCGGCGTCCTTCATCATTGCCGCTGTGCTGTCGCCGGCATGCAGCAAACCAAGCAGCAGGTGCTCAACGGAAATAAATTCGTCCTTGTACTCTTTAAGATAAGTTGCGGCCTTTCCCAGGGCTTTGTTTGTTGCGGCCGATAAAGTTGGCTGGCCGCCGCTTACTTTGGGGTAAGAGTTGATCATGCTTTCAACAGTACGCCCGAATGAGGTGGGATTTACGTTGAGTTTTTTCAGAATAAAGGGAGTCACGTTTTCATCAACCTCCAGAATTCCTTTGAGCAGGTGTGCAGGTTCAATTGACTGCTGACCATTCATGTTAACAAGCTGAACGGCCTGCTGAATTGCTTCCTGCGATTTTATTGTATAATTGTTCAGGTTCATTGTAAATGTATTTGCGGATAATATTACATATTCCATTCCACAGCTTTTTCACTGCTAGAATGTCCTGAACCTCCTGGTTTTGAGTGTAATAATGGCGCTTTTTCCGGCAATTAAATGACGAAAGGTCAGCACTTATTTTTTCTCCCAGGTAGTTCCCTTGTACTTTGCATTCGAGAAATCTTCGCCATTTATTTCAGTATTGCCGGTTACACCACCCAGGTGGCCCAATACGTTGCACTGCTCATTAATCACAGTAGAGGTCATGTCAGCGCCACAACTTCCTGCCTCAAATACATACACGGTTTTGCGCTGAAAGAGGTACTCTTTTACTTTGGCATCATCGCAGGGAGCGGAGGTTGTGTACTCATCAATTCTCAGCTTCACACAATCGGGAGTGCTTTTTTTTATGCCATCCTTTTTACAGGTGATCATGATAAACAAGGCGGGGAGCAGCAGCAGCTTTTTCATGGTTAATGGTATTGGTTCATCGTTTTGTATGAAAGTTTGATGCCAGTTGATGTACCAGCCACAGGCAGGTGCAAATTGCGCGGTTTATACCTGTTTACTGGTAACATTTGCTAATTTTGCCTCCTTATTTGAACAGAAATGAGAGTTATTGAATTCAGAGAAGCCCTGCGCGAAGCCATGTCGGAAGAGATGCGCCGTGATGATAAAGTTTTCTTAATGGGTGAGGAAGTTGCCGAGTATAACGGCGCCTACAAAGTGAGTAAGGGCATGCTGGCCGAGTTTGGTGCCAAACGTGTGATTGATACGCCTATTGCCGAACTCGGTTTCGCCGGTATTGGTGTTGGCGCCGCAACCAATGGTCTGCGCCCCATAATCGAGTTTATGACCTTTAATTTCAGTCTGGTGGCGATAGACCAGGTGATAAACAGCGCCGCTAAAATGTACAGTATGAGTGGCGGACAATATAATGTTCCTATTGTTTTCCGCGGCCCTACGGCCAGCGCGGGAATGTTAAGTTCTCAGCACAGCCAGGCATTCGAAAACTGGTTTGCCAATTGTCCGGGACTAAAGGTTGTGGTGCCGTCTAATCCCTACGATGCCAAAGGCCTGCTTAAAACCTCCATACGCGACAACGATCCTGTGATCTTTATGGAAAGCGAGCAGATGTATGGCGACAAAGGTGAAGTGCCTGAAGAAGAATACCTGATACCAATCGGAAAAGCGGACATCAAAAGGGAGGGAAAGGATGTAACCATTGTTTCTTTCGGGAAGATCTTAAAAATAGCTGCCGCAGCAGCCGGCCAGCTTGAAGATGAGAACCTCAGTGTTGAACTGATCGATCTCCGCAGCGTGAGACCTATTGACTATGATACTGTGATCAATTCGGTAAAAAAGACCAATCGCCTGATCATTGTTGAAGAAGCCTGGCCACTGGCGAGCATCAGTTCTGAAATTGCATTTAAGGTACAGAAAGACGCTTTCGATTACCTTGATGCGCCTGTGTTAAGGATCACCACTGCCGATACGCCGCTGCCTTACGCACCTACATTGATTGAAGCCAGTTTGCCTAATGTGGAACGTGTAATAAAGGCCGTAAAAGAGGTGATGTATATCCGCAAATAAATATCGCCTGACTGATGCGTATTGCCCTGGTTACTGACGGAATCTGGCCCTATGTGCTGGGAGGTATGCAAAAACATTCGTATTACCTGTGCAAGTACCTTGCGCTTAACCGCGTACACGTTCATCTTTACCATTTCAACCAAAGTAATTACGACATCAGCCAGCTGCAGTTTTTTAGCGCAGAAGAAAAAGCTTTTATTCACCCGGTGGTAATTCCCTTTGAAAGAAGTAACGCCTTGCCGGGCCACTATCTGTATGATTCTTATCGTTATTCAAAAAAAGTAAGCGAGCATCTGAGGACACAGAAGCACGCCTTCGATCTTATCTACACCAAGGGGTTTACGGGCTGGCATCTTCTCAGAGGAGGACGAAAACATCTATCCTCACCAACAGTGATCGCTGTGAACTTTCATGGTTATGAAATGTTTCAGCGGGCGCCGGGTTTTAAGATCCTGTTACAATACATGCTGCTGTTTCGCCGCCCGGTAAAAATGCTTAACAAACGAGCAGATCTGGTTTTTTCCTACGGTGGAAAAATTACCGGGATCATCGAAAGTCTCGGTGTTTCGGGTTCCAGAATAATTGAATTACCCACGGGGGTCGAAAAAAAAATGCTGGCCGATGGTATAATGCCCACTGCCGACATCAGGCGTTTTCTCTTTTTAGGTAGGTACGAACGAAGAAAAGGAATTGAGGAGCTGAGCTCTGCCATAAAACTATTGAGCGCAACTCAAAAAGAACGCGCAGAGTTTCATTTTATCGGTC
Source organism: Bacteroidota bacterium (assembly GCA_023433205.1). Classification (GTDB taxonomy): domain Bacteria; phylum Bacteroidota; class Bacteroidia; order B-17B0; family Aurantibacillaceae; genus Aurantibacillus. Next base: position 15,122 of record JAEZDS010000168.1, read on the forward strand.
CAATCCCTTTTTCGAGGCAGGTTCCCGGCTGTAAATACCACGGCGAGGTACGTGATCCTGATCAGCTAACACGGCTGATAAGGGGTTGTGATGTATTGGTGTGCCCAAGCTGGAGCGAGGGAATGCCTAATGTTTTGCTGGAGGCTATGGCTCAGGGTCTGGCTGTAATTTCCACCAATGTGGGAGCCACAGCGTTGCTTGCCGGTGAATCAACAGGCTGGCTGCTTAAAGATGGCCGCCCGCAGACAATAAAAGACGCCATAGTTGCAGCGCTTAATTTGTCCACACACGAGCTCGACCAGAGAAAACACCGGGCACTGGAGCTGGTAAGAACACAGTTTGTATGGGAAAATATTGTTAGCAGGTTACAGCTTATTATTTCAGCTTCCAAGCCCATTTAGTGATAAAAAGGAGGGCAATAAACTGCGAACCCTGCTTCAGATCCTAAAGCAGTGAGTGCTGTGCCAGATAAGTGATAGCGCCTGCAAAGTAACCGCAAAGTGCCAGCCAGGTCATCTTGCGCAGGTACCAGCCAAACTTTATGTTCTCAAGTCCCATGGCTGCTACTCCGGCAGCAGAGCCTATTATCAGGGCGCTGCCTCCGGTTCCGGTACAATAAGCGAGAAACTCCCAGAAATGATGATCGGTTGGGTACATCTCAAGGCTGTACATGCCTTGTGCTGCGGCAACAAGCGGTACGTTATCAACTATTGCCGAAAGAAGGCCAAGTGAAAGTACAATCAGCTGATCGTTCTTTAGTTCCGAAGTGAGCCATAAGGCCATCTGCTCAAGCATGCCAATGCTTTGTAAGGCAGCAATACTTACCAGGATCCCGAAAAAGAAAAGAATACTGGGAGTATCGATCTTCCTCAAAGCATACACAACTGAAAGAAAGTGCTTGTCCTCATCGTCTTTTTTACCATGAATAATTTCCGTTATCACCCATAAAACGCCCAAACCAATGAGCATTCCCATATATGGAGGCAAATGTGTTACCGATTTAAACACCGGCACAAAAAGTAACATGGCTATTCCTGAGAAAAATACCGTGCTTTGCTGGCGTGGACTAAGATCAGACACGCGCCTGGGTCCCTCCTGAAGAGGGCGTTCAATGCTGCCTTTCAGCGTAAAGCTCAGAATAAAAAGCGGCACCAGCACACAAACCAGGCTGGGCACGATCAGCCCTTTTACGATGTTAATGGTGGTGATCTGTCCGCCTATCCACAGCATGGTGGTGGTTACGTCGCCTATGGGCGACCAGGCACCTCCGGCGTTTGCGGCAATTACAACCACTCCGCAGTAAATAAGTCTGTTTTTTTCCTGTCTTACCAGCTTGCGCAGCAGCGAAACCAGTACTATTGTTGTGGTTAGATTGTCGAGCGTGGCAGAGAGAAAAAAAGCCAGGAAGGCAATGATCCATAGCAGGGCAACCTTATTGGTGGCGCTGATACGGTTGGTGATAATGTCAAAACCATCGTGCGCATCAATCAGCTCAACAATGGTCATTGCACCCAGCAGGAAAAACAAGATGCCAGAAAGTTCGCCCAGGTGGTGCTCAAGCTGCTCGTTAACTATTTCCGCGTCGCCCGAGCTGACCATATATACGGTCC
>JAEZDS010000170.1 GCA_023433205.1 Bacteroidota bacterium
GGGGAAACAAGATGGAGAACCTGGCACGTGGCATGATACTGAAAAACGGCGGGGTAATTGGTCAGCAGGGCACGCAGGCGGGGACGGCGAGTGATAATGAGTGGCTGGGCGTTAACTGGTCAAATACGAACTACGGCATTTATACATATTCTTCACAGGCCGTACAATCGCCAATAATACACCGGACTTCACCAACTCAGTTTGACCTACCGAATTTAGATGGCTTTCCTACCCCTGATTCATATCAGGCAGGCGGCTTAGTTCCTTATACTGGAAACACCCCTTTTAATTGTGGAGTAACATACACTCAAATGCCAACTATTGCAGTTCCTGAGGAGGATAATTGCGAATCAGAGAACTTGTTATACATGGCGCAGACAGCGGTCTTCAGGGCTCTGCATTATAACGAGGAACTACGGGACGAGCATGGTGAGTACACGGATTTTTACGATCTTTTTACAAACACAACCATGGAAACTCTTGCCGATGTAGAATTAGCGCTTACTACAGGTGATTATTCTGAGGCGCAAAATCTTATAAGCAGTGTAGAGCTTGAAGATTTGAATGTGATCGAACAAAATTACATGAGTTTTTATGAACTGTATCTGCAGTTTATCCAGGCTGGTGAGCTAGACGAAGCTCAGCAGTCAGCACTTACAGCTCTCTGTGCACTTTGCCCTGGAACCGATGGCGCGTGTATTTTCCAAGCCAGGGCGCTGTATTTGCTTGTAAACGGCGAACCTTTTGAGGCCTTACCGTGTATAGGAGACGAGGGCTCTCGCAAGGCACTTAAAAACAAAGAGAGCTCGCTATTTGATAGCAAGCTGAAAATAGTAGTTCATCCTAATCCAGCCACTAATTCAGTATTCATCAGCCTAAATAAAAAAGCAAGAAGTTTAGAAGTGAGTGTAGCAGATGTGAGTGGCCGAGTTATACTAAACGAAGTGCTGGAGGGAAACAAAATCTCATTCGAGTTCCCTTTTAAATTGGAACCCGGAATTTACTTTTTCACCATATCTGACAGAAATGAATACGCTATTAAAAAAGTTATTGTTACGCACTAGAGTTTGTCAAATAGCGGTTTTCTTACCTACAATCGTAACCAGCCAAGTAAATTATATCACGAATGGTAGTTTTGAACACACTTACACTTGTTCAGTAAACAATCTTGCACTTGGTAATATCGTTGGTTGGAATTCTGTTGACTCAACTGGCATGGCCCCTGCCGGACATTATGTCAACTATTGTCAATCAAACGGCTGTTGTACAGTCCCACTTAACAACTTTGGATATCAGTATCCGCGCACTGGAGTTGCTCATGTACTTACACAATTGTTTTGTCCAAGCTGTGGCATTCAGAGAGGCTATTTGAAAAACAGATTGAAAAAAGAATTAAAAGCAAATAGTAGATATTGTGCTCGGATTTTTCTAAACAGTGTACATGCCTGTTTGTACAGTATAGATGCAGTAGGCATGTATTTTGGCGGCCTGGAAGTGGACACCTTCTCAAATCCAAACAGCGCCATGCCTAACATCATACCACAAATTGAGCTTTCATCGATCCTTTTCGACACGCTGAATTGGGTTCCTCTCACTGGTACCTTTGTGGCAAGCGGTAATGAAAAATACCTGATTATTGGTTGTTTTAAAAGTAATGCCACTGTAAATTATTCTATTACAAATTCTTCCTGGCCTGCATGGGCCGGATACAATGTGGACGATGTAAGTTGCATTGAGTTAGATGAAAACTTCGCCGGCCCCGATACCACCATACTTCCAGGCGACAGCCTTTTTTTAGGCAAAACAAACGATGATGACTGGCTGGAGGCAAAATTTACCTGGTACAAACAGCCGGGAGCTGCTGCAATAGATTCAACTACCGGTTTCTGGCTGAAGCCTGTGGTCACCGGCACTTACGTAGTGAAACAGGAGATCTGCAATTATACCATTTGGGATACGATTGTTGTAAAGATCAAAGAGGATGATGTTGCTGTGGCGAAACACAGGGCTGATTTTTTAAAAGTGTATCCGGTGCCGGCGAAAGATAAGTTGCAACTGAAGACCGTTGCGCCTGAATGGTATGAGGCATTATCCTTCTTCACTATAATAAATAGCCTGGGTCAAACTGTGGGTGAGGGACACATTGATCTTTCGGAAGGCAGTTTTGAGATTGATGTGGCTTCCCTGCCACAAGGTGGATATACGCTGATACTTTCAGGAAAGGAAAAAGAAAAAGTTGTGAAGCGGATCTTGATCATGGATTAAAGGCATATTATTTCTGACCGGGCGAGAATGTGTGCGGAAGGAAGCCTTCGCCTAAAAAAAAACTAGTGAAGTCTCTGGTGACTCGATCGATAAGGTAATAAGGTGGGATTATTTAGGAAGTCGTGTGTTAATAAGGTAATAAGGTTTGTGTGTGGTTTACGCCGCCATTATTCTCCTTCTAAAGTAATAAAAGTTTTTAGCAGAAGAGTAGGAATGAGTGTGAACAGGAGGGGTTGGTTTTTATTTCGCCCTTTCAGGGCTTAGAACGTATAGGCATGTTAACCCGGGACTGCGTCCCGGGTTAATTTATGACGCCCTTTCAGGGCTTGCAGGATTAATTATGCGTTGAAATAATATCATCATGAGAAAAGAAATTCCGCAACCCAACCCTGACAGATCTCTACGCGCATTCGTAATGCTGGCTGGCAGAGCTGCTAGATAAGACCTGAGCTTTTATTTCGCCCTTTCAGGGCTTAGAGCGTATAGGCACGTTAACCCGGGACTGCGTCCCGGGTTGCTATAT
>JAEZDS010000217.1 GCA_023433205.1 Bacteroidota bacterium
GTATTATACCTTCTGGCACTGATGGTATTTCTTCTCTCTTGTCTGGCAGCTGTAGTTTACTTTTACGACGACGAGATCAAGGCAAGTATTATTAATGGCCTTAACAAAAACCTGCGTGCTGAAGTTCAGGTGCAGCCCTCTGACATTGACGTTACTATTCTCCGCACCTTTCCTGATTGTGCACTGCAGTTCAAAAAAGTTCTGATGCTGGAGGCGATCGACAAAAAGCAGAGGGACACTTTAGTTTTTGCTGAACAGATTCGTCTGCATTTTGATTTTCTCGATATCTGGAGGGGCAACTATAGACTTCATAAACTGTCAATTGACGGCGCAACATTAAAGATCGCTCTTAGTAGTGCCGGTGAGCCAAATTATATCTTTTGGAAGAATACTTCGCAAAATACGCAGGGAGCCACCTCCTTCAGCCTTAACAATGTCCGTATTACAAACTGCAAATTGTTCTATGAGAACAAGCAGGCAGACATTAGCACTGCGCTGCAGATAAAAGATCTGGGACTGAACGGCGATTTTGCTTCTGATAAATATAAGCTTAGTGCTAATACAGATCTATTGATAAATGGTTTTATTCAAAAGGGTAAATTATATCTTGAAGAGAAACGTTTAGTTACAGCACTCGATCTTAATGTAAATAACGAAGCCTTTGTAATCAGTTCAGCGCTTGTAAAGCTTAATGAGCTGGAATTAAATGTAAATGGTGGATTCAGCTATAGGTCTGAAACCCTTAGTGATTTGCAACTTTCCTATCAGGCCCCGAACTTACAGATCACTTCGCTGATTTCGCTGCTGCCTGCAAATGAAGCTGCTAAAATTAAGGACTACCAAAGCAGTGGTAGAATTTTTATTGAAGGGGAGCTTGCTTATAACGACAACGTGTTTGACGGCAAGGCCACTTTTGGCGCAAACAATGCCAGGATCGATTACCTGCCAGGCGGAACAAGTGTCGAGCAGCTTAATTTCTCCGGTAACCTGCTTCACGGAAAAATATTTGAACTTGAGATAAAAGACCTCCGGGCAATGATGGACGAAGGGCAGATCAGCGGAAGCCTGCGCGTAAGGGGAACAGATGACCCAATGGTGAGACTTGAAACAAGGATAAAGTCTTCACTTGCCGCGCTCCATGGCTTTTTGCCTCTCGACACCCTTGAAAAGATTAGCGGTGATTTAGAAATCGACCTGCAGCTTGCCGGTTTAGTGTCGGACCTGAAACAAAAGGAGTTTAGTAAAAACATTGAATTAAATCTGCAGGCCGGCGTGAGAGATCTGATCGCCACCTTTAAACACGATAAACAAAGTTATCGTATTGCCTCCTGCAAACTTCGCGCCAGAAAAGGTGAGATCGAGGTGAAGGACCTGCATCTTAAACGCGGCAGTTCCGATCTGCTCATCAATGGTGCAGCGCCTGGACTGCTCGACTATTTTAGCGGGGAGCAAACGCCACTAAGAATAAACGGATCTATGGTTTCGGAGAAGCTTGTAGTGGACGATTTTTTACCCGAAGCAAGTTCAAACGGAAACAACGGAGCAGCAGACCTGATTCCCTCACGTCTTATTCTAAGCGCCCAAAGCAAGATAAGGTCTTTGGCTTTTGGCAAGTTCAGGGCAACAGATGTTTCGGGCCAGATAGATATCAGAGACCAGAAGATGATGGTGAGCGACCTTAATCTGCGCACCATGCAGGGCTCTGCAAACATAAACGCACTGGCCGACAATTCTAAGGGAGGGTTGGATGTTTCGGTAGAAAGTTCACTTAAAAGGATAAACATTCAGGAACTTTTTGTGCAGATGAATAATTTTGGACAAAGCACGCTCAGCGATCAGCACATCAGGGGTTTTGCCACTGCAGAAGTGAGTTTTTCAGGGAGATGGAATAACAAACTTGAGAACGATCCCGCCTCAATAAAAACTGAAGCCGAAATAAAGATTGATCAGGGAGAGCTTATTGCCTTTAAACCACTTTCTAGTCTGGGACGTTTTATTGATGTTAAAGATCTTGAACATGTAAAGTTTTCACAGCTTAACAGTAATGTAGAAATTGAAGGGCAGCAGATAAGAATTCCCCGTACATCAATACGAAACACGGCCATCAATCTTGATTTTTATGGCAGCCATTCGTTTGAACACGATATTGATTATCATTTTCAGTTGCTGTTGAGCGATCTTATTGCGGCACGAAAAAACAAAAGTAACCAGGGTGAGTTTGGCGAAATTATGAAAGACAGCGAGAACAATCGTGGCGTTTATATAGTAATGAGCGGTAATCTTGATGATCCTAAGATCAGGTATGACCGGCAGGGCTTACAGCAGAAGATAAAAAACGATCTGCAGAACGAAAAACAAAACATTAAAGGACTTTTAAAAGAGGAGTTTGGTCTATTTAAGAAGTCAGCACCAGCTGAAAAACCTGTTACCGAAACTACAGTATTTAAAATCGAAGAAAATTCGCCAAATCCCGCTCCCAAAAAACAGCTTGTACTTAAAAAACGCGAGGAGGAGGATTTTTGAGACTGGTTCTTTTTTGAGTGATCCTACTGATCCTTTGAAGTCAGTAATTTTGTGAAACGCAACTATTAACCTCATCAGAGACCATAGCATGTACTCTATGCTTCTTATGTTCCTATGTTGTTAAATATTCAGACAACCTCCCTTTAATCCATCCCTCTTACCCATTCTCTCCTACCCCTAAAAGTTCTATCTTAGCCTTATTAAATTCCATCTGTGAACATCTACGCTAAAAAACAACGCTGGAAGTTAGGTCTGGCCGCGGCTGCTTTTGTGATTGTTATTGTCTCGTTCTGGTATTCAAACAATCTTGTAAAAGATATTTCTGAAAGCGAAAAACAAAAGGTGGAGTTGTGGGCCAGCGCTGTGCAGAAAAAAGCCAGTCTGGTAAAATTCACCAAACAGCTTTTTGAAGAAATTCAGCAGGGAGAACGTAAAAAGGCTGAATTATTTGGCGAGGCAACAAAAGAGCTGAGTATGGGCAGCGACCTGGGTCAGAACAGCGGCATGTCTTTTATACTAAAGGTGCTTCAGGATAATACAACAGTGCCTGTAATTCTTACTGATGATAACGACAGGATCATTACACAGCGGAATCTTGATACGGTTCTGGTATCTGATCCCGAATACCTGCAACAGCAACTCAGCCTGATGAAGGAACTTTATCCTCCCGTTGAGATCGTTTATTATAAAGGGTTAAAACAAAAGCTTTATCATAAAGACAGTAAAGTGTTTAATGACATTAAACTTGTGTTTGATAGTTTGATCAAATCATTTATTACTGAGGTGGCGGTTAATTCAGCTGGAGTGCCTGTGATCTTCACCAATGCAACCAAAGACACCATTATTGATAAAGGCAAGATCGACTCAGCGGAGGTGGCAACTCCACAAAAACTGCAAGCCAAACTTAATGAACTTGCCGGACTAAATGCACCCATTGAAGTTGACCTTGGCGAGGGCACAAAAAATTACATCTATTATGCGCCTTCAGAGTTGCTCACTAAACTTACTTATTATCCTTATGTGCAGTTCGGGGTTATAGGTCTTTTTCTGCTGATAGCTTACATACTTTTTAGCACTGCCCGTAAGGCAGAGCAGGACCAGGTGTGGGTGGGGATGAGCAAAGAAACCGCGCATCAACTTGGCACTCCGCTTTCAAGCCTTATGGCATGGAACGAACATTTGCTGGGTATTGGCGTTGATCCCACTATTGTAAAAGAGATGCAGCAGGATGTTCAGCGGCTTAACACTATTACCGATCGTTTCAGTAAGATCGGTTCTCAGCCAACACTCTCTCAGGAGAACATCAACGAAATATTGAAAGATTCCGTTGACTATCTTTCAAGGAGGACCTCACGTAATGTGAGTTACGAACTGCAGCTTCCTGAAGAAACGATTTATGCACATTTAAGCAAACCGCTGTTCGAATGGGTGATTGAGAACCTTTGCAAAAACGCTGTAGATGCAATGGAAGGCAAAGGCGAGTTAAAGGTAGTTCTTACTGATGTTCCTGAGGGCTGTACAATTGATATAAGTGATACCGGCAAAGGCATTCCGAAATCTAAATTCAGCACTGTGTTTCAGCCCGGATTTACCACAAAAACCCGGGGCTGGGGCTTGGGCTTAAGCCTTTCAAAGAGGATTATTGAAACATACCACAAAGGCAAGATCTTTGTTCTGAAAAGCGAGCAGGGCAAAGGCACCACCTTTAGAATAGAACTAGACAGAAACTGAGAAATTATTCGTGTATATCAGGTAATACTTGCGCCCATGTATTCTCTGTTCATGCGTGCAATATTTTCAAGGCTGATGTTTTTAGGACATTCTGCCTCACATGAACCAATATTGGTGCAGTTTCCAAAACCCTCAGCGTCCATTTGTTTAACCATGTTAAGAACACGCTCCTCGCGCTCAACTTTTCCCTGAGGAAGCAAAGCCAGCTGCGATACTTTTGCTGATACAAACAACATGGCGCTTGAATTTTTACAGGCAGCTACGCAAGCCCCGCAGGCTATGCAAGCCGCCGCGTTAAAAGCCTCATCGGCATCAACTTTTGGGATCAGAATATTATTGGCATCTTTTACATTTCCTGTGTTTACCGATACAAATCCACCCGCCGCCATTATCCGGTCAAAGGAACTGCGATCTGTTACAAGGTCTTTTACAACAGGAAAACCTTTTGCACGCCAGGGCTCTACAACAATAGTATCACCATCTTTAAAACTGCGCATGTGCAGCTGGCAGGTTGTAACGCCGCCCTTAGGTCCATGTGGGCGACCATTGATATACATGCTGCACATGCCGCAAATACCTTCACGGCAATCGTGATCAAAAACAATCGGTTCTTTGCCTTCGCTGATGAGTCGTTCGTTCACTACATCAAACATCTCTAAAAAACTCATGTCAGGCGAAATACCTTTGGCTTCGTAGGTTTCAAAGCCACCTCTTGTTTTGCCGTTCTTTTGCTTCCACACTTTTAGTGTGAGGTTCATGTTGCCGTGGTTATTCATATTTTTTTAGTGGCTAGGGGTGAGTGGTGAGAGGTAGGAGAAGCCTTGCGGTTACTGCCTCTTTTTACCTCTCTTCCAGTAATGGTTTTAAACTGTTTAACATTTTTGTGATCTCTGCGACCCTCATCACTTATAGCTCCTCGCAGCGATCTTAATATTCTCGTATTGTAGTTCTTCTCTGTGAAGTTCAAACTCTCCTTCTCCTTTAAATTCCCAGGCAGCTACGTAAGCGTAATTTTCATCGTCACGCATGGCCTCTCCTTCAGGTGTCTGGTATTCCTCACGGAAGTGACCACCACAACTTTCGTTGCGCTGCAAGGCATCAATACACATCAGTTCCCCGAGTTCAAGGAAGTCGGCAACACGGTGTGCTTTTTCAAGTTCTGTGTTGAGCTCATTTGCCTCTCCGGGCACACGAACGTCCTTCCAGAACTCGGCACGTAATTGTCTGATCTCTTCAATGGCAGATTTAAGTCCTTCGGCATTTCTTGCCATGCCGCACTTATCCCACATTATTTTCCCCAGCTTTTTGTGAAAATGATCGACAGATTTTGTGCCTTTAATGGTCATCAGTTTGTTGATACGTTCCTTAACAGTCGCCTCTGCTTCTGTAAAAGCTGGATGATCGAGCGGTATGGGTTTTGTGCGGATCTCGGTAGAAAGGTAATCACCAATGGTGTAGGGGATCACAAAATAGCCATCGGCCAGACCCTGCATCAGCGCTGAAGCACCAAGTCTGTTGGCACCGTGATCGCTGAAATTGGCCTCACCAAGTGCGTATAGACCTGGAACCGTTGTCATAAGATTATAATCAACCCAAAGGCCACCCATGGTATAATGCACCGCTGGATAAATTCTCATTGGCACCTCATACGGATTTTCTCCGGTGATCTGCATGTACATATCGAAGAGGTTGCCATACTTCTGTTTGATCACTTCCTTGCCCAGTCGAATTACCTCTTCGCGTGAAGGGTTCTGCAGGTTCAGTTTATTGGCCTCAATTCTTCCATACCGTTCAGTATTTGCGGCAAAGTCAAGGTAAACAGCCATTTTGCTGGCGCCTACACCATAACCTGCGTCGCATCTTTCTTTGGCAGCACGGCTGGCAACATCGCGGGGCACAAGATTTCCAAATGCGGGGTACCGTCTTTCCAGGTAGTAATCTCTTTCTTCTTCAGGGATGTCAGTTGCTTTTCGCGGATCGTTTTGTTTTTTAGGAACCCAGATCCTTCCATCGTTTCGCAGCGACTCCGACATGAGCGTAAGTTTGCTTTGATGATCTCCTGAAACCGGTATACAGGTAGGATGGATCTGTGTGTAACAGGGATTTGCAAAAAAGGCTCCTTTCTTGTGTGCTTTCCAGGCCGCAGTTACATTACTGCCCATGGCATTGGTTGAAAGGTAGAATACGTTTCCGTAACCGCCAGTACAAAGCAGCACAGCGTGTCCGAAATGGCGTTCAAGTTGTCCTGTTATAAGGTTCCGCGCAATAATCCCCCGGCACTTTCCGTCAATATTTACCACCTCCATCATCTCGTGTCTTGCGAACATCTGCACTGCCCCCATGCCTACCTGGCGCTGCAATGCACTGTATGCGCCAAGCAGCAGCTGCTGTCCGGTTTGACCCGCCGCGTAAAAAGTACGCTGCACCTGCGTTCCACCAAAGGAGCGGTTACTTAATGTGCCGCCATACTCACGCGCAAAAGGAACTCCCTGTGCCACGCATTGATCAATGATATTCCCTGACACTTCAGAAAGCCTGTGTACATTGGCTTCACGGGCGCGATAATCTCCCCCTTTGATGGTATCGTAAAACAAACGGTAAACACTGTCACCATCGTTCTGGTAATTTTTCGCGGCATTTACGCCGCCCTGGGCCGCAATACTGTGCGCCCGGCGCGCAGAATCCTGAAAACAGAAGGCCTTTACCTTGTACCCCATCTCTGCCAGGGTGGCAGCGGCTGAAGCGCCGGCCAGACCGGTGCCTACAACAATTACTTCAAGACTTCTTTTATTTGCAGGATTTACCAGAGGGATAGTAGAACGGTATTTGGTCCATTTATCTTCGAGTTTGCCTTCTGGTATTCTCGCGTTTAATTTATTTGATGTAGCCATAAAAATTTTTCTTTCTAACGAATTATTTCACAATGCCAAAGTACATGGCCAGTGGCATGGCCGCGAAAATAAGGCTGATAATAATGGAGAAGGCCACGCCGAATTTTTTAATAAAGGGGGTGTATTTCCTGTGATTGAGCCCCAGCGTCTGAAATGATGACTGAAAACCATGCAGCAGGTGATACGCCAGCGAAACCATGGCAAGGCAATACACCACCACAACCCAGCCCTGCGCAAAGGTTGTCTGCATAATAGCGTAAAGATCTTCATGACCATTAGTATCCTGTGTATGTATGCCAGTAATCCTCGACTTTATCCAGAAATGAGAAATATGTATGATCAGAAAGATGAGAATAAGGGTTCCAAGCAATCCCATTGACTTGCTGTACCAGCTGATCTGCTCAGGGTTGGCGGTTTTTGCGTAACCAATTGGTCTGGCCTTACGGTTATCAATGGTTAAGCGCAGCGACTGAATAATGTGAATGATAAAGCCTGCGAACAAAACTATTTCCATGGCCCTTATAAGCCAGTTGGTTGCCATAAAATGTGCGCCTTCGTTAAAAGTGAGGCCACCGTCGTTAAAAAAAATGAGGGAGTTAAGAAAGCAGTGTATCACCAGAAATGAAACAAGAAATAAGCCAGTAATACCCATCACCACTTTTTTGCCGATGGAAGAGGAGAGAAACCCGTGTTTTTTACTCATAATTGGATTTGATGAAAAACGTCATTAAAAACGCAAGGCAAATGTATTAAGCAATTCGCTCAATGCCAAGTTTTGTATAGCTTACAGGTAGTGTTCAGTTTCTGTGCATGACCCTGTAACTCAGTGTTTGTGGTAGTTTTCAGGTGTGGCGCTTATTTAGAAGCTTTATAAATACGCTGTTCAAGGGCCAAACCTGTGCAGTTCTCGCCATATATCTTCAAGGCGCAGCAGAGAAAACCCACTCACGGTCACCTGGTGCCTCAACTCGCCGGTTTTTATAAAATCCCAGGCAGGCTGGAAATTTTTCTTCCGAAGGTCCCTGAATGCAATGGTTACGTGCGGATGGAAGCCCCGTTTATCGTCGCGCTCATTAAATAGCTGAAGGTTGGTAACCGCGAACCGTGTGAGATCATGGTGCAGCTGTTGCAGTGTGGGATTTTCTTCCACGGCAAGATAGATCACTCTTTCTCCAAATCGGTCGAATCCATTAAGTTGCAGCTCAAAGGGCTCAGGTTGCTTAAAACTGGAAAGCGTTGTAATTAGTTCTTGCTCCCTGGCGGTTTTCCATTCAAACGGGCGATGAAGAGTGATGTGCGACGGACTCCGCAAAGCCCCCTTCAGGTTAAATTTTTCAAAAAGTTGCTGTTTTAACCCCTCAGAGTGCTCAAAAGCCGCGCCACGCAACACAATCGCTATGAAGTACTTCCCCTTGTCCATTACCACGCCTTCCGTTAATTTATAGTATTTTTGCGCGGTACAAAAATCCTGAATTTATGCAGATAATCATACCCATGGCGGGAAAAGGCAAAAGAATGCGGCCGCACACGCTTACAACTGCCAAACCCCTTATAAAAGTGGCCGGAAAACCCATTGTGCAGCGCCTGGTTGAAGATATTACCCGTGTTTGTGGTGAAAAAGTTACAGAGATCGCTTTTGTGATCTCTCCCGATTTTGGAAAAGAGGTTGAGCAAAGCCTCGTGAAAGTGGCCATGAGCCAGGGCGCCAGGGGAAGCATTTTTTATCAGGAGAAAGCTCTGGGTACTGCACATGCAATTATGTGCGCCAAAGACGCGCTCAAGGGCAAAACCGTGATCGCATTTGCTGATACCCTTTTCAAAGCCGACTTCGTAATGGACACAGAACAGGAAGGTGTGATCTGGGTGCAGAAGATCGAAGATCCAAGCCAGTTTGGTGTGGTTAAGATCGATAACAGTGGCAACATTTCTGATTTTGTAGAAAAACCTCAGGAGTTTGTGAGCGACCTGGCAATTATTGGCATCTATTATTTTAAAGACGGCGATTTCCTGAAAAAAGAACTGCAATACCTGCTCGACAATAACATTACCGATAAAGGCGAGTTTCAGTTAACCAATGCCCTTGAGAACATGAAAAAGAAGGGTGTAAAGTTCAGACCCGGACAAGTGACTGAATGGCTAGATTGCGGAAACAAGAACGCTACTGTTTACACCAATCAGCGTGTGCTAGAGTTTATTAAAGATGAAAAGGAACTGGTATCTTCCAATCTGAAAAACACAAACAGCATTGTTATTCCGCCATGTTATATTGGCGATGGCGTTGAGCTGAACAACAGTATTGTGGGGCCGCATGCAAGCATAGGCGCAAATGCTGTCATTAAAGGCAGTATTATAAAGAACTCAATTGTGCAGGCCGATGTAAAGATAAACAACGCCTGCGTTGAAAACAGCATGGTAGGCACCGGCGCCGAAGTTAAAGGCAGGGCCCTTGACCTGAGTGTGAGCGACTATACCCAGGTAATTGCGTAAGTTCTTAAAATACCTCATACTTACCCTCGTGGCCTGCGCGCTGGTATTTGTACTTTTTTCATGCAGTACAAAAAAAGAGGCCGGTCAAACCACTAACAGTGAGCAATCTGCTTTGCCGCCGGGTGTGAATGCCGAGGCCTGGTTTGGCCACATGTATGTAGATGGCTGCGCACAGCGAATGAAAGGTAACCTTCAGGAGGCACTTCGGCTTTTTAATGAATGTGTGAGAGTTCAACCTCAGAATCCCGCTGTTCATTATGAGCTGGGCACCATACATAAGCTACTTGGAAATTCATCCGAAGCCCTGAGGTATGCCAGATTCAGCGCACTATCCGTTCCCTCAAATGAATGGTATCAGCTCTTGTACATTGCATGTCTGCAGGCAGAAGGTGAATTCGGGCAGGCTATTCGTTCCCGCGAGAACCTGGTGAAAAAGTATCCTGCAAGAAGCGATTTTAAAGAGGATCTGGCCATTGACTATGCAATGACCGGGCAGTTCGACAAATCAGTAAAAGTTTACGAAGAACTTGAGAAGGAGTACGGCATAAACGAGCAGATTACCCTCAACAAAGTGAAGTTGCTTAAAAGTCAGAAGAAGTTCAGCGACGTTGAAAAGGAATTAATCAGGCTTTCTGAAAGTAATAAATCAGAGGTGCAGTATTATGCATACCTGGCCGAGTTTTATCTTGAACAGAATGCACTGGAAAAGGCCAGGGTGATGTATGACCGGATCCTGGAACTGGACCCTTCAAACCCTACAGTCCATCTGGCTCTGCACGATTATTATCAGCAAAAAGGAAAAAGAGATGAAGCCTACGGACATCTGACCAAAGCTTTTTTAAATCCGGAACTCGATGTACAGACAAAGACTGGAATTATTGGTTCATTTTATAAAGGGGCAGCTGAGGAGGGTAGCGGGGAAGCGGCAAAGCAGGGAAAAGAGCTTGTGGAAATTATGCTTAAGGTGCATCCCAAAGCGCCCGAACCAAATGCGCTGTATGCCGACTTTCTTTTACTGGACAACAAAAAGAAAGAGGCTGCTGCATATTACTATAAAGCTTCGCTGTATGAAAGGAATGATGTAAGGGTGTGGGAGAATCTGTTGTTTGTGGAGAATGAACTGGGACTTAATGATTCAGTGCAAAAACACAGTAATCAGGCAATGGAACTTTTCCCTAATCAGCCGCGAAGTTATTTGTATAATGGAGTGGCTAATATGCAACTGAGAGAATACGAAAAGGCAACACGGTCATTACGCGACGGCCTCGAATTTGCCGTTAATAACAAGGCTCTTCGGTTAGATCTGCTGCGGCTGCTGGGTGATGCCTATCACCGGCTAAAAGAACACAGTAAATCAGATGCGGCTTTTGAAGAAGCGCTGAAGATAGATCCTGACAATGCGTATGTGCTTAACAATTATGCCTATTATATGTCGTTGCGCGACCACAATCTTGAGCACGCTGCAGCCCTTTCACGCCAGAGTCTGAACATTGATGCCACAAACCGAAACTATATGGATACTTATGGATGGATCCTTTTCCGTCAGAAAAAGTATGCAGATGCTGAGGAATGGCTAAGGCGGGCTGCCGGTGGCGCATCACCCAGCGCTGTAATTCTTGAGCACCATGGCGATGCGCTTTACATGATGGGCCGGAAAAGCCAGGCCCTTGAACGATGGAAGGCTGCTCAAAGAGCCGGCGGCAGTTCGGAAGTGCTGATACGAAAAATAAAAGAAGAGAAAATAAATGATCAGTAAACCATTTTTGAAATATAGTCTTTTGCTTTTTTGTGTGATGTTGTTTGCTGTATCCTGCAAAAACAAAAGGAAGATGCAGAGGTCTGCCGGTGAAACCGGCATCGACAGTTCATCTGTTCGGTGCAGACTTGATTTCAAGAGCGCGCGCTCACTAGGAAGGTATATGAAGGAAAACGAATTTACCTTTGACTGGATCAGTGCGAAAGCAAATGTGGAATCCGATTTTGAGGATAAGAAGGAAAGTTTCGACATCAGGCTAAGTATGCGCCGCGATTCGGCAGTGCTTATTTCCATACAGTATTTGTTGGGACTTCAGGTTGCAAAGATCCTGATCACCAAAGATTCAGTGACCTTTGTGGATTACGTTCACAAAACGTTTTTTCAGGGTGATATTCAGTATATAAATGATTTACTGAACGCCGACCTCGACTTTGAACTTGTGCAGGCCGTACTTTTTGGAAACAGCGCTTCGTTTCATGACGATGAAGCTAAACTAAAACCGCTCGCCGACAGGGAGCGTTGTGTTTATATGTTAAGCACTGAAAGAAAACGACGCCTGAAACGTATAACTGCGGGTCAGGGAGAAGTGAGGAATGCAATGCAGACCTTAACGCTGAGGCCAGACTATAAGATCATTAAGAACCAGTTTGTAGATCCCGGCACCGACAGAAGTTTTGAAGCCAACTACAGCGACTTCAATTTAAAAGACAGCGTTTTTGCACCATATCATGTTGATATTGACATATTCGCGCAGAAGAAGGCAAACCTTAAAATTGACTATGTTCGCATAGAGAAGGGGAAACCTCAAAAACTCAGCCTCTTTATTCCTGCAAGGTACGATGCCATACAGATTGAAAAGAAAAAGTAGCACTGTAATTTTATTACTTCTTTGTTTTATCTGTTGTGTGCCGTACGCCGGTGCACAGAACGGCCGGCAGCATACCAAGAGCGAGCTTGAGCAAAAAAAGAGAAAACTCAGCGACGAGATCAAGCAGATCAACTCGCTTCTGGATGCTACCAAGGCCAATAAAAAGTCCTCAATTGGCACACTTCTAACCATTAACGTTAAACTAAAGAAGCGGCAGGAGCTGATCAACATGATCAACCTCGAAATTTCGCTGCTGGAAAAAGACATCAGCACTAATCAGCAGCAGGTAGCGCAATTACGGGCCAATCTTGAGAAACTAAAAAAGGAATATGCGCGTATGATAATTTTTGCTCAGCGCAACCGCGACTCCTATTCAACTTTAATGTTTATTTTTTCTGCTGATGATTTTAACCAGGCCTACGCGCGTGTAAAATATATTCAGCAGTATTCAGAGTTTAGGCGCAAACAGGCTGCTGAGATCATAAACACACAAACGATACTGCTCGCAAAACTTAACGAGCTCAAAAATCAGCAACGTGAAAAACAAGGATTGCTGGGAACGGAAAAAGTGCAGCAGCAGACCCTGAGCACAGAGAAAAAACAGCAGGAGAACGCGCTGAATGAACTTCAGAAAAAAGAAAAGGAGTTAAAAGCAGAGCTGGAGAAAAAGAAACGGGACGCGGTGTTGATGCAGCAGGCCATCAAAAAGCTGATTGCGGAGGAGATCAGACGCAAAGCGGAAGAAGCCCGGAAACGTGCGGAGGCGAAACGACTGGCCGAAGAAAAAGCAAGAGAAGCTAAAGCGAATGCTGCCAAAAGTAAGCCTGTGCCTGCCGCAAAAACGGATAAACCTTCCGCCGACAGGCTAGTTCCCGAGCTTAGCGAGGAAGCACTGGCTCTGAGTGCCGATTTTTCCAGCAACAGGGGAAAACTGCCCTGGCCGGTTGCTAAAGGTATTATCTGCGAACAGTACGGGCAGCATGAGCATCCTGCAATAAAAGGATTTATGATGTTTAACAACGGTATTGAGATCTGCTGCAATAAAGGCACTGAAGTGCGGGCTGTATTTGATGGAGAAGTAACGGGAATTGCAATTTCGCCTGTGGGTGGAAAGCTGGTAATTGTACGGCATGGCGAGTACCTGAGTGTTTACAGTAACCTTGATGAAGTTCGCGTTAAAACAGGGCAGAAGTTAAAGGTGAAAGATAGTATAGGCACCGTGTTGTTCGACGATGAAGAGGGTAAAGGACAGGTTGGTTTTCAGATCTGGAAAGAACAAAAAACAATGGACCCCGGGGGTTGGTTGTTGGGGGCGAGGTAGAAATTTCAAAAACTAAGAATATTTTGTAGCTTTAATTCAAATCTTCAGATTATGAAGCTACACCTAACCGCACTTTTATTACTCATTTCGCTAGTCGCCACAACGCAAAATGAGTTTAAGAAATGGTATTTCGGACGGAACACCGGACTTGATTTTACCACCAATCCTCCCACTGTAATAAATCATTCCACCATGAGCACTTTTGAAGGTAGTGCAAGTATCGCTGATGCTATGGGAAACCTGTTGTTTTACACTGATGGCATGACCATCTGGAACCAGCAGCAACAGGTAATGGCCAACGGTACCGGCCTGCTGGGCAACGGCAGTACAGTGCAGTCATCGCTTATTATTAAACAACCGGGTAACGCCAGCATCTACTATGTGTTTACGCTTGATTTACAAGGTGGGGCTAATGGCTTAAGGTATTCCCTGGTTGACATGCAACTTGCCGCAGGCATGGGTTCTGTAACCGCAAAGAACGTTACAGTAACAGCCCCCTGTACTGAACAACTTACTGCTGCAAGGCACTGTAATGGGATAGATGTGTGGGTGATCACACATGATTTTACAACAAACCAGTTCAAATCCTATTTATTGAGTGCGGCCGGACTGAATCTCGTTCCTGTCGTTTCAGCTGTGGGGCCTGCTGCGCCAACGTGGACCCCAAATAATACAGTCTCTGGCCAGGGAACAATCAAAATCTCTCCTTATGGCAAAAAGCTTGGACTCACATTTTTTAACGGGAGCAACAACAGCGAATTGGCATTGTTTGATTTTAGCAGCAGTAGCGGCATGGTAAGTAACTATCTGTCGCTCACAAAGGGCGCTAATTTTTATGGCTGCGAGTTTTCGGGTGATGGAAGCAAGTTTTATGCAGGAAAACGTACCGGTGAAATTTACCAATGGGATATTTGTGCAGGCAACGATTCGCTGCTAAAGTATTCACAGTTACTGATAGGAACACAGGCTAGTTGCGGACAGTTACAAATTGCACCCGATGGTAAAATTTACCTTGTACATGGAGTCCAGTGGCTTTCTGTGATAAATAGCCCGGACGCCCCTGGTGCGGCATGCAATTTTTCAGCTATAGCTCTCTCAGTAGCAACGGGGAGTAATGGTTCGGGACTGCCGAATTTTATGGCCGGGGTTTATAAAAGTCTGCCAACTTTTAGTTTTGCCGCCCAGAATTGCGCAGCCGTGTCCTTTACCGCCCCTTCGGCAGCATTTACCAATTGCTCGGCCTCTGGTTATTCTGTTCAATCACAAAAGTGGTACTTCGGTCAGCCGCAGCTCGGCAGCCTTAACACATCCACACTTTCAAATCCTGTTCATGATTTTGGGTTGCCAGGAACTTATATGGTAAAACTTGTTTACGATTATACCTGCGGCGCAGATACTATTTACCAGCAGGTGCAGGTGCCGGGTTTTTCGCTTACAGTGAACAATATGCTTTGTTCATCTCCGGCGGCAGCCGTTGTTACAGCCAGCGGCGCTACCGGGCCGCTTAATTACACCTGGACTCCTTCCGGGCAAACAATTCAAAACGCAACAGTAAGCACCGGCGCTTATACTTTACATATTAACGACGGCGGCTCGAACTGCACTTATACTAAAACAGTACAGTTTGCGCTGTCGCCCGCTATGCAGCTCAGTGTAAATCCCGTCACTTCGCAGGTCTGTGCAAATACAGCTGTAACCTTTAGTGCCAGCGGTGCAGGCGGCACCGCACCTCTGACTTATTCCTGGGTCAATGGCGCTGCTGGCCCCACTCACACGGTAACAGAATCTTTTGCCGGCAACTATTATTATACAGTTGTAGTCACCGACAAAAATCAATGCTCCAGATCGGCCACAACTCAGGTGAACTTTTTGTCGGCTCCCGGATTAAGCGTTTCTTCCGCAACCGTTTGCCCGAAAACCAACACGGTATTGATGGTGACAGGGGCTTTAAGTTATACATGGACACCAGGAAATTTTAATGGTGATACGCTAACCGTTGTTTCTCCCACTGTGAGCCAGACCTATACCGTAACCGGCCAGGGTACAAATGGCTGCCTCTCAAATGCCACGGTATCACTTACAATTTTGAACTGTACTTCTGTTTCAGAAAATATTCGCAATGGGTTGCATGTGTATCCAAACCCTTTTGCCGAAGAATTGAATTTTGACTCTGACAATAGCTCGGAGATCATGATCTATAATTTCTCCGCAGAACTTGTAACTCATATAAAGCTGAAGCGGGGCACCAATAAACTTAGTCTCGAACACCTGCCCGCCGGCGTCTATTTTTTAAAGACCAATGGCGGCAGAAAAATGCTGAAACTTGTGAAGTTGTGATAGGGAGCAAATATCTTCGCTTAAACAGATCATTATTTTCTAAAGCAAAACTGATTAAGCTTTGATTAGTGATCAATCCGAAATTCTGAGGAAGGTTTTTGCACGAACAGGATTTAAATAATCTTGAAGCAATTCGGATTGGTGCAGGATTCTGGTCGAATAGCAAGCCTGGTCGCTTGTCCCGTTAGGGACAAAATGTTGGTAAAAACACACATCAGGCAGATCAACTCACTTGCTGCGATGCCTCACCGCGAATACCACCAAGGCATCGCCGCTGCCCCTTCCCTTTCTGGGATATTACAACAGCGGAAGGGGCAGCGAACAACCCTTCCGCCATGTAAACTACGGAATGCGGAAGGGTTGTTGCAAGTGGCGACACCTCTGTGGTTTCAACATTCAACCAATATTAAGTCCCTAACGGGACTTTGTTTCCGAATCAGTCTGAAATACAGGAAAGCTTTATATCGATAAGGATTAGCAGTCTTGAAGCAAGGCGAGGCAGTGCACTAAAATACCAGTCCGACTGCATTCAAATCTAAGACTTAAGCCAGAATATCTTCAAGTACCCCCCAACATTTTGGATTGATCCTTGATTAGCTGGAACAAGCTTTGACCCTACTAAATAAAAAAAGCCGGAATCAAATGAGCCGGCTTTTTTTTAAAGAACTATGGTAGTTTTTATTTCTTGAAAAACTCCTCGTAACTAACTTGTTTTTCTTCGATGGTGCATTTTTCCTTTATCAGGTCCATCACTTTTCTGGTGTACAGATTTTCGAAGATCTTCTGGGCTTCTTTTTCTTTACTTAAAAGGTCTTTAGAGATCTTCTCCAGATCCTCTTCGGTTGGTTGCTGGCCGTAACGGGCAAATTCACCGCGGATGTAGTTTTTCGCCTCTTCGCGTGCTTCTTCAGCGCCAACCTTTATGTCATTGTCTTTTATGATCTTGTTCTCGATCAGCCTCCACTGCATCGACTTCCTGTATTCAGGGTACTCTCTCTCAAGATCCTCATCAGTGATAGGTTTTTCATTCACCGCCTTTAACCAGCGTTTCAAAAATTCGTCGGGTAACTGCAGGCTAACACTCTCAACCAGTTTTTTCTCAACTTCATCACGCAGAAACCTTTCCGAATCTGTTCTGAACATCAGCGCGATCTCTTCCCTGATCTTGTTCCTGAATTCTTCTTCGCTGTTTATTTTTCCCGGACCATAAACCTTGTCAAAAAGCTCCTGGTTAATCTCAGCTTCTTCAAGTCTTGAAATATTTTTGATTGTAAGTTGCAGATCGCAGCTGAGGTTTTCTGCCTCACTTTTTTCCACACCAAGCTGAACACTTTTATCAATCGCCGTTTCGTAAAGTTCGTTTACGTTCACCACGACCTTGTCTTCTTTTGAAGCACCCAGCAATTTGGATTTTGCGTTCTCATTTTTCAAACGCTCCATACTTACGCTGCTGCTTTTATAGATGCCGCCCGCTTTAATGGCGCCGGTTTCGTCAAGTTCATTGATGTCAACAAACACGGTGTCGTTTTCTCCAACAGTTTCGGGATGCTCGGCTTTGCCATGGTTACGGCGCACATCTTTCATGTACTTGTTTACCAGCTCATCATCAACATTCACTGTTTTGTAAGTGAATTTTTGTTTATCGTTTAATTCAACTTTAAATTCAGGCGCAAGCCCCAGTTGGTAAACAAATTCAAATTCTTTCTGATTGGCAAAATCAACTGGAGTCTGATCTTTGGGAAGCGGATTTCCAAGTATGTCAATTTTGTTCTCTTCAATATATTTATGAATGGTATCGTTAAGAAGTTTGTTGATCTCATCAACCAGGATCTGAGTACCGTATTGTTTTTTAATAAGTCCGGAAGGAACTTTGCCAGGACGGAAACCAGGCATGTTGGCCTGCTTTTGAACTTTTTTCAGGCCTTCGTTTACACGGGGCTCATAATCGTCGGGGCTTAGTGCTATTGTTATTTCTGCGGTGAGTTCGTCGATCTCGTGCTTTGTAATGTTCATTATCAATGATTTAGGAGGCGCAAAAATAGGGAATTTTTGTTGATCCGGCTCTGGAAAGCCTGTAAAATTAACAAAGCTTCAGGCAAAAATCAGCTCATACGAGGCTTTAAACACCTTTCCGGGGCCAAGGGAGATGATACCATCCTTTTTTTCGAGATCACCCCCACTCTCCACATGGTCGGCAATTCCGTGCCAGGGTTCAAGGCAAACAAATTCGGTATTGCCTTTTTTTGACCAGACACCAAAATATGGCCAGTTCCTGCAGTTTACAGTGATCCGGTGCCCGCTTTTTTCTGAAGCCAGCGCCATGCTGTTGATCTGTTTGTTTTCAAACACCAGCGCATCATTATCGAAAAGGTTCGATGACAGAGGTACTTTTTTTCCTTCCATGGGAACAACCTTGTTGTCAGTGCTTCTGAGGCCACCCTCAAGTGCGGTTTGAAGCAGGGTGTATTGTTCAAACAGCAGTGAGTAATCACTGAAGTTTTCATTATTGCGGAGAGGACACCTGAAACCAGGGTGAGCGCCGATGCTAAAAAACATTTCAGTATTTCCTGCATTTTCTACCTCGTAACTGCATTGAAGTTTGTTGCCACTAATGTGGTAGATCAGACGGAGTTTAAAATCAAATGGATAAACCTCTTTAGTTTCTGCATCTGCCTGTAGTTCAAAGCTGCAACTGCTATCCGTTTTAGTTACCAGCGAAAAATTGCGGTCACGGGCAAAACCGTGCTGCGACATTTTGTACTCCTTATCTTTGTAACGGTAAGTATCGTTCTTTAATCTTCCCACTATAGGAAACAGAACAGGTGCATGGCGCTCCCAGGCTTTGCCAGCCTGCCACATAAATTCAAGTCCTTCCTTATTTTTTACACTGTGAAGTTCAGCGCCTTTTTCTTTTATAGCCGCGCTGAATTCTCCCGAGCTTATGATCACATCCATAGGTATTGCAAGTTGTACATAAACGTGAAAATCTTGTGCCAGCTTTACAGAAACATGATACCCTCGATCTTTGCAGCTTTTTTGTATACTTCAATGATCTCATCAACACTCATAACTACCTGCCGCGCAGTAATACTGGTGTACCGGCCTTTATCGCTTTCTTTTGTTGAAATTTCGGCTTCAGCCCCAAACAGATTATTAACCAGGGCCAGATTCCTGTGTTCGCTGGTGATAATGAATTTGAACATATATACCCCGGGAAAACTCATGCTTTCGCTTAGTTTTTGCCTGAAGCTGTTTATTTCGTCTTCGGTCATAATGGTTCAAAATAATGATTGTAGATCAAAACAACTCCAAAGATAATAAGCAACACTCCAGTAAAACTGTTAACAATATACATAGTTCGTGGTGTGAGCAGTTGCTTCAGTTTATGGGCAGCCGCAGCTTTGCCTAATTCCACCAGCAAAACAAGGGCCAGGGTGATGCTGAAGTACAATATCATTCTGGCAGGGGAGTAGGTCATTCTTTTGCTTACCGCCGTTACGTTTCCCAGCCATAGTAGCCACACTGCCGGGTTCAGGCTATTGAGAAAAAATCCCTTAAGGATCATTGCCTTTTTTGAAGGAACCATTATCTCTATAGCTGTGTCGTTCGCCGGACCGGGTTTGCGAAAATGGGCTACTCCAAAGCCAACCAGTACCAGTCCGGCAAGTATTCCCATAAAACGCTGGGTCTTGTCATCATGAATATAGTTTGTGGCGCCAAGGCTCACCAGATAAATGATAAGCACACAAAGCAGGAAATCGCTCAGCACTACTCCTACAGCCAGCAGCGAGGCGGTTTTGTAACCATGTTTGATGCCTGCGTTGATAAGTGCAAAAAATGCAGGGCCAAATGAGAAGGTAAGCAGCAATACAATAACAATGGTCTGATATATAAGACTAAGATCCAAAGAGCACTGTTATTTTTTATAAGTTTCAAGAAAGGCCAGCCAGTTGTTGAGGTGTTTTCCTTTTACTACTCGTGGGAATTTACTTTGTCCGCCCAGTTTGTTGCGACTTGCGAGAAAGTCAATAAATGCCTGATTGGGCAGAACATTCACTCTTATTTCTTTAAGTGCATGTTTTCGTTCTACGGCATAATCGTCGTTAAGCGCTTTCAGTTGTTCGTCGAGTTTCTCTGCAAGCAGTTTTTGGTCAACTTCCTTATCTGTGCCGATATACCACTCATGAGCGAACAATCCTTCGTGCGGAACACCGGCCACGCAATATTCATTAATGGTGATATTCAGGTCGGCAGCAACCATTTTAATGGCTTTGTTCATGTTGTCAACGCTGAGGTGTTCGCCGCACAGGCTCAGGAAATGTTTCACTCTGCCTGTAATTATAATTTCGCATCGCTGAAGGTCTGTAAATCTTACTGTGTCGCCAATAAGATAGCGCCAAGCGCCCGAACAATTGCTTATAAGCACAGCGTAATCCTTTTCAAGTTCAACTTCAGCAATATTCAGCGCCTTTGCCTGAGGTAGTAATAAACCGTCGGGATCAAAATTGTCGCTTGTGAAGGGAATAAACTCAAAAAACATTTTATTGTCGGTGAGTAACTTCATGGCCTGATGTTCGTTGGGCCTTTCCTGAAAAGCCAGAAAGCCTTCTGAAGCCATGTAAGTGTCCACGTAGATCAGTGGTTTTCTGCAGAGGGCGTCAATACTTTGACGGTAGGGATGAATGGCAACCCCTCCGTGAACAAATACTGCAAGGTTAGGCCATACATCGTGAATGGTTTGAACCTTATAATGTTCAACTATGCGCTGAAAGAGGATCTGGATCCAGGCAGGAACGCCACAGATAAATCCCACATTCCATTGTTTGGCTTTATCTACAATTTCCTGGAGTTTGCTCTCCCAGTCTTTGAGGGATGTGATCTCGCGACCAGGCAGTGAAAAATTCTGGAACCAGCGTGGCTGAGTGCCGGTGGTGATGCCGCTAAGGTCTCCGCTAAAATAGGTTCCGTTAAAGTTCAGATTTGTGCTTCCACCAACAAACAGGATCTCGGTTTCGTACTGCTCATTTTTGAATTTAAAGTGCCGCGTTGAAAGGATCTGTTTCATTGTGCCTTTCTGAATGGCCTTGATCATCTCCTTTGTAACAGGTATGTGTTTGCTTGATGAATCGGAGGTTCCAGAGCTAAGCGCGAAGTACTTTACTTTTCCCGGCCAGCATACATCTTTTTCTCCTTTAAGGGCGCGATGCCACCAGGTATCAAAGATGCTCTGGTAATCATACATGGGCACCGTTTTTTGAAAAGCTTTAACCGGATCTTCCCTCAATGCCAGATCAGCAAAATTATACTGTCTTCCTATTGCGGTGTCTTCTGCTTTGTTTAACAGCCACTGCAATTGGCGCACCTGCTGCTTATAAACGTCTTTGCGTGCTGGAATACGCGACCTGATGTCGATGGCGCTCTTGATTATGGAACCGAGAATAGGCATGATGCAGGTTTTAAAGGTTAGTATTTATCTTATTTGAGATAACGAAAGTCCTGGTTGTTTTTAATGGCTTTAAGCGAGTGGTAGATCAGTTTTATTACCTCTTCCACGTCCTGCTTATGCACTGCTTCAACGGTTGTATGCATGTAACGCAGCGGCAAAGAGATCAGTGCCGAAGCAATGCCATCTGTTGAATACGCGAATGCGTCGGTATCGGTGCCGGTAGCCCTGCTTGCAGCCTGACGCTGAAACTCTATCTTGTTCTTTTTTGCGGCGTCAATCACCAGTTTCAGCAAATTGTTCTGCACAGCGGGGGCGTAACTTAAAACAGGACCTTTTCCACATGAAAGGTCTCCGCTCGCGATCTTGTTCATCATAGGTGTTTGTGTATCATGACAGACATCTGTCACTAATGCAACATTTGGATTGATCTTCCTGGCGATCATTGTGGCACCATTCAGGCCAACTTCCTCCTGTACCGAGTTTACTATGTATAATCCAAAGGGCAGTTTGTCTTTGTTTTCCTTCAAAAGACGTGCCACCTCGGCAATCATAAAGCCGCCGATCCGGTTGTCGAGCGCGCGGCCCACATAATAACGGTTGTTAAGTTCCATCAATTCGTCTTCGTAAGTTACCACACAACCTACGTGAACCCCCAGGTCTTCCACCTCTTTCTGCGATTTGCAGCCAATGTCGAGGAAGATGTTCTTCAGGCTTGGAGCTTCCTCTTTTGAGGAATCACGCACGTGGATGGCAGGCCAGCCAAATACGCCTTTAACTATGCCTTTATCTGTATGGATGTTCACACGCATCGAAGGGGCAATCTGATGATCGCTGCCTCCATTTCTGCGCAGGTAAATAAATCCTTCCTTGGTAATGTAATGTATAAACCAGCTGATCTCATCGGCGTGGGCCTCAATTACAACCTTGTAGGGTGCTTTGGCGTTAATTACTCCCACAGCGGTACCATAGGTATCAACAAAATACTCATCAATATAAGGCTTCAGGTAATTGAGCCAGATTTTCTGCCCGCTGCTCTCAAAGCCTGTAGGCGAGGGGTTATTAAGGTATTCATAAAGGAACCGTGTTGATTCTGCGGTTAAGATCGATTTGTTTTTGGCCATAAAGTGTCGGTTATTAGGAAGCTTAAAATAACGGAAAAAAAATCGCTTTAAAAAGGCGGTTTCTGCTGCAGCACGGCAAAGCGGAAGATCAAAACTGTAAGAAGAAACAGTATCTGGCTACTTTTTCACATAAAACGCCACGATTGTTTTTGAAAATACCTATACAGAATATATGGCCGAAGTATTGTCTGCCGCTTGGTTAAAGTGCATACCGCCCTTTACTTCGCTTTTGTGCGCTCTTTATTCCAGGTCTTGTACTCTTCCTGTTGCGCACGTTTAAAAGCAGAACTCCGCCTGAGCGGTTCGCACGGCCTCAGACTCGCGTGACAATCAGCTGGCAGTTGCTGATACAAAGCCGTTCCTTTTGTTTTCCAGGCTATCATCTCATCGCTCACATCCTTTATAACCTTTGCGGGATTGCCAACCAGAAGTTTTCTTTTTTCCGTCTGCATGTCGGCAGGCACAAAACACAGCGCGCCTATTATACATTCGTCGCCAATCACAGCATTATCCATAACAACGCTGTTCATTCCAACCAGGCAATTACGTCCGATGGTAGCCCCGTGAATTACTGCGCCGTGACCTATATGCGCCCCTTCCTTTAGCAGCACTGTGGTGCCCGGAAACATGTGAATGGTGCAGTTCTCCTGCACATTGCAGCCGTCTTCTATAATTATTTCACCCCAGTCGCCTCGTATGGCTGCACCCGGTCCTATATAAACGTTTTGGCCAATTGTAACATTGCCGGTTACCGTTGCATTGGGATGAACAAAGGCACTCTGGTGAATCACCGGTTTATGCCCTCTGAATTCAAATATATTCGCCATTTCTGTTTTTCGTTAAGGATAAGGACTAAATATAATGCAGATTAATCGAAAAGAGGTCTCAAATAGCCTGAAAAAGCCCTGCGCACGCATTTAGCTACGTTTTGTAGCAACACTTTGCTAGTATTTGTAGTATGTTTGTTTTTAAATTCAATCTTATGAAAACAGTATCACAGCAAAACTCAGGCACACTCAACGAATGGCGCAAGTTTTTAAACACACTTAGTAATACTAAATCAGGAGAGCCTCTTCTGAAAAAGGCACAATTTCCGGAAAGAATGCTCAAACACCTGGAAGGAAAGCTGGCGTCTGTGACCTGCGATTTTATCTGATTTTCTCAGATAATGATCTCGTCCATTTCCTTATTAAAGAACTTGAACTCCATCATGCCAAGGGTTGATACGCCTCTTATTTTTATCCATTGCCTGTAAGCACGGTACCATTTCCATTGCCTGCTGCGGAAAATGCCTCCCTTGGTGAGGTAAGCTTCAAGGTATGGATGTATATGCAGGGTAAGATCTTTCTGATTCTGATCCTGGATGATAAATTTAAGCGTGTTCTCAAGTTGGTCAACAACCAGAATGCTGGGCTCCACCTTGCCGGTTCCTCCGCAGGTTGCGCAGGTTTCAAGCACCTCTACCGCAACCTCCGGACGCAAACGCTGGCGGGTAATTTGTATAAGTCCGAACTTGCTTGGTGGTAAAATATTGTGTTTTGCCCGGTCGAGTTTCATTTCATCACGCAGCTTATCGTGAAGCTTTTTGCGGTTCTCGGCACTATGCATGTCAATAAAGTCAACCACAATAATGCCGCCCATATCACGCAGTCTCAGTTGCCGGGCTACCTCTGTGGCTGCCTCCAGATTAACGTCGAGCGCATTTTGCTCCTGAGTACTATCACTTTTTGCTCTGTTGCCGCTGTTTACGTCAAAAACATGAAGCGCTTCGGTATGTTCAATAACCAGGTAAGCTCCGCTCTTCATATGCACGGTTTTCCCAAACAGACCTTTAATCTGCTTTTCAATACCAAGCGCATCAAAGATGGGCAGCTTGCCATTGTATAATTTCAGGATATCAGATTTTTCAGGAGCTATTGTTTTGATATAAGACTTGAGATCCTCATATACACTTACATCATTTACCTGAATGGAATTAAAACTCTTGTTAAGGAAATCACGTAATATGGCGTTTGTGCGGTCAACCTCACCAAGTACTCTCATTGGCGGCTGCGATGTCCTTAATGCTTTGTAACACTCGTCCCAGCGTTTCACCAGGTCGTTCATATCACCTTCAAGATCACTTACAGATTTGCCTTCAGCTACAGTACGCACGATAAGCCCGAAATTTTTGGGCTTTATTTTCTGCATCAGTTCCTTAAGCCGGTTCTTTTCTTCAATGTTGCGGATCTTTGATGAAACAGAGATCTTATCCGAAAAAGGTATCAGAACCAGGTACCTGCCCGCTAGACTTATCTCAGTGGTAATTCTGGGTCCTTTTGCGCTGATAGGTTCCTTAGCCACCTGTACCAGCAAATTCTGTCCCGATTTAATGATGTCATTAATCTTACCATCCTTTTTGATGTCGGGCTCGTTTTTGAAGTACATCAGGTTGCTGACAGTTTGTTTGCCATCCTGCGACTGTACTACATATTTAATAAGCGACCGGGCCTGCGGACCCAGATCAAGATAATGGAGAAACGCGTCTTTTTCGTAACCTACGTCAACAAAGGCCGCGTTAAGGCCGGTCATTACTTTTTTGGCCTTACCCAGATAAATATCGCCTACCGAAAATCTAGAATTGTTCTTCTCACGGTGAAGCTCTACAAGTCTCTTGTCGTGCAGCAGAGCTATAACAACTTCGTTAGGCGTGGAATTAATAACTAATTCTTGTGTCACGCACTTAAAATTTTAGTTTGATTAAATGGCCGGCCGGGTACAACCTGAATTCACAATCTGTCAACAAAGTAAAATCTGCGACAGATCAGGCCACCTTAAGGCAGCAGCAGTCAGTCCCGGCAGGGGGAAAATAAAAGATCAGGCCGCGGCCTATTTCTTTTTATGACGGTTCTTGCGCAAACGCTTCTTGCGTTTGTGAGTGGCCATCTTGTGTCTTTTTCTTTTTTTACCGCTTGGCATAATGTTGTTTTTTAATTGTTATTTCTTGTCTTTAACTGGTCAATATATTTTGCTACTTCGAGCTTTGCAGTGATATCATCCGTCTTCTGCATGTACTTTCTCAGCACCTCTATCGTAGCCTCTGTATTCTGCTGCTGCTCATAGGCATCGGCAAGGTGCAGATAAGCTTCAACATAATTGCTGTCAATGGCCAGCACCTTATTAAATCGTTCAATCGCCTTGTCGAGCTGACCGCTTTTAACGGAGAAAAAAGCAAAGCTCAGCTGAAGTTTAATATTGCTGCTGTCAACCGCCTCAACTTCCCTCAGAAGCCTGATACCTTCCATTGGCTGAGAACTGCCTTCCACATACGAAGAGGCAAGCATGATTTTGGCATCGGTATCCGAGGGGTCTTTTTCAAGACCTGCCTTAAAACACCTGATGGCCGACTGGAACAGCACAGGAACAGCGCTGTTATCAGAAGTAAATCTTACAGCATTGTAATACCTGTTTCCTGCCAGAAAATAATCATCGGCCTTATTGCTTGCCAGTGCTTTTCTTTCGGCAACCAACGCGCTCATTTCCGGATGTTTATGTTTAAGCCAGAAATGCTGCAGGCTGTCATAAGCCTTCTCACCGGCAAAACGATCATGCTTTTCTTTATGTTCAGGTGCAAGCGATTTAACGGCCATCTTTTCATAAACCTCCATGGCCGATATTGAACCGGCTCCTCCACTCCCTTGCGTGTTGCCGGTGGCTCCAGCTGATGAAGGCTTGATTCTTGGTGCAATAAATAAAAGAACGAATAGTGCCACTGCGCCGGCAAAAAGCAATACCTGAGTTCTACCTGCGCTCATGTTCTAGTGCTTAATCGGTGTTTTTTTGTAAAGGCTCTGCAGCCTTCACATTTTTCTTTACGCGGTCAGCAAAAGTCTTTGCGGCTTTAAAAGCAGGTATATAATGAGCAGGGATCACTACTGTAGTGTTCTTTGAGATGTTTCGCCCTATTTTTTCGGCACGCTTCTTTACTACAAAAGTGCCGAAACCCCGTAGGTATACATTCTTCCCCTCTACCATTGAATTACGGATGGTCTTCATGAAAGCTTCAACTGTGGCCTGCACAGCCATTTTCTCTATACCTGTTTTTTCGGCGATCTCGTTAACGATATCTGCTTTGGTCATCTTTACAAAATATTTAAAATCAGTTAATTGTGCGTTAAAACGGGCAGCAAAGATACTATTATTTCTATGAATTGAAAATTTTTTGAGCAATAAGGCGGTATATCTTCCACAATGGCAGTAATTTGCGCCAAATTTTGAAGCACTATGGGCCTGACTTTCGGCAGTTCACTGATCAGCTGGTATTTGCACAACAAAAGAGAGCTTCCCTGGCGGGAAACTGCAGATCCGTATAAAATATGGCTTTCTGAGGTTATTCTTCAGCAAACCCAGGTTGCGCAGGGCTTGGCCTATTACACTAAGTTTATTCGCCTCTTTCCCACTATACAATGCCTTGCAGATGCGTCAGAAGATGAAGTGCTAAGCGCCTGGCAGGGCCTGGGCTACTATTCAAGAGCACGTAATCTGCACCATAGCGCCAAATTGATGAGAGATGAATACAGGGGTAATTTCCCTCAAGAATACGATAAGATCAGGAAATTAAAAGGAGTGGGCGATTATACAGCAGCTGCAATTGCAAGTTTTGCGTTTGATCAGCCTCACGCTGTAGTGGATGGAAACGTATACCGGCTGCTTTCGCGCGTATTTGGGATTTCCACTCCAATAGATAGCGGCCGGGGGAAAAAGGAATTCGCCAAACTTGCCTCCTCGTTGCTTGACAGGAAAAGGCCAGGCCTTTTTAACCAGGCCATAATGGAATTCGGGTCGCAATACTGCAGGGGTTCGTCTCCTGGCTGCGGGGAGTGTATCTTTAACCTGAATTGTGAAGCATTTAAAAGCGGAAGGGTGAACGAACTTCCCGTAAAATCCAAAACCGTTACTGTGCGTGAGCGTTTTTTTAACTACCTGGTTATTGGCGATAATGCTGGCAATGTTGTAATTAAAAAACGCTCAGCCGGCGACATATGGCAGGGCCTGTATGAATTTAATTTAATTGAAAGTGCGCATGTAGTGGAACCGGAGACTTTGCTTGGAAGTCTGAAAGTGAAAAGTATGCGGCTCGATAAGCTGCAGCTTCGGCATATCAGCAAAAGCTACGTGCATCAGCTAACTCACCAGAGACTTCATTCGCGTTTTTATGTATTGCGGTCAGAACAGCCACTTTTTGCCAGAGGACATCATGTTCACATGAATGAGCTAAGGAACCTGGCTTTCCCCCGTCTATTAAGCAGGTTTATGGACGATTGTGATTTGAGGGAAATGTTTTAAATTTGATAAAAATCACACAATGAAAAAAGTCTTCAGCATCTTCCTTTTACTCATTTTTTCTCTTTCTCTTCGCTCACAGATTTATACGGCAAAGCAGGGAGCCACTTCTATCAGTTTTTACTCAGAAGCGCCTCTTGAAAACATTGAGGCCGTAAGCAAGGTTGCAACAATTGTACTGCAATCCACAACCAACGACTTTCAGGTGAGGATTCCTATTCAGAGTTTTAAGTTCAAAAATGGCCTTATGGAGGAGCACTTCAATGAAAATTACATGGAATCAGATAAATTTCCTAATGCCGAGTTTAAAGGTAAGATCATTGATCAGATAGATTACAAACGTGATGGTGAGACAAAAGTTAATGTATTAGGAAATATGACTATTCATGGGGTTACAAAAGAGGTGACCACAGAAGGCATAATTACAAAAACCGGAGAAGAAATTAAGCTCTTTACAAAGTTTAAAATCAGGGTGGCTGATTACGGTATAGAGGTTCCCTCTATGTACGTGAAAAATATAGCTGAGGAAGTTGAGGTCACTTTTAATTCCGTTCTCGAACCTTTCAAAAAGAAATAGGAGGATGAAATACTTTATCGCCTCGCTTGTATTTGGTTTATCAGGCTTTTGCTCAGCTCAGGACGACTTGTTAAGTCTTGTTGAAGAACCTGGTGACAACAAACCGGGCATCGTTTATGCTACATTTAAAACAGTTCGGATTGGCAATGCCCAGTCCATTGAGACTGTGAAAAAAAAGCACCTTGATTTCCGGATATCTCACAGGTTCGGCAACTTATATGATGATGGCAGGGGCATTAACAGAACATTTCAGACATTTCTGGGCTTTGACGAGGTTTCCGATGTGCGTTTTAGTCTCGATTATGGTATAACCGACGATATCACAGTAGCACTGGGTCGGAGCAAAATGAACAAACTGGTCGACGGAAGTATAAAGTATCGGTTCCTTCATCAGACAGCAGATTTTAAGATACCAGTGTCAGTTGCCTTTTTCGGGAGTGCAGGTTATTCCCATGCACCCGCCATTGATATTTATGGCGCGTCTTATGAAAATAAAACCTTTGCCACTAACGAACTGCACCGGTTTAATTATTTCTCTCAGTTTATCATCGCCTGTAAGGTAAATGAGTTTTTGTCTCTTGAACTTTTGCCTTCTTATATGCACCGCAATTATATTGTGGAAGATATTAATACATACAATAATGCAGCATTACCTAACAGTTTTTTTTCAGTGGGTTTTGGGGGACGAATCAAGCTCTCAAAAAGAGCCAGTCTGATAGGGGATTATTTTTATAATTTTTCGCCGTACTACCAGAATAACAGCAGGGCATTTAATCCTCTTTCTCTTGGTTTTGAGCTGGAAACCGGCGGCCACGTGTTTAGCCTGGTTTTTACAAATGCTGCCGGCCTTGTTGAGAATAACTTTGTTCCATTAACCAGCGAAACCTGGACAAGAGGGCAGGTGAAATTCGGCTTTACAATCTCAAGAACTTTTGCCCTGTAGCTGCTGTCAGTGGGAACACATATTTTCGATGGACATCTGTTAATGCGGCAAAATCATTTGCCTTTGCCTGCGCCTGAGTCTGAACCAGGCTGGGTGGGGGTATTGCTGTTGGCTTGTCTGGCCCTGCTTGTATTGGTTAAAGCGGTAGCGTATCCACGGGTGCTTCGTATTGCACAGAGTACTTTCAGAACACAGGTACTGCAGCAGCTAGAAAGAGAAGAGGGGAATATTTTCAGACCTTATGCGGTAGCCTTAAATCTTTTGTTTTTACTTAATGTTGCATTTTTACTGTATAAGTACAATGAAAACAGCCCTTTTGTGTTCAAAGAAACTTCGGGTGGCCTGCAGTACCTGTTTTTTTTAGGCCTATCGGCCGGGCTGCTAATTTTCAAGTTAATATTTAACCGGATCCTCATTTTGCTTACCGGAGCACGCAAACTGTTAGGAGAATATACCGTTAGTTCTACTCTTATAAATCAAACTTTTGGATTATTTCTGTTCCCTTGTTTAATGCTTGCTGAATTTAGCAGGGTAATACCTGATATTTTTCTTTGGGCTGCATTACTGATCCTGCTTCTTTCTATATTGCTTAAATGGTACAGGGGTCTGGTAATCTGTTTAGGGGAGCAGGGCTTAGGATTTTTGCAGATTTTCTCGTACTTTTGCGCTTTGGAAATTTTACCGGTTTTGGTGCTGGTAAAATACGTGGTAGAAACCCATTAAAAGCTGCATTGATGCCAGTAAAAAAGAGTACGGAGAAGACGAAGTCAGCAAAAAAAGCATTAAAAAAAGCCCCTCTTACAGCCACTATATCACGTTCAGTGATCGCGTCGGCCGGGAAGAGTCCGGCTTTGCCCACGGGAAGAAAGGAGGCTGTAAACGGAAAGGGACCAAAAGTGAATGGGGCCAAACCGAAGGCAGCGGCAAAAACAACTGGCAAAGAGAGCGCTCTGAACTCTTCAAAGGAAGTTGAGATCAAGAAACCGCGACGATCTTCCAAAAAGGCCGTTCCCGGAGTGCCTCCCCCTCCAAAAATTGAAGTGAGCAATCACCCGAAAAACCGGGTGAGATCAATTCTTGTTTCCCAGCCCAGGCCCTCTGAAACGGAAAAGAACCCTTACTATGATCTTGCCAAAAAGCACAACCTTAACATCAGTTTCAGGCAGTTCATAAAGGTCGAAGGACTTTCAGCGCAGGATTTTCGATTACAACGTATAGATATACTTGAGCATGGTGCCGTAATTCTCACCAGCAAACTGGCAGTTGATCATTATTTCAGGATTTGCAACGAAATGCGTGTTACAGTTCCTGAGACCATGAAGTATTTTTGTATTAATGAGCAAACGGCATACTATCTTCAGAAATACATTCAGTACCGCAAGCGGAAGATCTTTTTCGGTCACGGAACCATCAGCGATCTGGTTGATGTTATAAAAAAGAACAAGGCAGAGAAATTTCTTCTACCTGCAAGCGATGTACATAAAGAACAAATTGTTGATTTTCTTGAGGAAGTAAAGATCACTTTCACCAAGGGTGTTTTTTATAAAACAGTGAGTGCCGATTTAAGCGATATGAAATCGTTGAATGAGTTTGACATAATTGTGTTTTTTACCCCGGCCGGAATACAATCATTAAAGAAGAATTTTCCCAGCTTCAAACAGGGTCATACCAGGATAGCAGCTTTCGGGCATACCGCCGCCGCCACTTTAAAAAGTTTGGGATACAGACTTGACATATTCGCGCCAAACCCTCAAAATCCAAGCATGACGGGAGCCCTGGATGCTTACATAAAGGAAGCCAATAAGCGCTGATCAAATTTTTTTGTTCATTTTTTGCAGGCATTCTTTTAATGCCAGTTCTATCTTGCTATAGTTTTCCTCTTTTTTTCCTGTATATAGAAACGCCAGTGAAAAGCACTGCTCTTTTGAAGCAAGCTGCTGATACAAACCAGACTTGTTAAGGCGAAATGCCTCCCGCATTCTCCTCTTTAGTTTGTTGCGGTCGTGTGCTTTTCTGAAACTCTTTTTGGGAACGACAAACATACTTTTGCAGGGAATTGTAGTATCCTCTGTACGGGGAATAAAAAGCAGTTTAACAGGAAGACTGGAAACGGCGCTTCCCTGATCGAACAGCCTGTCTATCTCTTTTCTGCCGCACAATCTTTCCTGTTTTGGGAAGATTTTTTTTTCTTTGAGAAGCGCCATAACCGAAAGCTGTTTGAAGAGATTTGAGGGATAAAGATAATTCTTTACATTTACGACAAACTTCAATATTGTTATGGGAAAAGGAGATAAACGAAGCAAAAGAGGCAAAGTACATATTGGCTCAACAGGGGTAACCAGGCCAGCAAAAAAGAAGAAGCCGAAAAAGACGACTGAGGCCAAGCCCGCCGCAGCAAAAAAAGCAGCGCCAAAAAAAGCAGCCAAAAAGGCAGCTAAAAAGAGCGATTAAAAATTACGCCCCGGAAAAATTCCGGGGTTTTTTTTCTATGGATCTTACCGCCTTCAATAAGGCAGCCCGAAAGGCGCAACGTGAAAACCAGGAATTTTACCGCAGGTTAAAAGCGAGAACCCCTAAAGACCTGGACAACATTTTTCAGGAAGCACACGAGGAGGTTTTTAAAAAAACCGATTGCCTCAGTTGTGCGAATTGTTGTAAAACAACCTCTCCTGTATTTTATGAGCGCGATAT
This sequence comes from Bacteroidota bacterium, assembly GCA_023433205.1. GTDB lineage: Bacteria > Bacteroidota > Bacteroidia > B-17B0 > Aurantibacillaceae > Aurantibacillus. The sequence continues at coordinate 32,015 of JAEZDS010000217.1, forward strand.
TGACCGTGCAGCGAAAGCTGCGCGGTTAAAACCAGGGGCTTTTATCGACAAATATCTGCGCATTGATGAGGATGGTGATTATGTGTTGCAGCAAACACCCTGCCCGTTCCTGGGTTCCGGCAATCTCTGTTCAATTTACGCCTCAAGGCCACAGGCCTGCAGGGAATATCCCCATACAAACCGCAAAAGGATGTACCAGATACTTGATCTTACATGCCGGAATACGATGGTGTGTCCGGCGGTTCTTGAAATAACTGAAATACTACAATCACGGTAACTTTTTGTTTTAAGGGGGTAAATTCGTTTAAGTCGCACCTGGTATTTGCACGAATTGAGGGTTGCTGTACACTTTTTGGACAGATTAATAATGGCTGTGAATTGCATCTTATTTGGGACCTGCTGAAAAAGTCCAGAGTGCATCAGATGTGAGGCCCGGCAAAGCTCCGGTGGAGCTTTGAGCGAGCGTGTAGGCGGGCAAAGCTGTATAGTTGCCAGCGCACAGGCTGGCCCATTAAGCCACAGGCTTAAAGTCCTGTGCCGAAGCCCCCGATGGTTATCGGGGAAGCAGATGATGTACTATGGACTGACAAATAAATTAAGCAGCCATTTTTGAGTTTTAGGCACACATTTTTGCCGTAAATACTAAAAAGGTGTGCATTTAAAAGTTAGAAATCTGATATATTTTACTGAAATTTAAACTAGTGAGTGTTTTTCAGCAGGCCCTATTTGGTGCAGTAGCACACAGCAGATCCTGACTAGTAAAAAACTGCTTATTAAATTGCTACTTCCCAAGTAGTCTTGCCACATATTTCCCCACAATATCAAACTCAAGATTAACAACTGAACCCACCTTTAAAAATTTGAAATTTGTGTGTTCAAATGTGTAGGGGATGAGGTGTACAGAAAAAGAATTCTCACCGGAATTCACTACCGTTAAACTAACACCATTTACAGTGATACTGCCCTTTTCTACAGTGATGAAGTTTTTATTTTCCTTGTGCTCAATTACAAATTCCCAGCTGCCTTTGAGATCTCTGACTGTACGGCATATTGCGGTTGTATCTACATGCCCCTGCACTATATGTCCGTCAAAGCGACCCCCTGCCGGCATACAACGCTCAATGTTTACCAGCTCACCTTCACGCAGGTCACCCAGATTACTGCGTTGAAGTGTTTCGTCAATAGCTGTAACTGTATACCTGTCTCGGGTGCGTGATGTGACTGTGAGACAAACACCATTATGTGCCACACTCTGATCAACACGAAGCTCAGGTGAGATGGTGCTGACAAAGGTGAATTCCAGATTGCTGCCCTGCCTTGTAATGCGTTCTACCTTGGCCAGTGTTTCAATAATTCCGGTAAACATTATTTGATTAGATTTTGAATAAGTGATTCGGTTGTAATTTTGAATTTTTCATAATCCTTACCGGTGGCCGGACCATTAAAGCCAGTGTAAATCTTTACTACCTTGTGTTCGCGGTCAAGGAAAAGTGTTGTGGGAAAGGCGCTTACTGAATTCAGATCAGGTAAGATCCTGCCCGCCTCTTCTTTTCCCATTGCTCCCGTAACCAGTATTTCGTACTTCAGGCCAAGTCTTTGCTTCAATCTTGAAAGTTGTGCGCGCGCCTGTTTTTCATCCCGCGTCCGCTCAAAAGCAAGTGCTATTATCTCCAGCCCGCTCTTCCTGTATTTATCATAGATCTCCGACAGGTACCTGCTCTCATCCATACAGTTGGGACACCAGCTTCCCATCAATTGTACTATCACTGCTTTGTTCCTGTAGTGGCTGTCATGCAGTGACACCGTTCTGCCTTTTAGATTCTTAAAACTGAAAGAAATTTTGCCTGTGCTGTCAGAAAGATAACTGATTTTGTCAGGTGGCCTTAAAGCCGACCTCTTGTTTCTCACTGCAAACCAGGGCTCCTGCCAGTGACTTCCTGAAAAGAACATACCGTCAACGACCGAATCATTTCTCATTAATGCAGTAAACAAAAAGGCATGACTTCCATCGAAGGCCGAAAGAAACAGACTGTCGTTACTTAGAACACCTTCCAGAAATCTATAGTCACCGGTTTCTGTAAGGAAGGTTCCGCTTATTTGTGATGTTTGTTCTATGTGATGAAACCTGGCCTGGGCAATACTGCTGTTGCGGGCCCCGGGGCTAAATATGCATCCCCATTCACCTTCAATATTAAAATTTGAAGACGGTTCCTGAAGAAATCGTCTCGTCTCACCTTTATAGGCAACAAATGGAAGAATCCGTTCATTATTCCTGTAGTGATTTATCCACAACCCTTCTATTATGGAATCTCTGATCTTTGCGCGAAACTCTGTGTCAAAAACGGGCATTTTAAAATACAAAGAATCGTTTCTGATACTGATCTCATCAACCTGTATTTTTTCGTCAGCATTAAAGATCACGATCTGTGGTTTGCGGCCTTTATAGGACAGATCAAAATTAAAAGGCAGCTGAACACCATTCGCCTGATGCAGCAACAGCACCCCACGGTACATATCCGGCAAAGGCTTCTTTTGTGCCCAACATTTTGGGGAGAAGAAAAGCAGCAGTACTATACAGCACAGGTTTTTCATTTGCAGCTGTAACTGGCCAGGTTTGTTATGCGGTATAATAAACGTGCTGCAACGTTGGCATCCCAGTCATTTCCACTTTTACCGGCACTAACCTCATTAAGATCGAAGCCAATAATCTGTTTGCCATTGTTCACTACCTTTTCGAGCAGGTATAAGATCTGTTCTGCCTCGAAACCTCCCGCTACCGGTGTGCCGGTATTAGGGCATAGTTTTGGGTCAAGCCCGTCAATGTCAAAGCTCAGGTAAACATTCTGGGGCAATTCCCTTATTATTCTGTTGCAGATGCGATCCCAGCTGTCGCCGTTAAATTGGGCGTATTTAATGTCACGGTCAAAGAATGTAACCACACGTCCGTTTTCCTTTTTAATAACGTCAAGCTCTTCCTGACAATAGTCGCGTATCCCCACCTGAACCAATCTTTCTACCTGCTCTATTTTTAAAGCATTGTACATGATTGAGGCATGCGAGAATTCAAACCCTTCATAAGAATCTCTGAGGTCAGCATGAGCGTCAATCTGAAGAATGCCAAACTTTCCCCTCTGCTGCGCCATGGCCTGTATCATGCCCAATGGTGTGCTGTGATCGCCTCCAACCAAACCAACATATTTGTTTTTTTTGAGAAAGAACAAAACTCTTTCGCGTACCTGGTTGTTCATCCAGAGACACTCTTCTCTGATGGTTTTCAGGTCTCGCTGCCGTTCTTCATCGTTAATATCAGCGCCATTGGCAAGCTCCTTGATGTGCCGCGCGGCAATTCGGCGCATATTATCACTTTTCGATTTTATTTCATGGTTTATTGCGTCCAATGCAATCCCCTTTTGCCAGGCATTTTCAATAAATGGATCGTAGAGGTCTATTTGATAACTGGCTTCAAGTATGGCTTCCGGTCCTTCGGAGGTCCCGCTGCCATAACTTACTGTCACCTCCCAGGGCACCGGAACAAGTACTGTGTCACTTTCTTCCACAGAAAAGGGAAGTCCGTACATTCCTTCATTTAACTGGCCAACACTGTTGGGATCAAAGTTTTTTATTTTCTGTTCTTTTGTCATAATCTTTCAGGGGGCTAAACGAAAAACCTGCCATATGTGGTTTTCCAATTTGTAGCATATTCTGTCATGGAGCCTGCTTTTTCGTCCCTGCCAGAATTCATAATAACTGGCCGTGAGGGTAAACCCACCCCAGAACTCAGGACGGCGTATATCTTCCGGACTAAATTGTTTTTTCAGCAGTTCAATTTTTTCTTCCAGATCTTCCCGCGACCTCAATTCGGCGCTCTGTTCGCTGGCCCATGCTCCAAGTTTTGATTCATAGGGTCGGTTGTTGAAATACATATCGCTTTGCTTAGCGGGGGCTTTTACGACTGAGCCTTCAATTCGTATCTGCCGCTCGAGGTGAGGCCAGAAAAAAGTGAGCGAGGCGCCGGGATTATCATGTAATTCTTTTGCTTTTTTGGAATTGTAGTTGGTGTAGAATGTGAACTGGTTGTCGCCGAATTCACGAAGGTACACGATACGCGATGATGGTTTGCCCTCTGCTGATACAGTGCAGAGGTTCATGGCCTGAAGCTCAATGATCCGGGCCTCAGCCGCCTGCTGCATCCAGTCCTTAAATTGGGTAGCGGGATCAGGCGCAACATCATTTTCATGAAGCGTTCCTTTACTGAAATCTTCACGCAGCTTCTGAATATGTTCTCGGAGCTCGTCCACCGGGTAAAAGTATTTAAAATAGCCGGGAGATCTAGCTTCAGAAGATGAGATTTTTGCGGCTTGGCAAACCAGAGGGCTCTATGATCTGCACCTGCGCAAAACTCCCACTGGACCGCAGTACCGTCATAATTTTATATTTGTAGTGGTCTGGCATTTCTCCTTTCAGGATGATAAAAAAGTCTGTTTTGGGCAGTTCTTTTATTAGTCTTGTACTTTCATCAATATTCTGTCCGGCAAAAAGATCTGTCGCTGCCTGGTGAACTCCCGGATCTTCAAAATTGCTGCTATTTGGCACCAGATAATATTCCAGTGCAAGTTTCTCGTCAGTGAATTTGTAGAGCGAAAAGTTAAAAAGCTGGCCTCCTTTTAAATTCATCGGAATATAGTCACTTAAAAAAAATTTGACTCCCAGCACTTCATTTAACAAACTAACAACACGGTACTGGTCATCTGAAGAGCTGATGCCTATCAGGGCAAAGTCCAGTTCATCTCCGTCTGACTGCAACACGTGTTTAGCCATTTTCCTTCATCAGTTCTTCCAGGGTAAGCTGCGCAGCCTTTTGTTCAGCAAATCTTTTACTATAGTTTTCGAACCTGGTATACGGTTTTTTATTTACAAACACCTCAATAACGTAAAGCTTGTGGGCTCCTTGTCTTTCCTCGCTAATGAGTTTATATTCAAGTGGTAACTTGTTTTTTTGACAAAAGATCTGGAGCTGGCTTTTGTAGTCAGCGTTATTATTGATGAGGTCATCAAGATCAATGTGCAGCTTAATGATCTTTGAAACAACGAAAGTACGTGTTTTGTCATAACCCATATCAAGATACACGGCCCCGATAAACGCCTCGAAGGCGTCGCCATAAGCACTTGATTTGGTTTTTTCTTCCCTGGTAAGGGTGGCTTTCAGAAAGTGGTTAAGGCCAAATTTCAGCGCCAGGTCTTTAAGGTTCTGGCCATTCACAATCCTGCTCCGTAATTGAGTGAGAAAACCCTCATTTTTGTAAGGGTACATTTTGAAAAGGTATTCTGCAATTATGGCCCCAAGTATTGCATCGCCAAGAAACTCAAGCCGTTCGTTGGTGACCGTTGTGCCGCTGCGCTTAACTGAGACGCTACTGTGAAAAAATGCCTGCTGGTAAAGTGACAGATTTTTGGGAGTGTATCCGGTGGTGAGTTTGATCCAGTTTTTAAAATCCTTATCGCTTGTAAAATTGTAGTTAAGTAGCGATAATATTTTTTTTAAAGCCAAGACACTTAACGTTGAAATTTCCTGATAACAACAGCCGCATTGTGTCCGCCAAAACCGAAAGTATTACTCACCGCCACATTCACTGGCCTCTTTTGCATTTTGTTGAGTGTTAGGTTCAGGCGCGTGTCAATTTCGGGGTCTGCAATACTGTGATTAATTGTTGGAGGCACTGTATTATCTTTCACAGCCATTATTGAAGCTATCGCCTCAATTGCACCGGCTGCACCAAGAAGATGTCCTGTCATACTTTTAGTAGAGCTTATATTGATCTTAAATGCATGCTCACCAAAAACATTTATAATGGCTTTTAATTCTGCGGTATCACCCAGGGGAGTACTGGTGCCATGAGTATTGATATAATCCACTTCTGTTGGCTCAATTCCTGCATCCTTAAGCGCTCTGTTCATAACCAGCGTTGCGCCCAGCCCTTCGGGATGAGGTGCGGTTATGTGATGCGCATCGGCGCTCATCCCTCCGCCAATTACTTCTGCATAAATTTTAGCGCCACGGGCAAGAGCATGTTCAAGCTCTTCAAGTACAATAGCCCCTGCACCTTCTCCCAGCACAAATCCGTCTCTTTCTTTGTCGTAAGGCTTGGAAGCGCCGGCCGGATCATCATTACGGGTGCTCATGGCCTGCACGGCATTAAAGCCGCCAACCCCGCTTTCGTTAATTGCGGCTTCGCTTCCACCGGTAATTATGGCGTTGGCTTTACCCAGCCTTATATAATTAAAAGCATCAATAAGAGCGTTGGTTGATGAGGCACAGGCAGATACAGTGGTAAAATTAGGGCCTCTGAAACCAAATCGCATCGAAATGTGGCCGGCACAAATGTCGGCGATCATTTTGGGAATAAAAAAAGGGTTAAAACGGGGCGTACCATCACCCCTTGCAAAATTGAATGTCTCAGCCTGGAAGGTGTCGAGGCCGCCAATTCCGCTTCCCCATACCACCCCAATTTCGTTGCGGTCAATGCCTTCCTTGTCAAGACCACTGTCGGTAACCGCCTGTGCGCTTGCCGCGATCCCATACCAGGAATAGGCATCAAGTTTCCGTGCCTCTTTTTTATCAAAATATTCCTCGGGGTTAAAACCTTTAACCTCGCAGGCGAAGCGGGTTTTGAACTTGGAAGCATCAAAGCGTGTAATAGGTGCCGCCCCGCTTACCCCATTAACAAGGTTCTTCCAATAGTCTTCTACGCTATTGCCTAAAGGGGTTACAGCACCGAGTCCGGTAACTACTACACGTTTTAATTCCATAAAAAAGATCTAGTTTTTGGCGTTTGCCTCAATGTAGGAGATTGCGTCGCCAACAGTTCCAATCTTTTCAGCCTGCTCATCGGGAATTGCAATGTTGAATTCTTTTTCAAATTCCATTATCAGCTCCACAGTATCTAAAGAATCAGCACCAAGATCGTTGGTGAAACTGGCAGTCGGGGTTACCTCTTTCTCATCAACGCCCAGTTTATCCACGATGATCGATTTTACTTTGTTTGCAATGTCAGACATTAGTTTTCAGATTTTAAAATTTGCACAAAAATAAAAATATCGCCTCTAAAACAAAATTTTAATTTATGGCAAAAGTGGCCAGAAACCGCATTAAATTAGTATATAGGAAAGGTGGGGCTCAGCGCGAATGAATTACGGACTTCTGCGCCAGTAGCTTGGTTATTTTCTTTATCAGCAGCCTTTTGGTGCCATATGAGCTGCGCCCGGGCTGAAAGCTGAAATAATTGTACCAGCTCCATTTTTGATTGTTAATACTGATAGGAGTGAAGATAACATACACTAACATTGCCATAAATGCCGTTGCCACTGCCACACACCACAGGTAATGTGTGGGTAATTCTGATTGAATATAGAGTTTTAGTCTGCCTACCAGCCCGGCGTGCGCTGCCTCAATGTTTAGAAACAGCATGCTAACCAGCACCAGGATCGTTTTTAAAAGTCGTTTATTCATGAGAGACGTCTCCTTTACAGACCAAGACGGTTTCTGGCGGACATTGGTTGGCTGCAAACCCTGCTTTTTTCACAAAAATTTCTTTGTCAGGTATGAATTTATGCCTATATTTGTGGCCGAAATAATTAAGGCGAGGTAGGGGACAGCAGGTCCCCTATTTTATTGAAAAAAATTTTGATCAACCCTGAACATATCAAAAACCTGGCTGCAAAACACCTGCAGGGCACTGGTATTTATGTTACCAGTGTTCGGGTTGCCTCCGATAATCACATTAATGTGTTCCTCGATGGCGACGAAGGGGTGACCATCAGGGATTGTGTTGCACTTAGCCGCGCACTTGAAGGGGAACTTGATCGCGATAAGGACGATTTTTCTCTGGACGTAAGTTCTCATGGCGCTACAACGCCACTTGTCACACCCAGGCAATACAAGAGGCATCTGGGACGCGAGTTTGAGGTGAAGCTGCTTGATGGAAATAAAAAGGAGGGCCGACTGGCGGCATGCGATGAAGAAGGGATTCCGCTGGAATACAGTGTGCGGGAGAACAAACCGGTAGGAAAGGGAAAGATCACCGTTGAAAAAAGGGAAGAATTAAAATTCGCTGAAATTAAAGAAGCGCGGATCAAACTGAAATTTTAAAAAATAAATAACAAAAAACGGGCAGACGAATCTGCAACAAATTAAAAACAGCCATGGAAAGCGTAAATCTGATCGAATCGTTCTCGGAATTTAAGGATATCAAGAACATCGACCGTGCTACCCTAATGACCATTATTGAGGATGTGTTCAGAAGCATGCTCGTAAAACGGTATGGTAGCGACAAAAACTTCGACATCATTGTAAATCCCGATAAGGGCGACGTGGAAATTTACAAGAACCGCCGTATTGTTGATGATGAGTTCGCCGAAGATTCGTTCGATTACGACGAAAACAGGCATATCAGCCTTACGGAAGCCCGTAAAATTGAACCTGATTTCGAGATCGGTGAAGATGTGTCGGAAAAGGTAAAACTTGAAGATTTTGGTCGCCGTTCAGTGCTCTCTGTTCGCCAGAACCTGGTGCAGAAGATCCTTGAGATGGAGAAAAGCGAGATCTATAACAAGTATAAGGATAAGATCGGTGACGTTATTACCGCGGAGGTTTACCAGGTTTGGAAAAAGGAAATCATGCTTATCGACGACGAGGGCAATGAATTACTTCTTCCAAAGACGGAGCAGATCCCATCTGACTTTTTCAAAAAAGGAGATACAGTGAAGGCTGTCGTTTCTAAAGTGGAAATGAAGAACGGTACACCACAGATCATTGTATCGCGCACCTCGCCAGTATTCCTTGAACGTTTGTTTGAAAACGAAGTTCCTGAGATCTTCGACGGACTAATTACTATCAAGAAGATAGTACGTGAGCCGGGCGAAAGAGCTAAGGTGGCAGTGGAAAGTTACGACGACAGAATTGATCCTGTTGGGGCCTGCGTTGGTATGAAAGGCTCGAGGATTCACGGAATTGTGCGTGAGCTGAAAAATGAGAACATTGATGTTATTAATTTCACAAACAATCCTACGCTGCTGATCCAACGCTCTTTAAGTCCGGCCAAGATCACTACGATCAAACTTGACGAGGAGACCAAACGCGCTGATGTGTTTCTGAAGCCTGATCAGATAAGCCTCGCCATTGGAAAGGGGGGATTTAATATTAAATTAGCGGGAAAATTAACAGGATACGAGATCGATGTATTCCGCGACAGCGATATCGATATTGAGACCGAGGACGTTGACCTGGAAGAATTTTCAGATGAGATCGAAGCGCACATTATCGACCAGTTAAAAGCAATAGGTTGCGACACTGCAAAAGCGGTACTTGAACTTAGTGATGAGGACCTGGCCCGTCGCACAGGACTTGATGAAGAAACAATAAAAGGTGTTCGAGATGTGCTGAGCGCCGAGTTTGAAGACTAAGGCCTTTGACAGCGGTTGGGGTGTTACCGTAAAAAACCCGTGATTTTTGAAATAGTAGTACAAGTAGATAATTTATGTCAGAAACCAAAACACTTCGATTAAGCAAGGTGGCCAAGGAGTTTAACCTGTCTCTGGGGAAAATTGTGGAATTTCTTTCTGCCAATGGACACAAGGTTGACACTAACCCCAACGCCAAAATAGGCGATGAGGAATATGACCTTTTGCTTAAAGAATTCTCAGGCGACAAAAGTGCGCGTGAAGAGGCCGAAAGTGTTGCCCAGCAGGCCAGCAAAATAAAACGCGAAACCATTGTACTGGACGACATAAAACCTAAAAAGAGGACCGAGGATGATTTTGACGAGGTGGTGATCAAAGATCTTACCTCACCTGCAAAATCCACACCGCCTGTTGAGAAAACTGAGCCCGTTCTGGAAGAACCGAAAGAAGAGGCCGAGAAAAAAACAGAGCCTGTTGCCGATAAAGAAGTTCATAAGGACGCTAATGAGCAGGCAGAACAGCCGGCCGCGAAAGAAGGTCCTAAGGTGCTCGGAAAACTCGACCTTGATTCGCTGAATCTTAAGACCAAGCCAGAGCGCAAAGGCAGGAAAGCGGCTTCGGCAGAGCCTGAAAAAAAAGTTGTTCCTGAAAAGCAGTCAGAACCCGAGCCTGTGAAAGAAGTGCCTCCTGTTGCTCCTGCAGCAGAAACTCCTGCAGAACCGGGTAAGGAAGCTCCCAGGGAAGATTTTCTCAAAACCAAATACGAAAAACTTGAAGGTCCGAAAATTCTCGGACGCGTAGAACTTCCTGCAGCAAGGGAACAGAAAAAGTCAGGGACCGCAGGCAGTGCCAGCGATAAAAAGAAACGTAAACGCATCCGGAAAGGAGGTCTTTCAGAAGAAGAGATCAAAAAAGTCGGCAAGGAGCAGTCGGCCATAGCAAGAGAACGCGCCAAAGAAAAGTATGGTGATCCGCGGAGCAGAAAACCGGGGCCTTCAGCTCCGGGCAAACCGCGCCATGAGCTAACAGAAGAAGAAATTCAGGCACAGATTAAGGAGACGCTCGCCCGTCTGAGCCAGAAAGGAAATAAATCGCAAACCTCAAAGTACCGCCGCGAAAAACGGGAAGAGATAAGAGACCGGATGGCCGAAAAAGCCGAGATGGCGGAAGCGGACAAAAAAGTACTTACCGTAGCGGAGTTTGTTAGTGCCAATCAGCTGGCACAAATGATGAATGTTCAGGTAACACAGGTTATTTCAACCTGTATGTCACTGGGCTTGTTTGTGTCAATTAATCAGCGACTTGATGCCGAAACAATTTCAATTGTGGCAGAAGAATTCGGGTACAAAGTAGAGTTCGGTTCTGCTGAAGACCTCGAAACTATCGAAGAAGATAACGACAATCCCGATGACATGATCTCACGCCCGCCTATTGTAACGGTGATGGGTCACGTTGATCATGGTAAAACTTCACTGCTTGACTTTATTCGTAAGGCCAATGTAGTTGCAGGTGAAGCCGGTGGGATTACCCAGCATATTGGCGCATACAACGTGTCGCTTGCTGATGGGCGCAGCTTAACATTTTTAGACACTCCTGGCCACGAAGCCTTCACCGCCATGCGTGCGAGGGGCGCCAAGGTTACCGATATTGCAATTATTGTGGTTGCCGCCGATGACAGTATCATGCCTCAGACAAAGGAGGCGATCAATCACGCGCAGGCCGCCGGTGTACCAATGATCTTTGCGATAAATAAGATTGATAAGCCAGGCGCAAATCCAGATAAAATCCGCGAAGGACTTTCTCAGATGAATATTCTCGTTGAGGAATGGGGTGGAAAATATCAGTGTCAGGAAGTTTCAGCCAAACAGGGGAAGAACATTGACCTGCTTCTTGAAAAAGTTTTGCTTGAGGCAGACATCATGGATCTTAAAGCCAATCCTAAGCGCAATGCCAGCGGCAGTGTTATAGAGGCGAGTTTGGAGGAAGGAAGAGGTTATGTGTCAACTATTCTGGTACAGAACGGAACCTTGAGAGTTGGTGATATCATGCTCGCAGGCAGCTTCAGCGGAAGGGTTCGCGCGATGTTTAATGAGCGCGGTCAGAAAGTTGACAGTGCCGGACCATCGCATCCGGTAAAAGTGCTGGGATTGAGCGGCGCACCTCAGGCTGGCGACAAATTCAATGTATTAAAAGATGAACGTGAGGCCCGCGAGATAGCGAATAAACGTTTGCAACTGCAGCGCGAGCAGGGCATCAGAACCCACAAACATATTACGCTTGATGAGATAGGAAGAAGACTTGCGATTGGCGACTTTAAAGAACTTAATGTGATCGTTAAGGGTGATGTGGATGGATCTATTGAAGCGCTTGCCGACTCGTTACTTAAGCTTAGTACTGAGAAAGTGGCGATCAACATCATTCATAAATCGGTTGGCGCCATCAGCGAGAGCGATGTGCTTCTGGCTTCTGCGTCTAATGCTATCATCATAGGCTTCCAGGTTCGTCCGAGTACCAGCGCAAGGAAACTGGCTGAGGTTGAGGAGATCGATATCAGGTTGTATTCGATCATTTACGATGCCATCAACGAAATAAAGGCAGCCATGGAAGGTATGCTTGCACCTGAGTTTGAAGAAAAGATCGTGAGTAACATTGAGGTTCGTGAAGTCTTCAAGATCACCAGGGTTGGCACCATCGCCGGCTGTTATGTACTCGATGGCAAGATCACCCGTAATACAAAAGTGCGTGTCATCCGTGATGGTATTGTGATTCACACCGGATCACTTGGCTCTCTGCGTCGTTTTAAAGACGACGTAAAGGAAGTTGCCGCCGGATACGAGTGTGGTCTCGACATCGAAGGTTTCAACGACATTAATGTGGGCGACATCATCGAAGGGTACGAGATGGTGGAGATAAAAGCCAAGCTCTGATGATTTTCTAACTTAAAGAAAAGCCTCTCTGAACTCAGGGAGGCTTTTT
>JAEZDS010000249.1 GCA_023433205.1 Bacteroidota bacterium
GCCGTCTTTTGTTCTGTACCGGTTTATAAAATTCGACGAACGTGTATTGGAAAGAAGTTTGCTGAGATATTCACCTTGAGTGCTGGCCAGGTCATGGGGATGAATAAAATTGGTGAATGGCTGAGAGGTCAGTTCCTCTTCTGAAAAGCCCAGCAAATTACAGAAGGAGGGGTTCACTTTCAGGAAGCGGCCATTGGCGGTGGCAATCGCGAGAATGTCGGGGGAGCTCTGAAATAACAGGTACATTTCTTCCTCCTGCTGCTTTCGGATAATTTCTCCGCCCAGCAGCTGGCGAAGGTGAAGGTACTGGCTGGTTTTGTAAGTGTCGTTATTTAAATAGTTGTCGCTATATAAAATAAGTACACCCATTACTGTTTCGTTGTGCCACATAGGAATGGCCAAAGCAGCCTTCAGGCCGGCTTCCCGGGCTTCGGGCATCCGCTTAAAATCTGGCAACTCGTCGATCCTGTCCCATACAATTGTCTCTTTCTCTTCCCAGGCTTTTCCTGGCAAACCTTCGCCGGCCTGTAAGCGTTTAAGGTCAAGACTTTTCTGTATAAATGAGCTGCAATTATCGTCTTGAGCGTAGATGGAACTGAGTGTGAGAAAAGTGTTAGCCTTGGTGTTGAGCCATACCTCCGCCGCTTTGAAATCTCCTGTTTCCGTGAGGTACTTCAGCAGGCTTTGAAGTGTGGTATTTAAACGGATATTGTGGCTGAAGAACTGCGAAACCTGGTGCTGGATCTGTTTTTGTGCAGCCGCGCTCTTGAGATCAGTTACATCACGAATTACACCGATCATGTGTAAAGCATTGCCCTGAGGATCGCGTATTACGTGGGCGAATTCCTCCACAAAAGCGTAAGAACTGTCGGCCCGGCAAAAACGAAATTCGCTGTGCCATCGGCTCTGTGCTTTATCGGCCAGAAATGCGGAAAACCTTGCTCTGTCCTTTAACCTGTCTGATCTGTGAATCAGTTTGTTGAGAGATGAGATACCATATCCCTTTTCTCTGCGTTGATAGCCAAAGATCCTGAAAAAATTATCACCCCATACCAGTGCATTGGTGCCAATGTTCCATTCATATAGTGCATCGTTGGTAGTTTGGTTTACAAGTTCGTAACGTTCGTTGCTTTTCTGAATTCCTTCCAGGTACTCAGCTTTTGCAAGCAGAACCGAGATCAGCCTTTGCGCCCGCTCAAGTGAATGTTTTTCGGTTTGAGTGGGTTTACGCGGAGATCTGTAGTAGTTACTGAGTACAGCTACAACTTTGTTGCCCGCGTTAAAAACCGGTTGTGCCCAGCAGGCAGAGAACTCTGAGTCGGCGGCCAGTTGCCGGTAGCCTGGCCATCTGTCTTGGGCTAAAACATTCTCAATGGCTACTGATCTTCCCAGAGAAAATGCCTCTGAACATGGCCCAATGTCACCATCTACCTGTTTTCCATTAAAGTAGCTGGTAAAGGCTGCTGGTAGTGAGGGAGAGGCCACGGGAAAAAATCTGTTGTTTTCAATTTTCAGAAGCATGATCCTTACCTCTGGTAATAAACTCTCTATCTTCTGAATGTAATTTTTTAGAATTTCACTAAGCATTGCCTCACGGCTGAAACTTAATGTCATTATTTCCTTTTCTATATTCTCGAGCTGCTGGTAAAAATGTTCAATCGTAATATCTTTAACAGCACCAACCACCCTTATGGCTTTTTTATTTTCATCCCGCAGGATCAGGGCCTTGTCGCGCACATACGCGTATTGGCCGTTCTTTTTTTGTAAACGGTATTCATGCTTCCATCTTTTGTTGCTGGTATTGTACACTGTATTTTGAAATTTCTTCAAAAATTCCTCCTTATCTTCAGGATGTACGAGGTTGTTTACAATGGCATTGTTTTCTTTGAGTTTTGAGATGGCGACGCCAAAATTGCGTCTGAAGCCATCTCCAAGAAAAAGCTCGCCTGTATCCGGATAAAACTCCCAGATACTTTCTGAGCCGGCCTGCATCACAAGATTAAAGCGCTCATTGCTGTTCTGCAGTTCTTTTTCCATAACAATGCGATAGGTAATGTCGATGCCCATACATTGAATTTCCGAAGGTTTTCCTTCTGCATCGGCAATACAGATAAAGTCCCAAAGTGTGGTAACAGTTGTTCTGTTTCTTGCGGGTTTGTCAAGCTCCACTTTGTACACTTTGCCAGGATGCATCAGGCATTTTTCTACGATGTCCATAACCCGGGAATGGTGGTGAGAACAAATAGAAGTGAGACTGTTTTTGCCGATTATCTTGCCGTCGGGATACAGCCAGCCAAAAACCTCCGCAAGCCTGCGGTTCACATAACTATAGTTGCCTTGTATATCAGTGCGAATTACAAAGTTGGTCTGCGATTCATAAAAACCTTTATAACGGGCCTCACTGTGTTTTAGCTGCACCTGAGTTTCGATGATATCGGTTATATCAATACTGTTTACAATAATGCCTTTAACAGATGGTTCTTCACATAGGTTGGTGGCCACGCTGCGCATCCAGCGCCATTTGCCGTCCTTTCTCCTGTAACGGTACGGACTTGCCTGAATGCGCCTTTTGCTTTTTAGTTGCTGGTATTCACTGTTCACCAGCTCGCGGTCATCTGGGTGGATGTATCGAAAGAAATCTTTACCAACTAACTGTTTGGCGGTATAACCTGTAAAACCGGGAAAATTGGAGCTGGCATACTGAATGGTGCCATCGGGTTCCAGAACTACAACTAGATCTGCACCTTCTCTTAGCAGCGCCTCAAAACGGCTTTTACTTCTGAGAAGCTGTTCCTCGCGTTGCACTTTTTCAGTAATGTCGCGCGAATTTGCAACTATTCCTCCAACGGCCGGGTCATCAAGCAGGTCGGTGGCAACGGTTTCTATCCACCGCCAGGTGCCGTTCTTGTGCAGAAATCTAAAGGGTTTAATTGTAACATACTTTTGTTTTCCTAACTTTTCGAAATTGGAATTTACTTCTTCCTGGTCGTCGGGATGAATAAACTCGAAAGCGTTCTTTCCGTAATACTCCTCAGGTTCCGTACCAAGTAATCGGGCAGAAGAAGGGCCTACATAGAGATAGTTGGCGTCTTTATCAAGTATTGATATTAGTTCTGAGCCTTCCTGCACCAGCGCCTTAAACACCCGTTCACTTTTCTCGAGTTTTTCACTGAATGTCCTTTCGGATGTGATATCTGAAATGCTGACAAATGCCCCCACTATTTCGTTATACTCATCGCGTGCCGGTTTGTAAGTGATCTTAAAGATGAGGACTTCATTTCCCGTTGTTGGTATGGTTAGTTCTACTGTTTCTTCAGCTCCCTGAAAAACACGGTCGTAAAGCTTTCTCAAATAGTCTTCGCGTCCCTGCAGAGAATAATCAAGGATGTTATCGCCTGCTCGGACCTTACGCCTGAGGTGTTTTTCATACGAATTGCTGAACTGGTTGTTGAAGGAAACTATCTTGTAACTTTTGTCTACTAGAACAAAAGCCTCCTTGGTGTTATTGGTAAGCCAGGTGATCTGCCGCTCCAAATTTTTCCTGTCGCTCGCATCACGCGCTACACAATGCATTATCTGCATTTCCTTGTTCCAGAAAGCAGACCAGCTCAGGGGAACCTTGTTGCCATTCTTGTGCAGGAACCTGGTCCGGAAATTCCTGAACTGTTTTCCCTGAAAAACCTCAGCGGCAAAATCCAAAAAAGCCTGGCGATCTTTTTCAACTACCAGATCAGTTACCGGTACCGTTAAAAGTTCACCGGGTTTGTAACCCCACATCTTCATTGAGGCCGCGCTAACAGTCTTAAACTGCAGGTTGCCATCAATTGTGCAGATAACATCCAGTGAAGAATCAAGAATGTGCTGCAGCGCCTCACGCTCTTCTGTAAGTTGTTTCTGACTGTTCTTCAGATGGGTGGTGTCGCTGAAAACTATTACCGCTCCTTCAATTTTTCCATTGGTTACAATAGGTGTTGAGGAATAGCGCACAGGGATAGCCTCTCCGTTCTTGTGCCAGAAAAGATCATCCTCAACCCGGCAACCTAATAAAGAATCTTTAGAAAGGTAAATAGGACATTCATGTTCAGGAAAAATGCTGTTGTCAGCTTTTCGGGAATGTATCAGGCGGTGCATGTTCCTGCCTATGCATTCGTCTGGTGAGTAGCCAAGCAGCGCGGCGGCTGCCGGATTGATAAAGGTACACAGTCCCTCGTTGTCGATCCCATAAATGCCCTCTTCTGTACTTTTAAGAAGTAGCTGTTCCTGCAGCTGAATCAAAAACTGGTTAACAGTAGTGGTTATTGTGTTTGCTACTGCATCAAGAAGAAGCTTTTCTTCAGCAAGAAACATGTTTTTTTCCTGCTCAAGCTCTTTTGAATAAGAGGCACAGATGCAAAGTTTTTTATTGGATGCGGTGATCTTTTCACAAGACAGTTTGTTGGTTGATAGGTTTCCAGGACCTGCAGAATAAGTTTTTCCGTCGAAACTGATCTGTACTGAAGCCAGTTTCGGATATTGCAGTCCGAGGCGAATAATTTCGGCCGCTTTGGGAAGAAGCCGGCCAGGTTCCAGACCTTTGCCGCACAGTTGTGTTATCTTAAACACACAGGTTTGTTCCTTGTTTCTTTCTGTCAGGTGGTAAAGTGTTTGTTCCAGCTGCTCTTGGGTGAACCTGTTTTTGCTTTTTTCACTCAAACGCATGATCTGGTCCCGACAACTCTTTAAAGCAAAAGAATGATCCTCTGAAAACGCCGCCGGCTTTCTGCGAAGTATAGTCAGTATTGCACGATGATCTTCCGCCAGTCCTTGCAGCTCAGCGGCAACGAGGAACTTAAAACCGCCTGTTTGAATTTGCGGATTGTTTATAAAGATGGGATGGTTTTTGGACGCGTCAGCAATCAGGACCAGGTTATTGCTGAGGTCAGGGAAGTGCGAAAGTTCAAGATCCTCCGGAAAATTTTGATCTGGAAATCCATAGGTATGACTTGCCCTGAGATAATTTCCTTTTTCAATAAAGATCGCCGCAGCTTCGGCTTTGCAGCTGATGGCTGCAAGCCTTAGTATGGCTGCCAGATCATCATCTGCTGGCAAGCCCACAGTTGAAGCAGGTTTATTATTGGAGGAAAGGTTATCCGGCTGTATTGATGACATTAAAAAGGTGCTGATAATAGTTGTTTGATCGTATTTACATGTTCACCATTCTCTAATGTAGTTCAGCGTAACCTTTGCTAAAACAAGGCCGCAGACAACAACTGTTGCCTATACCTTTTTTGTTGCCAGGTAAGGAAAATCAATTCGTGCCATCACCAGTATTAATGGCCGGTAACCGGATTTTTATCTGACAGATGCAATAATTTTACCCGGGTGTGAGGCAGAATTTCAGGCACAAGCTGAATTTTGCCAGATCAGAACAAAATTACTCAATAATGGTATTGTGGAGGCTTAAAAATTCTCACAAATATGAGTTCAAACTTACATGTGACATAATTTGTACTTTTGGAAGCTTGCAGCTTTAACGCTGATGTATTAAGTAAGTTTAGTATTATGGAATACCGCAGACTGGGAAAGTCAGGATTACAGGTAAGTGCGCTTTCGTTTGGAAGCTGGGTTACATTCGGAAAGCAGATAGGCGACAGCACGGCTGATGAACTAATGACCATTGCTTATGAAAACGGCGTGAATTTTTTTGATAACGCCGAGATCTATGCCAGGGGTAAATCTGAAACAGTGATGGGAGGCATCCTCAGGAAGAAAGGCTGGGCGCGCAGCTCTTATGTTTTAAGCAGCAAGGTGTTTTTTGGTTATGAGGAGGGCAAACCAAACCAATCAGGTCTTTCGCGGAAACATATCATAGAAGGTTGCCACGCGGCGCTAAAACGTTTGCAGGTTGAGTATATAGACCTTTTTTTCTGTCATCGTCCAGATAAAAATACTCCGATTGAAGAGACCGTACTTGCCATGAACACGCTTATTCAGCAGGGAAAGATTTTTTACTAGGGTACCAGCGAGTGGAGCAGCGACGAGATCATGCAGGCATTTGTGTTTGCGGAACGCCATCACCTTATTGGTCCCACCATGGAGCAGCCACAATACAATATGTTTGAACGCACCAAAGTGGAGAAAGAATACCAGCTGCTTTTCAGAGATTTTGGCCTGGGAACCACCACGTGGAGTCCACTGGCCAGCGGATTGCTGACAGGTAAATACAACCAGGGTATGCCCACCGATAACCGTTTACATATAGAAGGTATGGACTGGTTGAAAGAGCGTACACTTGGCGATACTTCACGTATTGAAAAAACCAGGAAGCTTGGTGAGCTCGCAAGAGAGCTTGGTGTGAGTTTGCCCAGACTGGCCATTGCGTGGTGTATTAAAAATCCGGCGGTAAGTACTGCCATCCTTGGCGCCAGCAAACCAGAGCAGTTGAAAGAAACCATTACCGCCTGCGAAGTGCTTCCGCTGTTAACCACAGAAGTGCTGGAGAAGGTGGAAGGTATTTTGCAGAACCAGCCGGTGAAGGCGCTGTTTTAAGAATACCTAGGAGCACATAGTTTAGAAATTACATTGGAGGGCTATAACTTCCTATGTGTAGATCATTCCTTAACCACCCCTGGTTTAAAGTAAAGACTAAGGCTGTTTACACAATATCTCTGCCCTGAGCTGGTGGGACCATCATCGAATAGGTGGCCGAGGTGTCCGCCGCATTTAGCGCAAACGATCTCGGTGCGGACCATTCCGTGCGAAAGATCTTTTACCTTCTTCACTTTCTCGCCCCCTCCCAGTTCGTTGTCGAAGCTGGGCCAGCCGCAGTGCGAATTAAATTTTTGTTTGCTTGAAAAAAGTTCGGTGCCGCAGCCTGCGCACGTGTAATACCCTTCCTCGTAGTGGTCGTTATATTCTCCTGTAAATGGTCTTTCTGTTCCTTTTTCGCGCAGCACTTCAAATTGCCGGGGAGTAAGTATTTTTTTCCATTCTTCCTCTGATTTATTTACTGAAGTTGACATACTGTTGTTGGTTTGGTTGGCAGCATCATAATTTTTTGTTTCAGACGATTGACAGGAGGCAAACATGTTTACCAGGATCAATGCGCCCAGGATCACAAAACGAATCATCTATCAAAAATAAAACATTTGATGTGGTCGTGAAGATGTATGGGAAAAATTAACGGTTAGCTGCAGGGGGCTGACTTCTCAGCTTAACTTCCTCAAGAATCCTGCCGCCGCTGTCTTTTCTTCTTTTGATGTGAATAAAGGTGCCTTCTCCCTTGGCCGCTATTTGTTTGAGTGTTCGAATGGCCTCCCTGTCGTCTCCGAAAGCTACCGTGGTTAGCATAACAGCGCCATTTGACTGTCGCTCATCCCACACGCGCTGATCTTCTTCCAGGAATCTGAATTTCCCATCGCTCGCCATGATTATTAAGTTGTTGCCTCCTTTGATGTAATGTTTCTGGGCCATTTCCTGACTAAAAAGAATTGCTTTCTTCCCTTTGGTCATTCCGCGGGCTTTTAAAGAATTCACCACATCGTGCAACTGCTTTTTGTTGCTGCCGCTTACCGACTCTAGGCGCACTTTTACGGAGTCAGCGTAAGTAATCAGTGTAACCGAATCTACATCGCGGATTGCATTGATGAGATGATGCAGCTCTTCTTTCATTAAGGGAAGCTTCAGGCTGTCGCGCATAGAGCTGCTGATATCCACCAGCAACAGTATATTGTTGGGAAGGTTTCCTTCCAGAGGTCCCTGATCCTTTGCCGGTTTAGGTTCAGGCAACGGTTTCCTGTATGCTTCAGGTTCAGTGGTACTGGTTACCTTTGGTTCAGAGATCTGACTGAGATCATATTTGTCGGCGAGCCTCGCGTTTTCTTCCGGAATTATCACACTTTTCTGGTTGCGGGGCAGTCGTGTTCTCCCGCTTCCAAAATAATAACAGGCGGTGAGGTCATTGTGCCTGATTTTTTCGATCTGCCCCGACATGCTGATGGCGTATGTTCCTTTTTTATCGGTGGTGAGCAGTGTAATGTGTTTGAGGAATCTGCCGGCGCTTTTCGGTTCAAACGACAGAATCAGCAGGGCTGTATCGCCAGGCTGCAGAGTGCGTTTACTTGTGTACACCAGCACACCCTCGTCGGCAGAGGCGCGCAATAGATGAATTTTTTCCTTGCCGCTGTTGTTTATTACCACATCACCCTTTATTTCAGAAACAGTTCCTAACTGCCCCAGGTCGATATGCTGCTCACTGAAGGTGATCTGTCCGCGAAAGGTGGCTGACAGAAAAAGCAGGAATATGAGACTTAACCTTTTGATCATCAATAATTACGGCAAAACAAGGTAAAGGTAACGCCGTATAAGTGAATATTTGTGAAATCAGGCAACGGGCGCGCTCGAAAGGCGGACAGAACGTTTTTGCAGACCGATCAGCAGTAAAAATCCCAATACAAAATAGATGATAAGTGATAAAACAGAGGTGCGCATTCCTCCTACAATTTCGCTGATAACACCAAAAGTTACGGTGCCAATGATCATTCCAAGTTTCTCCATCACATCATAAAAACTAAAAAAGCTGGCAAGATCCTCTGTGCCGGGAATAAGTTTGCTGTAAGTACTTCTTGAAAGTGCCTGTATGCCGCCCATTACAAAACCTACCAGGAAAGCAACAACGTAGAACTGAACCGGTAAAAAAACGAACCAGTAAGTGTAGGCGCAAACAAAAACCCAGATAAGTACCGCCACCATAAGAGCGTGAATATTTCCGAGCAGCGCCGAAAGCTTTGAAAACACGAAGGAGCCGCCAACCCCCACAAACTGTATAATGAGAATGCTGATTATCAGTGAGGAGGTTTTTGCCTCTTCGCTTTCCCAGATAATCTCATTTCTTGCAAAAAGCACCGCCACTACCATAACGGTTTGCACGCCCATGTTATAAAAAAAATAAGCGCCTAAAAAACGTTTCATCACAGGGAGTTCTCTGATCTGAACTGCCACACCCCTGAGCTCACGAAAACCTTTGGCAAACACCCGCCTTTTTGAAGTATCTGCAGGCCGGTGTGTGAAGGCTGGAAGAACACTGAAAGTGTACTGCGCAAAACCCAGCCACCAAAGGCCGGTAAGCAGGAAAGCGTATTCTACCTTAAAAAAACCTTCACCGGTTACAGGTTGGTATTTAAAGACCATAATTCCCAGCAGACAAACTATGAGGAGCAATGAACTGCCGAAGTAACCCAGGGCAAAACCACGGGCGCTTACTTTATCCTGGTTTTCGGGGCTGGAGATCTGGGGGAGGTAAGAATTGTAATATACCAGGCTGCCCCAGAACCCGATAGTGGCAGTGATAAAGGGAACAAAACTTAGCTCCAGGTTCTTTCCGGAAAAAAAATAGAGTAACATGCAGGAAACTGAACCCAGGTAACAGAAAAACTGGAGAAATTTCTTTTTGTTTCCGTAATAATCAGCAATGCCGCTCAGTACCGGCACAATAAGCACCACTATGGCAAGAGCAAAGGCATAAACAAATGAGTAGAGGTTCTGGTTCTCGAAAGCTCTTCCCATAAAATACACGGTATGCCCGCTAAATTCGCCATTGGTGTGTGTGGTAACGTAATCGTAGAAATTAGGGAATATGGCTGAGGTAATTACCAGCGGAAAAACCGAGTTTGCCCAGTCGTAGAAAGTCCAGGCACGTATTACGCGGCGATCATCTTTTTCGAAGGCCATTGGTTGCCAAAGCTAGAGTTTATTTTTTGATAATTTCAAATTCCACGCGGCGGTTCCTGGCCTTGCCTGCTTCTGTATTGTTATCGGCAATAGGAGAGGAGCTGCCATATCCTTTAAAGTACATCTTATTCTGTACACCTCTTTTTATCAGATATTCAAACACCTCTCTGGCTCTGAGCTCACTCATTTTCTGGTTCTTCCAGTTCATTCCTGTGTTATCGCTATGGCCGTTAATGCGGATCTCGAGCGAGGGATTTTTTATGAGGTATGCCGCCAGTTTATTTAGTTCAGCATAAGAAGCAGGCAGGAGGTAATAGCGGCCGTTTTCGAAGAGAATATTGTTCAGGGTAATTGTTTCGCCTACCTTAATATCGGCTTTTACCTGAAGCGCCGAGTCTTCCCACATTTCAAAGTAATCAGGACCAATTCTTTCAACAGCTACTTTTTCGTCGAACCGGGTAGAACGAACAAGACTGACCTCATCAACAAAATAGTAGGCTTCCCTTGGCCCCAGCCTGAATACGTCAATATTGATCATGTCTTTTTTAAGGACCGGCGCGAAATTTCCAATGGTGATAAATTTTTCTCCTCCACCGGCCTTGTAATATCCCTTGATCTCGAGCCAGCGGTAGTTATTGTGCAGTCCACCCTTAACAAAAACGGTGTCAACCATAAAGGCCCTGTTGGCGTCCTGTGGACCCCTGTAGCCTCCTTTGGTAAACACCACTCCGAACGACCTCAGAACCACATTACTCCAGAAGGCCAGGCGTACCTGCATTGAGAATTCATAAACCGAGCCTCTGTGCAAAGGCTGGGTAAGGCGCACCTGCAGGTATTCGCGATAGGACTTACGAAAGCGGAATCCTGTGTAGCAGTTTCCGCTGTATGCGCCGCGGTCGGGGGTGGTGTCGTTAGAGAGCGGCTGCTGGTAATAATCAATTGACTCTATGGGGCGCCAGGGAACAGCATTACGAACGTTGTTAGCGGCTTTGCGGTAATTTTCAAAACTGCCATTGGGCACCAGGTTCTGCGGGGCCGGGCTGTGGCCGGGGGCCTGGGAATTGAGGAGCCAGGGCAAAAAAACAAGTATCAGAAAAAAGAGGTATTGCCGCATTTTCTCAAAAATACCCTTAAAGGCCTGTTTACGGGCTTTTTTCTTATAAACACTTGACTATTTAAAAAAAGTCGTATATTTGCATTCCGAAATTTTCGGGCTAATAAACAATACAGAAATGGCAAACCATAAATCGGCAATAAAACGTATCCGCTCAAATGATGCAAAACGTGTTGAAAATCGTTATTATGCGAAAACAGCGCGTACTGCGATCAAAAAAATCCGCACAGCTACAGAGCAGAAGCCCGCTGCAGAGTTACTTCCCAAGGTGAGCAGCATGATTGACAAGCTGGCGAAAAAAAGTGTAATTCATAAAAACAAAGCTGCAAACCTTAAGTCCAGTCTGGCTAAAAAGGTAGCAAGCCTCAAATAAAATTGAAGCCTATTAAAAAAACCCGGCAGATGCTGATCTGGCCGGGTTTTTTTGTGTTACTTGTTGTCCTTTCTGCCAATATTTCTTAGCGAGGTTCCCAGTTCCTCCATGTCTCTTTCAAACTCAGCTTTCCAGTTCCTCCACTTCTCGTTGCTATCATCCTTGTCGTCGTTGAGCCGTGCTTTGAGCCGTTCATTTTTAGCTTTCAGTTCAGCCATTTCTTCCTCATACTCGGCACGGGCCTGTGCTTTTTTAAGTTTAGCCTTTGCTTTTAGTTCTTCGATCTCTGCGTCGTTGCGTTCTACACGGGCCCTGGCCTCCGTGCGGTAATCATTACGCTCCCGCTTCCAGTCGTCATTGGCAGATTTTACAGCTGCTTCTGTGTGTTCTCCTGCTGCTTCCATGTGCTCTTCAGCCGTTGTTTCTCTGTTCTCCTGCGACTCACAGGCAAACATCATTGATGCTGCCAGCATGGCCACGATCATTGGTTTTTTCATTTTGTGTATGTTTTATGG
>JAEZDS010000098.1 GCA_023433205.1 Bacteroidota bacterium
ACAAAAAGCGGAGGCGGAACGTTTAGCCAAAGAAAAGGCGGAAACTGAGCGTCTTGCAAGAGAGAAAGCCCTCGCGGAGGCAAAAGCCAAAGCAGAGGCAGAGGCCAAACAAAAAGCGGAGGCGGAACGTTTAGCCAAAGAAAAGTCAGAAGCTGAGCGCCTTGCAAGAGAGAAAGCCCTTGCTGAGGCAAAAGCCAAAGCCGAGTCAGAGGCCAAACAAAAAGCGGAGGCGGAACGTTTAGCCAAAGAAAAAGCGGAAGCAGAACGACTGGCAAAAGAAAAGGCACTTGCAGATGCTAAAGCGGAAGCTGATGCAAAACAAAAAGCTGAGGATGAACGGCTGGCGAAAGAAAAAGCAGAAGCTGATCGTCTTGCCCGTGAAAGGGAGGAGGCTCGTGCAGAGGAAGAACGTCGCACCAGGGAGGCCCTTGCGGCAAGCGCCAAAACAAAAGCAGATAAAAGTATTCCACCTGTGCTTGGTGCCGGCGAGAAGAAATACAACGAGACAATCAAAAAAGCAGATAATTTTTATTATGCCCGGCGCTATCTGGATGCCCGCAATACTTATGCTGAGGCTCTGAGGCTTAAACCCGCAGATAAATACAGCACTGAGAAGATTTTAGAATGTGACCGTCTGCTGGGAGATGTAAGAGATGATGGAGATAAACGTGTTGCTGACCTGCTGGCAAAATATCCGCCCGGAGTTACAGAAGAAACCATTCCCGGCAACGGGGTGGTAGTGATCAAGCGGGTGCTGGTAAAAGAAAAAGAAGCCTTTGTTTATGAGAAAAAAATATTCAACTGGGGAGGGATTTCCTGCTTCCGCGATGGAATGCCTATTACAGAACTTACCTTTGAACAGGAAACCCGGAAAGATTAATTATGTCCTCTCTGCCTGCTGAAGTTACCTCAAACATCCGTTGCTGCGTATGCGGCAATACAGGCGCCGGTAATTTTACAGGCGTTTATGACTATCCCGGATATTCGGTTGTAAGGTGTACAAACTGCTCTTTTCTTTTTATCCCTTCCTACTACAGAGAAAAGATAGAATACACACAATACAAAAATGCTGATGTAACCACTGCAGTTCGTGCAGGCAATAACTGGGTAAAAATTCAGCGGCATAAACTGCGCTTTAAGTTTATCGGGAAGTTTGTGCGAGAGGGTAAACTCTTTGATCTCGGCGCAGGCTGGGGCCATTTTATGCTGGCAGCCAAAGAGCTGGGTTTTGCGGTGAAGGGTATTGAAATTGCCGAACAACCTTACCTGTATTGTGTTAACGATCTTGATCTGCCCGTTGAGCACATCGATTTTTTTGAGATGGATGAAACAGAACAGTTCGATGTTGTTACCATGTGGGATGTTCTTGAGCACATTGATAAGGCCGACCTGTTTTTGCAAAAAAGTGCCCGTGTAACCAAACCAGGTGGTTATCTTTTTTTGCAGGTGCCACAGATAGACAGTTTTTTTGCCAAACGGCACAAGAACCGGTGGAAAATGATGGGACTTGACCATGTGAACTATTTTAGTAAAAAAACCATAAAGCTGATCCTTGAAAGGAATGGTTATGAACTGCTTGAGATCAAATCATCGTTTGAAATAAAACTTTTTATCATGTACACTTTGTTGCCGCTGCTAAAGAAGATCAAAGGCAATAAAAAACAAAGTCTGCGGCAAACCAACGAAACCATCAATGCGGCCCAGCGGCAGCAGTATTTCAATAAATTCACCTCACGCCCCAAATGGCAGTTGAAGCTTTTTGTGAAGTTGCACGACCTTATCTATAACACTTTGTCTGCGCTCAATATTGGTGAGGAGATGATGGTTGCCGCGCGCAAAAAAAAGGCCTGAGGTTTTCCCCAGGCGCTTTCAAAAGAACAAAATTACTATCAGGCTTTAATACTTGCCCTTATGATATTAAGAGCGCCACCTGCCTTAAACCATTCAATCTGCTGCTGGTTGTAAGTGTGATTTACCGCAAATTCCTCTCTGCTTCCATCACTGTGATTCAGCACTACAGTAAGTGGGGTGTGTGGAGCAAAGGCAGTTAAACCTGTAACATCTATGGTGTCGTCTTCGCGCACTTTATTGTAATCATCTTTATCAATAAAGGTGAGAGCAAGCATACCCTGTTTTTTAAGGTTGGTTTCATGGATCCGTGCGAAAGACTTCACCAGCACCGCGCGCACACCCAAATGCCTTGGTTCCATGGCGGCGTGCTCACGTGAAGACCCTTCGCCGTAATTTTCATCACCAACAACAACTGAACCTATGCCCTGCGCCTTGTAATGCCTCTGTACCCGTGGAACTGAATCATATTCGCCGGTGAGCTGGTTTTTTACGCAATCAGTTTTGTCATTGAAGAAATTCAGAGCCCCAATCAGCATGTTGTTACTGATGTTATCGAGGTGGCCGCGGTATTTTAACCAGGGGCCGGCCATTGAAATGTGATCGGTAGTACATTTTCCCTTAGCTTTAATCAGCAGTTTCAGGCCTTTAAGATCAATTCCTTCCCATGCAGGGAATGGATCAAGCAGCTGTAAACGGTCGCTGGTTGGCGAAACCTCCACGGCAACATTGCTGCCATCGGCTGCAGGTGCCTGATAGCCCGGATCATCAACAGCGAATCCTTTTTTGGGAAGTTCGTCTCCGGAAGGAGGATCAAGTTTTACATTTTCTCCTTTTTCGTTCACCAGTGTGTCGGTAAGCGGGTTAAAAGTAAGATCTCCGGCTATTGCCATGGCTGTAACCAGCTCGGGAGAAGCAACAAAAGCGTAAGTGTTGGGGTTACCATCGTTTCGTTTTGCGAAATTGCGGTTGAACGAATGGATGATGGTGTTTTTCTCCTGCTTTTCTGCTCCTACGCGGTCCCACATACCAATACAGGGACCACAGGCGTTGGTAAATACTTTGGCGCCTATCTGGTCAAACACTTTCAGGAAACCGTCGCGCTCTATGGTATATCGGATCTGCTCAGAACCCGGATTAATAAGGTATTCGGCTTTTGATTTTAAATTTTTGCTGGCGATCTGTTTTGCCACACTCACCGCTCTTGAAATATCTTCATAAGAAGAGTTGGTGCATGAACCAAGTAATCCAACAGACACTTTCAGCGGCCATTCATTTTTAATGGCTTCTTCTTTAAGCTTTGAAATGGGGGTTGCAAGATCTGGGCTGAAAGGACCATTTACATGCGGTTCGAGGTCAGAAAGATTGATCTCAATGATCTGATCAAAGTACTTTTCAGGATTGGCGTACACTTCAGGGTCGGCTGTTAGGTGTTCTTTTATGCTATTTGCGATTTCGGCAACGTCGGAACGACCGGTAGCGCGCAAATATCTTACCATTGATTCATCATAACCAAAAGTGGAAGTTGTTGCGCCAATTTCAGCGCCCATGTTGCAGATAGTTCCTTTGCCGGTACAGCTGAGTGACTTGGCACCTTCTCCAAAATATTCCACAATTGCACCTGTTCCACCTTTTACGGTAAGGATGCCTGCCACTTTAAGGATCACATCTTTTGCAGAGGCCCAGCCGCTAAGGCTGCCGGTTAGTTTAATACCTATTAGTTTCGGGAATTTTAACTCCCAGGCCAGACCCGCCATCACATCGCAGGCATCAGCGCCGCCCACTCCAATGGCAAGCATGCCAAGTCCACCGGCGTTTACTGTATGAGAGTCGGTGCCGATCATTAGTCCGCCAGGGAAAGCGTAATTTTCCAAGACAACCTGGTGGCTGTCA
>JAEZDS010000082.1 GCA_023433205.1 Bacteroidota bacterium
CTTCCGGTAGATATATTGTGGTTAACGCTTATACAGGGACTAATTGCCGGAATTACCATTAATGCGCTCGCCGCTTTTTTTGAGGAACTTGCCTGGAGAGGATTTCTATTGAATGCTTTCAGAAATATGCACTTTCTGAAAGCTGCACTTGTAATAGGTTTGATTTGGGGCATCTGGCACGCACCATTGATTTTAATGGGACATAATTATCCACAGCATCCTGTAGCTGGAGTTCTTATGATGATCGTTTTGTGCCTCCTGCTGACTCCGTTTTTGCTGTATGTAACGATCAAAGCCAGATCGGTGATCGCCGCAGCGGTCATGCATGGCACTATGAACGCCGTTGCCGGAGTTTCATTTATGGCTATAAATGGCGGAAATGATCTTACCTCTGGAATTACAGGCCTGGCAGGATTTATCACCCTCTCGCTGTTTCTGATTATGCTTATTATTTATGATAGCTTTATAAGCAGACAGAAAATCCTTTTTCAACCTATTGAAAGGTCACTCGAAAACGATCAGCGGTCTTCCGGCATTTCTCAACAATAGCTTTTGATGTTGTATCGGGATACACATCAAGTCTTTCACTTACCTGAAAGCGGCAACCTTCAGAAACCTTATCTTTGATGCCGCTGAGTTATGAATTTTGATTTTCTGATTGATTATCATCCCGTCTTACTCGCCTTACTGGCGACATGTTTTACCTGGTTCGTCACTGCAGGGGGCGCAGCACTTGTATTTTTTTTCCGCACAATTAACCGCCACCTGCTAAACGCCATGCTTGGTTTTTCGGCGGGAGTGATGATCGCCGCCAGCTTCTGGTCGCTGCTCAAACCTGCCATCGAAATGGCTGCCGAGAACGGCGACATTCCCTGGGTACCCGCGCTGGTTGGTTTTCTTGCAGGTGGTTTTTCAATACTGATCGTTGACAAGATCCTTCCGCATGTACACCCTAGCCGTCCCACAGAAAAAGCCGAGGGCATTAAAACTTCCTGGCAGAGAAGCGTGCTGCTGGTAACAGCCATCACCATGCACAATATTCCTGAGGGCCTCGCGGTTGGTGTGGCATTTGGCGCACTCGCCTATAGTCCCGATGCGGCCACACTTACCAGCGCGGTGGTGCTTGCGATAGGAATAGGGTTACAGAATTTCCCGGAGGGAGCCGCCGTTTCAGTACCTCTTCGCAGGGAAGGCTTTTCGCGGCGCAAGGCCTTTTTTTACGGACAGCTCTCGGGCATGGTGGAACCTATTGCCGGTGTGCTTGGTGCCGCACTCATACTGTACGTGGCCCCGATTCTGCCCTACGCTCTTTCCTTCGCGGCGGGCGCCATGATCTTTGTGGTGATAGAAGAGATCATTCCTGAAGCACAGAGAGGTGACGAAACCGACTACTCAACCATAGGTGCTATGCTTGGCTTCGCGGTGATGATGACCCTGGATGTGGCGCTGGGCTAAGGGAAAATTTATCCTGATCATCAGTCCCTGCTATCCGCCGTATGGCCTGGAAAACGAGTTCCTGCCATTGTTTTCAGGCCGCAGCTGTAAGCCGGGCATGTATGGTAAGCCAGTATCCGCCAGCAACCAGACCCAGACCGGTAAGGCCCATAGTAAGGTGCATGTAATTAAAAGTGTTGATGAGAATCACCTGCACAACGATCCAGCTTACCAGTGTTACCCCCTGCGCCACAGTGAACAAGGGATAGAGTCTGTTACGCGTGAGCAGCAGAATAAGTACCACAAAACTGAATAGCCCGTTAAAAACAAAAAGCAGCAAACCAGGTATCAGGTAGTTATCGAACGCTGTGTGTGCTATCCAGTGCATTCCCAGGCCCAGACTGCTTCCGTCGGGATGTACAATCAGATGTAAACCACCATACAGGGCACCGGTGCCATTTAGTAGCAGGAGCAGCACTACCAGGATGTTTACCAGTCTTCTCATTTGGTAAACTCTACAACGTCGGCGATGATGGTTAAACGAGGCTGCGTATAAATTCCGGTGTTTAAGGCCTCTGATTCATACCTCAGGTTCACCAGTGCGAGAGATCTGCCCTCGGTCTTTCCATGTTTCTCCTCAAATTTTTTCCACAGATCAGCCATTGCAATTTTGTAAAGCGCGCGGTCTTTCTGAAGCGGAATTAAAGCATAGGCCTGAGCGTACATGCCCACACCGAGGCTGGCACCAAAAAGGTAGCCCGCTTTTGCCTGCCCTGTTACTGAGTTGGCTATTACATTGTAATTGGCCTGTGTAAGCTGCACCTGCGTTGAATGGCTCGAAACAAGCAATCCGGAATTTACACAGCTGCTAACAAAAAACGAAACAGCAAGAACAGAAGAGGCGATAATGATTGATTTTTTCATGGTCTGATAATTTATGATTGATGCCAGCAAAGTAACAGGTCGAAACTTGGCCTAACGATGACCTGGATCAGAAGGCCCCATGATTTTTGGCAGCTGATACACCAGAATTAAAGCTTTTTCACCCGGAAATATTAAAACTCTCAGGTCTCAGCTCAGAATTTATGATATTGCTTTCAGCGAGAGTAAAGGTTTTCACCCTACATCAAAGTTCATCTTCTCGTGTCGCGCGCGCACAAGCATAAAAATGCCATAGGCCAGCAAACCTGCCGCTACTATGGCCATTGTCCACTTCCCGAAATTGTCTTTAAGAAAATCGAAGGCCCCGTCGGTGTTTCTGGCATCTTTAGGGTTGGCATTTATAGCGGCGCGAACTATGAGAAAACCCAGCACCCCAAATACCAGGCCCCTTGCGATGTGGCCAATAACACCAATAACAACAAAGGTTTTTTTGAAATCCGAATTTTTCAGGTCAACATGTTTCATAAAACTTCTGCTTACGCCACGGTAGATCTGGTAAATTCCCGCGCCGGCAAGAAAAAGTCCGCCGGCCCCCACCAGCCACACGCCCAGCGGCAGCTCAAGGGCCTTTTCAACCAGCAGACGTCAACTATTACCATCACCACCCTCTTTAAAAAAAGCAAGATTAAGTGCAGTAAAACTCAAAGCAAGGTAAACCAGACCGCTGAAAAGAAAACCGATCCTTTTTCCAAGTCCTTTTGTGCCATTACCCTCTCTGCGTGTATCCTTAATTGCCTGAAACATTCGTAAAGTAACGTATCCCAGCATGGCTACCCCAATTATAAGCAGAATGCCCCTTCCGAAAGGCTGTTCGTATAGTTTTCTAAAAGCATCTGATTTGCCGGCGCTTTCCTTTTCAAAACCCAACGCTGCCATTACACTTAGCAGGCTCATCAGGCAATACACAATACCGTGTGCGCCCAGTCCGAATCTGGCAAACACCCTTAAAGTCTTCTCCTTTTTATCTGTGCCCGGCACAGAGATTCCGTTCATGATCAATATTTCACTTTCCTTCTACAAAAACTTGTGCCAGCAATAATTCACTTATTTTACCATTTCAGGACTGCTGATACCATTGCTTATCCCTTAACTTTATCCGGAAATAGCAGAAGGCAGACGATGATTTAGTAATTGCCTGTACAAACCTGTACTGCTTTAAAACCGAGTCAAATGCAGAGAGAAGGATATTCAATTGTGATGGCGGACGATGACATTGACGACCAGGCCCTGGTAAAAGAGGCATTCCGTAAAGTAAATGTGAACCATGTGTTTACTTCTGTATATAATGGCGTTCAGTTAATGGAGTTCTTACTTAAACGCGGTAGCTATAAGAACGCGCTTGAAAGTCCTCCTGATCTTATCATTATGGACATAAGGATGAACCTGCTGGATGGTTTTGAGACCATTTCAACAATCAGAAACTACAAGGAGCTTAGCGAGATTCCTATCTATGTTCTTACCACCAGTGATGATGTACTCGACAGATCACGCGCAGAAGAATTAAAAGTGCGGGGCTTCTATACAAA
>JAEZDS010000096.1 GCA_023433205.1 Bacteroidota bacterium
AAGTATTGCAGGTTTGGTGGCAGGGTTCCTGATTGCAGGCAGCCGACTTAATAAAAGCGCTGCGAAGGAACGGGAAAACATGATAAAGGAAGCTGAGGTGAAGTCTGAAGCTATTAAACAGGAAAAAATCCTGCAGGCGAAAGAAAAGTTCTTACAGCTGAAATCGGAACATGACAAGTTTGTTCAGGAAAAAAATTCTGGCATCTCCCAGATCGAAAATAAACTGAGACAGAAAGAGAACGAACTTAACAAGAAGATCGAGGAGAACAACCGTAAGGATAAGGAACTGGAAAGTGCCAGGGCTCAGGCTCAGCAGCAGACAGAACTGTACAAGAACAGACTCGAGGAGGTTGAGAAGAGCCATCGCAAGCAGGTGGAAATGCTTGAAAAGATCAGTGGGCTTAAGGCGGAGGACGCCAAGACGCAGTTAATGGAGTCTATAAAAGCAGAGGCCAAAAGCCAGTCAATGGTGTACGTAAAAGACATTATGGAAGAGGCCAAACTTACGGCCAATAAGGAAGCTAAAAAGATCATTCTTCAAACCATTCAGCGGGTGGCAACAGAAACAGCCATCGAGAATTCGATCAGCGTTTTCCATATCGAGGGTGATGAGACCAAGGGGCGTATTATTGGTCGTGAGGGGCGTAATATCAGGGCGCTTGAAGCTGCCACAGGTGTGGAGATCATTGTTGATGATACACCTGATGCTATTACACTTAGCTGTTTTGATTCGATAAGAAGAGAAATATGCCGCCTTGCCCTGCACCAGCTGGTAACGGATGGTCGTATCCATCCGGCACGTATTGAGGAAGTGGTGGAAAAAACTAAAAAAATGCTTGAAGAGGAGATCATTGAAACCGGCAAACGTACCTGTATTGATCTGGGTATTCATGGCCTGCATCCCGAGCTTATTAGAATGGTGGGAAGAATGAAGTACCGCTCGTCTTATGGCCAGAATCTGCTGCAGCATAGTCGTGAGGTCGCCAATCTCTGCGCTACTATGGCAAGTGAGATGGGGCTCAATCCGAAGGTGGCAAAACGCGCGGGATTACTTCACGATATTGGAAAAGTTCCTGACGACGAACCTGAATTACCACATGCACTGCTGGGGATGAAACTGGCAGAAAAATACAAGGAAAAGCCTGAAGTATTAAACGCCATTGGCGCCCACCATGATGAGATCGAGATGACAACTTTGTATTCGCCGATTGTACAGGTTTGTGATGCCATCAGCGGTGCCCGTCCTGGTGCCCGCCGTGAAATTGCCGAACAATACATGAAGCGGCTCAAAGATCTTGAGGCCCTTGCTCTGAGTTATGATGGTGTGGAAAAAACCTATGCCATACAGGCCGGAAGAGAGGTAAGGGTGATTGTGGCAAGCGAACGTGTAAACGATGCCCGGGCAGAACAATTAGCCTTTGAGATATCACAGCGTATCCAGACCGAGATGACCTATCCGGGACAGGTGAAGGTCACCGTAATTCGCGAAGTGCGGGCCACGGGTTACGCAAAATAGTAGTATCAAAAGGTCTGAAATTTTCAGACCTTTTGTTTTTTTAACGGGTGTGCTGAGAGCGGGCCGCGTTATTTTGTATTTACCTTCAGCACCACCTTAATTATGGATTATACAATTATTGTTTCGCTCGTCACCCTGGTGGCCCTTGAGGTAGTGCTGGGGATCGACAATGTGATCTTTATATCAATCATTGCCAGCAAGCTTCCGGCCAATAAACAGAAAAAGGCCCGGCGAACGGGAATGATCCTGGCAGGGGTATTGAGACTGGCTCTTCTTGCCCTGATCTCGGTAATATTGAAACTGGAGAATGATCTTTTTCATGTTTTTGAAGAAGGTATATCTGTAAAAGATCTGATCCTGATCTTGGGAGGATTGTTTCTGTTATATAAAAGTGCAACGGAGATATATCACAAGATGGAAGGTGAGGAGGGTGATGTGTCAAAAGAACTAAAGGTGACTACCTATTCGCAGGTGATAGTACAGATACTGATAATGGATCTGGTGTTTTCTATTGATTCGATCGTAACCGCAATAGGGTTGGTACGGGAGGTATGGATCATGTACGTGGCTGTGATAGTTGCTGTTGTGGTGATGATGGTTGCCGCTGAACCAATCAGCAGATTTGTAAACAAGCACCCGGCCTTTAAGATCCTCGCGCTGAGCTTCCTGATGATCATTGGTTTTGCACTCGTTAGCGAAGGATTTGGTGTGGAGATACCGAAGGGGTATATTTATTTTAGTATGGCCTTTGCTTTTCTTGTAGATCTGCTTCAGATGCGCATGGCAAAAAAGAGCCGTAAAAAAGGCGCGGTTAATACAAGGGAACATTATGTTGATGGCGAAGAAGAGTTGCCCAAAGACATTTTCTGAGCTAAAACGCTTATAAAGAGCTATCTTTGCCACTGAATTGTATTTCTCTCAAACATATAAAGGTAATTTTGACATTCGACGATTTTAAGTTCGATCCTTCACTGATGGAAGGATTGCACAGCATGGGCTACAAAACGCCCACCCCAATTCAGCAGCAAGCTATTCCGGTTGTACTTGAACACAAAGATTTAATTGCCTGCGCGCAAACAGGTACCGGTAAAACTGCGGCGTATCTTCTGCCCATCATCGATCACATATTAAAAGCTCCAAACAGGCATCTGAATGCGCTTATTATCGCGCCTACCCGGGAACTGGTACTTCAGATCGATCAGCAAATTGACGGTATGGGATATTTCTGCTCAGTTGGGTCTATTGCGATTTACGGTGGAAATGATGGGATTACCTGGGAAAAGCAGAAACATGCCTTAAGAGAGGGTGTGGATATAATCTGCGCAACACCGGGCAGACTTATTGCCCTGCTGCAATCGGGTGATATAAACTTTGAACACCTGCAGCACCTTGTGCTTGACGAGGCTGATCGTATGCTTGACATGGGTTTTTTTGACGACATCAAGACCATTATCAATTACCTGCCTAAAAAACGGCAAACAATCATGTTTTCGGCCACCATGCCGCCAAAGATCAGACAGCTGGCCACACAGATAACCAATAAGCCTGAAGAGATAAACATCGCCATCAGTAAACCTGCAGCCGGCATTGTTCAGCAGGCATATCTGGTTCATGATCACCAGAAGGAAGATCTTCTGAAGAAATTATTGCTGAATGAAGATTACCAGTCAGTGATAATTTTTTCTTCTACAAAAGAAAAAGTTAAAAAGCTGGAAAAGGACCTGAGGATCGTTGACCGGTCGGTAAAAGCTTTTCACTCTGATCTTGAACAACCTGAACGTGAAGCTTTGATGCGCGATTTTAAAGCACGAAGACTTCACATCCTCATTGGAACTGATATTTTATCGCGCGGCATAGATGTGGAAGGAATCAGTCTGGTTGTAAATTATGACGCACCCGGTGATCCTGAAGATTACATTCACCGCATTGGCCGGACTGCCAGGGCATCACGCGCGGGTGTTGCAATTACCTTTATCAATGAACGTGATCAGCAGAAATTTGGACGGATTGAAGCTCTTATGGGAATTGAAGTCCCTAAAATGCCTTTGCCCGAGGGGTTTTCTCCGGGACCGGAATATGATCCTTCAAAACGAAGAGAAGACAGTAGTAAACGTCCGCAGGGAGGAAAGTTCAGGCGGAGCGGACCCCGCGGTAATCAGCGCGGCAACCACAAAAGCAGGCGCTAAACAAACTATTCGTCTTTTTTTGGCAGTTGCAGCCAGGCGATCTCTCCTACTTCGATAGCGTTGCTGTGGTAAATAGTTAAGGTGTTTCCCGCTGATGTTTCCCCGCTGAGTTCATAACATTTTCCGTTGTAAACACTGCTGGTAACTTTCATATACAGGTCAGACTGTGCGGCGTCTTTACAAGTTTTAATATGGTCCGGTCTCACAAATAGTCGGGCTCTTTGGGCACCCAGCCTCGATACATTTGCCAGGTCTTCCTCTTTAAGGATGTTATAAGTTCCCAGCAATCCCGCCAGTCGGCTGTTTTTTGGATTGTAATACACCTCCCAGGTTTTTCCCTGCTGTACAATCCTTCCTTTGTCCATAACAATTAGTTTATCGGCGTACTTAAGGGCTTCCTCGGCCAGGTGCGTAATAAGGATCAGGGCTGATCTCTTTTTTCGTACTTCTGCTACAATAAAAGCGAAGAGTTTATCTGCCAGAGGCTTGTCAAGATTATTGAATGCCTCATCGAGCAGCAGCACTTCAGGAATTACGGCAAGCGCCCGGGCAATGGCTACCCTTTGCTTCTGACCGCTTGAAAGCTGGCAGGCGCGGGAATCTTTTAATGGTAAAAGATCCAGTAGCCGCAGCAAACGCAGCGCCCTTTTGTTTTTTTCATAGTTCGAAAAACCGGTCAGTTTGTCGGTGATATTTTCTGTTACAGTGTGATTATCCAGCACGTAATAATCCTGACTGACAAGACCCATCTGATGGTGACCCGGAATTAGATTATAAGCCGGACCCGTGATTTCTTCACCATCAAGCGTGATGCGGCCCTCTTTCAGGTCTTCAAGTCCGTAAATACATTTAAGAACTGTGGTTTTGCCACTGCCACTCTTGCCCACTATTGCCAGAACTTCGGAGCGGTCTAACTCCAGTGAAAAATTCTGAAGACCGGGAAAATGTTCTTGGCCAGGATAATTGAAACTGATATTGGTAACTTTTAGCATGTCAGCGAAGCAAAGTGATGGTTCCTTTGAGATTATAGGTCTTATCATCGAAGCCACGCGCTTCCACTACAATAATATATACATCTTCAGGACAAGCTTCGCCGCTGGTGGTGTGGCCATCCCACGAGCCATTCACCCTGTCCCATGAGTGAACCAGGGTTTGCTGCCGGTTGAATATGCGGGCGCTCAGATGACTGATTCCGCGGGTGATAGGCTTATAGAGTTCATTTACGCCATCGTTGTTAGGGGTAAATACATTAGGAAGTGAAATAGAAGAACTGTCGGCAATAGTAAAAGAATAACTGGCGGTATCATTGCATCCGTTCTCTCCGTAAGCAACGAGCGACAGACTGTAGCTGCCGCCGGCATAATAAGGTTTACGGGCAATGTCAAGATTGTCGGTGCTGCCATCACTGTAATTCCAGCTGATAGCGTTGAACCCCGACGAATAATTGGTGAGGAGCAGTTCATTGGGATATCCGTTGCTGCTGAGGCTGGCGTTAAAAGCCGCGGTTGCAGTCCTCGACACTTTGATTACAAAAGAACCACTGCGCAAGACAGAATCAACCGCTTCAACAGAAATTGTATAGGTTGAAGGCGACTCAAATACCGCTTCCAGTATCCTGTGCCTGTTGCTGCCGTAAACGGTTGCCGAGCGCGATGGTGTAATTGTCCAGTTGAACGCATTCAGTAAATCGTCATTCTGAACTTTAAACCTGATGCGGTTATTCTGGCAGCGAATTGCCTGGTCTGACTCAATAATAAGGGGAGTTACAGTTTGGGCCCTGCAGCAAATTGAAATGAGTGCAATGAAGGTGATCCTGTAAGCTTTTGACATTTAGACCTCATAAATTTACCAAAAAGCTGATGGTATTTATTTTGTCGGCAAACTCAGTTATAACAGGCTGCTGTGAATAACCAAAAGGCAGGAATCCGCCCCCTGTTATACACTGAATTTCGTTTTTATGCTCTTCCAGGTAGCTCTTCACTGCGTTTTCTGTCGCGAAACGCTGGTAGTAAAGTACACCAACCGGGGCGTGCAGCGACTCGCTTTCCTTTAGCAGCAGGAAGTTATTATCGAGAAAGGGCTGTTTTTCAAGAAGGAAAAGGGCGCGCTGATAATCGTAGTTGTTGCCATACTTGCTGTTGTTTACCACTTCACCAAAAGAAACTATGGCTTCAAAAAACCTGTTAAAGTTATACGAATTGGGTACCAGCAATTTGTTTACGTTACGGCAGCCCAGCCCGAAATACATAAAAATATCTGTGCCCAATGCCCTGAGTTGATCATCTGTTTCATCTCCCTTGATCACAGCTACCGAACTCCGGTTTTGTCTTATGATATGTGGATACTTTCCAAAATAATATCTGAAATGTGATGCGGTATTGTTGCTCCCGGTGGCAATAACAGCATCAAACTTTCCGAGCTTGCCGGGAGCAAACAGAATGTCTTCCTCAAAACGCGGTTCGAAAAAAACAAGCAACTTCAGAAAAAAAGGCAAAAGTACATTGTCGTCAGAAGAAAGTTTAACCATCACCTTGTGGCCGCTCAAAAGCACGCACATTATATCATGCCAGCCTACCATTGGGATATTGCCGGCACATATAACAGCTACCACTTTGGATTCATTGGCTTTTATCTGACCACATAAAGTGTTCAGATCATCTTCTGTAAGATAGGCGCCAATGTTTGAAATGGCATGGTTAACATATTTTGGTATAAACCAGTTATTGTGCTGGTGCGCCACTTTAATCAGTTCAGTGAGCCCCTGATGCAGATTCTCGTGCCCAGCGGGCCAGGCGCCGCTAAAATGTTCTCTGATAAAGTTCCCGGTCTTTACAAATGCAGTGATTCTTTCTTTTAAATTCATCTATTTTGGTTGTATATTTGCGGGCTCACTATGCCGGAGTCTGGCAGGGGGCGGGGCTCCCCGGGCTTCGGGGCAAAACTAAGTAAAACATGGCAATTAAGATAACTGACGAATGTATCAATTGCGGGGCCTGTGAACCGGAATGTCCTAACAATGCAATATATGAAGGTGGCGCTGAGTGGCGCTACGCTGATGGTACAGGGGTTAAAGGTATTTACAAAGGCAGGAACAGTGGTATTGAGGCGGAAGCGGAAGAGCCTCAGACCCCGAAAAGTATGGATCTGTATTTTATTGTAAGTGACAAATGCACCGAATGTGTAGGATTTCATGATGAACCTCAGTGCGCTGCCGTGTGTCCTGTTGACTGCTGTATCAAAGATGAAGATAACGTTGAAGATAATGAAGAATTACTCGCAAAGAAAGCTTCGCTGCATCTCTGACCAGGCTTAAATCCAGCTTTTTAATTACCAGCCCAGTATCCAGGCAAAGATCAGTGGTGCCACTATGGTAGCATCACTTTCCACAATGTATTTCGGAGTGTTTATATCCAGTTTGCCCCAGGTGATCTTTTCATTTGGTACAGCGCCGGAATAAGATCCGTAAGAGGTGGTTGAATCGGAGATCTGACAAAAATACGACCAGAAAGGGATCTTCTCCATCTCCATATCCTGATATAACATCGGTACTACACAGATTGGAAAATCACCGGCTATTCCACCGCCTATCTGAAAAAATCCAACGCCTTTTCCGCCACTGTTTTTAATATACCAGTCGGCAAGCCAGGCCATATATTCGATGCCGCTTTTCATGGTGGAGGCTTTTATTTCTCCCTTAATTACGTACGAAGCAAAGATGTTGCCCATGGTGCTGTCTTCCCAGCCGGGCACTACCAGGGGCAGGTTTTTTTCAGCTGCGGCAAGCATCCAGCTGTCTTTTGGATCAATTTCGTAGTATTGTTTTAGTTCTCCGCTATTTAGAATTTTATACATGTACTCGTGCGGAAAGTACCTTTCACCTGCGGTATCAGCATCTTTCCATATCTTATGTATGTGTTTCTGAAGTCTGCGAAAGGCCTCTTCTTCCGGAATGCAGGTGTCGGTAACACGGTTGTAATGATTCTCAAGCAAATCCCATTCATCCTGGGGGGAAAGATCACGGTAGTGTGGCACACGCTTGTAGTGGCTGTGCGCTACCAGGTTCATAATGTCTTCTTCCAGATTAGCGCCAGTACATGAGATAATATCAACCTTCCCCTGGCGGATCATCTCAGCAAGTGACTTTCCAAGCTCTGCAGTGCTCATTGCTCCTGCAAGCGTAACCATCATTTTGCCGCCTTCGGTAAGGTGTTGCTCGTAACCTTTTGCTGCGTCTACCAGTGCTGCAGCGTTAAAGTGTTTGTAATGGTGTGCCAGAAAGTTGGAAACCGGGCCTTTTTCGGTTGAGCTCTGCTTAGACATAGTGCTAAAATTTTGAGCCGCAAAGATAAAATAATTTGTGCTTTACCACTTACGGTTTGTATTATTTGGCTGTTGCCTTCTGGTGTATATCAAAGTATTTTTTCCGCGCCTGAATGTATTTGTAATTGCGTAATAACGTGCGGGCATCCACCCATACACCAAAGGAAAAAAATGGACCGTTAAACCTGAGCAGATTTTCATTATTGTAAACGTAACGGTAACCTCCGGTGCCGGAAACCCCAAGCCATTTCGCTATTTTAATGATTAACTGCGCGCCGCCGCTGTAGGGGATGAACCTTCCGCCATGGTGTTGGGT
>JAEZDS010000114.1 GCA_023433205.1 Bacteroidota bacterium
GGCCAGAAGTGTAAATGCTTCTTTTATTATTGTACGGCCATTCACCTGCAGTTCAAAAAGATGTCTTCCCGGCCGGTGTTTACGGGTACTGAGATCGGTAAACGACTGTTTTTTTGCAAGCTTCTCATCTACCCCG
This sequence comes from Bacteroidota bacterium, assembly GCA_023433205.1. GTDB lineage: Bacteria > Bacteroidota > Bacteroidia > B-17B0 > Aurantibacillaceae > Aurantibacillus. The sequence goes on from JAEZDS010000114.1 coordinate 137, forward strand.
GGCATCAGCACAAACTCTTTTAATTTAAAAGTTTTGGCAGAGACCCCGTTTTTTTTCTGGTAATAAATTTTAAAATCAACTGCTAATTTCTGACCATGATCTTTTAAACCTTTCATTTCGAAACTGAAGCTGAGCGTGCTGCCGATCTTCAGCACAGGGGGAGAAAGTCTGAATTTCTTCACCTCAAACAGTGGATCTTTTTCAAACCTGAGTGCAGCCAGAGAACCTTCATGCCCTTTTTTGATAAGTGTTCGGTTGGCATGACGGATAATCCAGGCTGTTCGCTCATTGGTGGCAGGCCATGAAGCGCACAGGCGCAGCATATAAGCGGGATCAAACTTTGAGATATCGTTAAGGTGATTGGCTACCGACTTCCTCACATACAGTTCGGGGTCAGCACGCAGGGCATCAAGTATTGGTCTGGTACTTTCGGGCTGCTGAATAACCCTGTCGAGTTTAAAAGACCAGGGCAGGCGGGGGCGGCTACCTTCAGAGGCAAGCCGGCGCACATGGTGGTTTTCATCGTTTGCCCAGCTGTACATTACTTTTATGGTGTTATCGAAATCATTCTTAAGAAATTCGCGAACAGCAAATTCGGAGGAGCCAAAACGCGTGAAATAGGCGAGTGAATCCATTGAAAGGTTGAAGTGCGAATGGCCGTATAAACTCACAAAATCAGGAAAAACCAGATTGGTATAGCCGCCAGGCATTTGGGGGATCACCTCACGCAGAATTTTAACTGACCGGGCATAGGAGGCGGGTAGCAGTTCTCTCAAGACCTGTGATGTACGGCGCAGGCGCTGGTTGAGCGATAGTTCGCTGATGTTCTTACAGCAGCCACTTACAAACTTTTTGCTGTTAAAGTCAGCATCAACTTCGGCAAGTCGTGATCCCAGGTTTTTGTACCACCCTTCATTAAACATTTCCTTAAGTGGTTCCATAATTCAAAGATACAGCCGCTTTATCTGAAACCTCGTTTTTGAAGTGTTTTTTTTATGTCGAGATAATCAAGATAATACAGCACTTTTAATGAAAAAGTATTATTCTGGTCGGCGTTAAACGAGCTTCTGAAGTTGCGGTAATAGTGGTGCACGATTTCAGAACCATTTTGGATAACAGCAGTCTTCCACACCAGATTTAATTCACTGCCAGGCGCAAACTGCCAGAAAAAGACCATATCGATGTTAAAGGCATTAAAATTTACATTGTGGTTCCCGTGGTAGGAATATTTGTTCAGTGACCCCTGTCGGTCAAGTTCGTAGTACCCCCTGTAAACTGCTTTTGACCAGTAATGTCTGAGCCTGAAGCTCAGGCTCATTTTATTGGTGAATTTGTATAGGGCAGAAAAAATATTACTTACCGTTTCCATATTGCGCCTGCCAAAGGTGATGGTGTCAGAGGTTTTGTTGTAACTGACAAAGCCAACATCATCGTTGCGGAGGTGATCACTCACTTCGTATATAAAGGAGAGCCTGTTATTTGCACGGAATCGAGGAGATACGCTTAGATTTATATTGTACCTGTTGAACTCCTCAAATTCGCGGTAACCGGCAAATACATCCACAGCAAAAGGCCGGCGGTAATCGGTAGATATCCATGCCCCGCCGTAGTAATTTACCGGAAATGTATAAAACCTGCCCGGCACCCGGGCCTCGTAATAATCATAGGTGATAACAGGCTCGGCACCGTATTCGATGCCGGCACTAAGAAATTTTTTAGTGAAGGTGGTGATGTTCTCTCCGTAAATACCAAAGTTCCAGAAGGCGCCGGGTTCATACATCCGCTGGTACATGATGGTAATATTGTTGAAGGAGTTGTTCAGTTTCCAGAATGGCTTATAGATGTCGTACGATAAAGTGAGGCCTGACTCGATGTTGTTGCTCAGAAACAGTATACCAAGATCATTGTGATCATATTTATCTGTTTTGATCCTTCCAAACATGTTCCATTTAAAATTACCACCACTTTTTCCAAAAGAAAGATCGCCGCTGTATCCAAGATTTGGCGCCTGAGAGGGATAAACCACTGCGCTAACCGCTGAGGCTCCGCTGATTTGCCAGGTATTTGTTTTGTTATTAAGGCGAAAACTTGCCCCGCTTACGTTGGCATCATAATAACTGCCCTCACGCAAAACATTGGTGTTGATAAAACTTGCAAATGAATTGTTTTTGAATGTCTGGTCGAGCACCACAATATTGTAATTGGTAAGCGGCGAGGTTCTTATCTGTCGTAACGCTCCTTCGTGATTGGCGAGTGTGGCATAACTTTCGGCCGACAGTGCATTGAATACACCAATGCCCAGTTTTGACGGCGTGCGGCCCGACAGTTTAGTGGCATTGAGCAGCTGGGTTTGAGAAGGGTTTCGGATAACTTTTTCATCAGGCCCTGCCTGCTGGTAAGGCAAATAATAATCAAGAGGAAGTCCCCCCACCCTTCTGCTATAAAACAAACCGCCTTTATTGAACAATTCAGTTCCTTCGGTAAAAAAGGGACGGCGTTCCTGAAACTGTACTTCAAAAGGAGAAAGGTTCAGCACCTGGTTGTCGCTTTGCACCTGGCTGAAATCTGGAACAAGCGTCATATCCAGTGTAAAAGCATCGGTAAGTCCGTATTTAATATCCATGCCGCCGCTCACATTATAATTCAGGTTTTTGATAGCAGGATCGTGAAAGGGGAAATGATCTGCTATTGCAGCTATATATGGCGAAAGTGACAACCTCAGTGGTGGCTTTATATTCTTCAAACCGGTAAGATTGCCGCTTTGCCTGATCAAAGCATTTATGGCAGGATCTAACGGACTCCAGAAACTGTTTTCACGAAGCCTTCGGATCTTCCGAAGAATATTCAGCCCCCACACCTGCTCTGCTTCACGCGAGAAACGCAGTGCTGAATAGGGGATCTTCATTTCAACTGTCCATCCCTTATCGTGAACCTGCACAGCGCTGAGCCATACCGCGTTCCATTCAAAATCCTGCCCCTGGCTGCTGTACCGCGCGTCAATCTGGGTGCCGGCGGCGGTGACAAAAAATCCAAAGGCGTTAAGATCATCATTATAGGTATCCAGAAGCACCCCGAACAGATCGGCATTGGCCTCATTGTCCCGTACGCTTAATTCGCGCAGCACACTGTCGGCCGAAACATCGCTTAACTCAGCTCCGATGTACAGCGCAAAGTCGTCGTAAACAAATTTTACTTTTGAAACCTGCGACGAAGGCATACCAGGATGAAGCTCGCGCTGCACAAAACCAACCGCCTCTTCGGCGCCCACCCATGATGAATCGTTCAGTATGCCATCAATTACCGGCGGCCCAACTATTCTGAGGGCAGAAACATTTTTCTGGGAATGGCCCATAAAAAGCTGTAAACAGCATATCGCAAGCAGGAGTATTTTCACAGCTTCAGACCAGCAAATTTAAAACAGCGTCATTAAAGAGCGTTCACCCTGTCGGGGGGAAAGTTTTGAAGTTGTAAGATCAGAATCTGATAATTTGGCCGGACATAATAAAAAGCTACATTTACAGCTTACACCTTTTAATCATGAAAAAATTAATTGTAGCTGTTGCAGTTATGTGGATGGTTTCGTGCAACAATCAGAATAACACCGAAAGATCCTCAGCAGGAAACAAGCAGGAGTGCGATTCTGTTGAGCAGGAGATGTTTGATGAAAACGGCAACGTTTATTACGTAAAAGTTGCTGTACCCTGCGACACGCTTGAGCAGAACGACTAAGGTAGATCAGTTTGCAGGTGCTATTTCCGTCGCAGAAAACTGCTGAAAATCAGTGAAAGTTGTTCATCGGCTTCGGCGGCGGCTGCGACTATCTGCTGAATATTTACCGGGTGCAGCTTATCCGGGTCGCATTCGTCGGTAATTACTGAAACGGCTGCGCAGGGCATGCCCATGTGGTTGGCGGCAATCACTTCAGGAACAGTTGACATACCCACCATATCGGCGCCAATGGTGCGCAGGAACCGGTACTCAGCACGGGTCTCCAGGTTTGGCCCGCTTACGGCAGCATATGCACCTTTTTTCAGAGAACAATTCAGCGCCACCGCTTGTTTAAGCAATAATTCGGAGAGATTTTTGTCATAAGGCGCGCTCATGTCGGGAAAACGGGGCCCCAGCAGGTCGATGTTCTTCCCTGTGAGCGGATTGTGAGGCTGCAGGTTGATATGATCGTCTATCAGAACAAGATCGCCTTTTTTAAATTGTGTGTTAACCCCTCCGGCCGCATTCGAAAGCAGCAATGCCGCGGCGCCGAGCAATTTAGCAACCCGCACAGGAAAAACCACCTGCTGCATATTGTATCCTTCATAATAATGATAACGCCCCTGGTAGATGAGGACCCTGTTTGCACCCGCCTCTGCATAAACAAGCCTACCCTTGTGCGTTTCAACAGTTGCAGGGGGAAAATGCGGAATCTCCTCATAGCTGATATTGTCGAGTACTTTAACATGGTCAATCAATTTTCCCAAGCCTGTTCCCAATACAACAGCGGTGTGCACTTCAGTGATCCCTCTCGACCGCAAAAAATCCGCTGCTTCATTAAGTTGGTCTATCATAAAAACAAATCAGGAAAACAAGATACAAATACCGCGCTAACAAATGCATGAAGCGTAACAAAAGTTACCGATGGTATGCCTTTAATAATGGTAACTTTGTGTAGCATTGTTATTGCCGGGCTACAAGCCGGTTTGATATGTTGATACACAGCTGTTGTTTAAAGCTGTGTTTCGGAGCCGGGAATTTTGAACCGAGGTTTCAACTTCAGTAATTAGAATTTAATTTTTTATGAAAGATATCACTTTAAGAATCCTTACCAACTGGAACATGATGCGGGTATTAAGGCTTGCGCTGGGTTTTTTTATCCTTATTGAAGGGATCACGGCAAGCAGTCTGCTCAGTATAAGCCTGGGTTCTGTTCTCACACTCAGCGGCATCTTTAACGTAGGAGGCTGCGCAGGAGGCGACTGCGCTGCCGGCAACTGCACCACTGACAAGGGGGAAAAGAAAGAGGCTTGAAATTTTGACTGAGGTGCAAAATAAAAAGGCCATCCCTAAAGGATGACCTTTTTTTGTTGGGTGATCGAAAAACTTATTTGGTTATCACCACCTTTTTGGTTGCGGACTGACTGCCGCTTTTGAGCGTGATAAAATACAGGCCTGCAGGCTGCTCAGAAAAATCGATCACCTCAGCAATTTGCGACCTGTGGCTGCTTTGCTGCAGCTGCAGCACTTTCCGACCGATGGCATCGCGGATGGTGAGGGTGGCAGAGCTGTTTTCCAGACCGACTACCTGCAAGGCCACCTGGTTACCGGCAGGATTGGGATAGATGGAGAGTGACAGGTTGCCTGCCTGTTGTTTTGTTAGCCCAACAGGTTCGGTCTGATCAATATCTACCAGATCAGGTTGAATAACATTTACCTGATAAATAGCCATGCCTTTAGACTTATAAACAGAATAGGTTGCGCAGGTTGAAGCGGTTGAACCGCAGGTTGCAGTAACCGTTAAACAGATGTTGTAGTTTCCGGTAGTGGAGTAGGTATGACTGGTATACAAAGAATTACTGCTGCTATTGTCACCCCAGTTCCACTGAGCACCGGCAACATTCCAGGGATAAGCCGGAACTGCGAGCCAGTAACCCGGCGAACCTCCATAAACAAGGGTGAAATTAGGGTTTGCAGAACAGGGTACACTGGTTATGTTGATTGTTTTTGCGATCACTGAGGTGCAGCTGTTGTTCTGGCCATCGGTTAAACTAAATGTCACCACATAGGTTCCTCCATTCAGATAAGTGGTTGAAGGATTTCCGGCGCTGTTTGAAACATTTCCGTTTCCGAAATTCCATGAATAAATAGTGCCAGAATTTGTGCCTGACGATGTATCAACAAAACTTACCAGTCCGTTAGAGCCCTGGTTATAATAAAAATCAGCCTGCAGGAAGCAGGTGTTTGACGACACAGCAAAGGTTTGTGTAGCTGAACTGGTGCAGGTTGGCACCACGCTTGAATTACTAACTGTAAGAACCGCAGTGTAAGTTCCGTTCGCAAAATTCTTGTTCACGTTTTGACCGGATGCAGTTCCGGCCGGTCCGAAATTCCAGTTATAAAAATACCCATTCATTGTACCGGTGCTGGTGCTTATGAACGATACATTTCCATTTGTGCCCTGCGAAATATTAAAGCCGGCACTTAAATTACAGTTTGTTGCAGTGGTAATGGTAACCGGGTTCATGGCTGTATCAATACATGCCGGGGAGGAGTTGTTGTTAACAATAAGCATTACCGTATAGTTGCCGTTGGCGGAGTATGTGTTGGTGCCATTTATTCCGGTTGAGGTATTGCCATCACCATAGTCCCAGAAATAAGTTGAACCTGATACTGTGCCGGTTGAATTGTTTGTGAAATTCATGGTCCCGGGTCCGCCCAGGCTGTTTGACCAGCCTGCATTAAGGTTGCAGTTACCGGGAGGAATGGCGTTGGTAACCACTACGGTATCTAATGCGGTGCTTGAACAGGTTGGTGCGCTGCCATTAATGGTAAGTAAAACAATATAAGTACCATTGGCAGTATAGGAATGGGCGGCACCCATGAAATTATAACCCACGCCGCTTTGCGTACTGCCATCACCAAAATTCCAGTGATAAGCCGTAAGGCTATTTACGGGTGCCGAGGTACTGGTAAAACCCATAACACCATTTGGCCAGCTTGAATGAATAAAAGAGGCAGAACACTGAGCTTTAAGGCCATGGCCAAAGCCGATAAGCACGATTAACGCACACAAAGAATTAAAAAAGTATGATTTTCTCATGGTTGTTTTTTTTATGCCTACTCTTTAAAGGGATTTTCAGCGAACTCCCGGTGCTAACAATCCACCATACAATAACAAAACACAGATGGTTGGGTGAAAAGACAGCTTAGCATACACAGAGCAGAATTCCCGGTTTTCTTTTTCTTAATAACAGGTAACTACTTAAGATTGAACCTTTAGGAGCTTCTGTATCTTCTTCCTTTCGCCCACAAGCCAAACTATGTCGCCCCACTCAAAAATAGTTGAGGACTCGGGGTTGAGGTAACGGGTATTATCCCGTTCAATCCCTATTATCAGGCCGCTGGTACTTTCACGTATCCCCGACTCGCGGATCGAAAGACCTTTTAACTTGTTGTACTCATCAACCACCACCTTTTGCAGTACAATATCTTCAAGTTTTGGCTGCGAGCTGCTTACCGGAACGGCGCTATCAAATATGGTTTTAAAACTTTTCATTTGTTCTTCCGTACTTATAATACCCACGTGATCGAAAGGCAGAAGGCTTTCGGTGCCCGGCGGTGAATGAATAATACGGTCGCCTCGTTTTATGTAAGCGATGTTAATTCCGAACTGTTCACGCCACTTCAGCTCCTGTAATTGTTTACCAATGTAAGAGGCATGCTGTCCCACTTCCATATCAGCAATATAGGCTGCCCATGGTTGCAGTTCGGTCTGCAGAGTGGCATTTTTCAACAGCAGACCCGCACCAACCGGATCCTGCTCATTAACTGCATTTTCCCTTTCATTATAATTGGTCATAAAACGTCCTTCCACTTTCTGATAAAAACTCTGCAATTTTTTGGAAAACAGGTACAACACCAGCACAGCTACCGGAACTGCCACCAACACTGCCACCTTTGCCGATATAAGCTTGTCTACAAAAAGAATTATCACCAATATGCCAATCAAATTCCTGAAGACTTCTATCACCACCAGTGGGCCGCGGTTGTAGCGACTGTTAAGCCACAGTTCCTTGTATGCAAAACTTCCTGGTTTTTTGGTCATTAATGCCCACAAAAACGGTGAGGCAACAACCAGAGTAAATACCAGCGCAATAAGCTGCGCTAAAAGCTCATTCTTTATATATGAGGCAGCAAGAGGAATGAGAAAGTTTTTGCTTAGCAGGTAAATAGCAAGCAGAATTATCCCGTTACTCAATACAATAATAGAGAGCATTCGCAGAATAAGACGCCAGTTACCCTCACCCTGAATTTTCTGCGTGCTTGCTGAATATTTACTGATTGACCGAACCAATCCTGAGGGCAGTATATCTTTAAGAAAGTTGTAGAAAGGTTCCGCCAGCCTGATCATGTAAGGCGTAGTAAAAGTGGTAATTGCCGAGGCCCCAACTGCAACGGGAAAAAGAAAATCGCTTACCACACCAAGTGACAGACCAAGCGTGGCTACAATAAAAGCAAATTCGCCGATCTGCGCCATACTCATGCCAACCTGAATTGACTGCTTAAGAGGCTGCCCTGAAAGTAACGCGCCAAATGTTGTACTGAAAAATTTTCCGAAAAGCACCAGCATGGTGACGCTCGCGACAGCAAGACCATTGTCTATGATGGCTTTAGGGTCAATAAGCATGCCGATTGACACAAAAAACACAGCACCAAAAAGATTTTTCACCGGTTTGATCAACTTCTCAACTCTTTCCGCAGAGGTGGTTTCTGCCAGGATCGAACCCATAATAAAGGCTCCAAGCTCCGCAGAAAAACCAACCTGTGTGGCCAGCACCACCATTCCCAGACACATGCCCACCGCCAGCACCAGCATACTTTCCTCGTCCAGTAACTTTTTGGCGCGCTTCAGAAAAGTAGGTAATAAAAATATGCCTGCCAGGAACCAGAACAACAGAAAAAACAGAAGTTTGGAGATCGTGAAAAGCAGTTCAGCACCCTCAACCTGCTGGCTTACCGACATAGTAGAAAGCAACACCATTAACAGTATCACAACAATATCTTCAACAATCAGGACACCAAAAACAATTCCTGCAAACTGCAAAGTTTTTACGCCAAGCTCATCAAAGGCCCTGATAATAATGGTTGTAGAAGAACTTGCCAGCATGCCGCCCAGAAAAACGCTGTCCATCACCGACCAGCCCAGCCACCTTCCCACAAAATACCCGGACACCGTAATAAAGACGATCTCAACAAGGGCGGTAATTGTTGCAGTTCCGCCTACTCTTACAAGTTTTCTGAAACTGAATTCCAGACCAAGGCTAAAAAGCAGAAAGATCACACCAATTTCGGCAAGTGTTTCAATATTGTCGTGATCAACAACCGATGGCGTAATGGAGATGTACGGGCCAACAAGAAAACCGGCCACAATATATCCCAGAACAACCGGTTGTTTTATTCGTCTGAAAAGAAGTGTTACGATGGCCCCGGTAAAGAGGATCAATGCCAGGTCTTCAATAAGTTTTGGCAAATGGGCCATTTATACTCGCTTCTGATTTTGCTATTAAGTTAAACTGTGTACTCGACATTATAAAATACGAAAATAGATTTGACTACCTATTAACAGATTTTACGAAAGCTGATAAGTACCAGTTACGATCTCAGGGCTGAGGCAACACAATTACCGGAACTTTGGCTTCAGCTAACATTTTACTGACAAAAAAAGGTCTCAATATATCGGCCATCTTTCTGGTGCCTTTCTGCAGAACCAGCACCGCATCGTTTTCCTGCGTATATTCATTCATACCAGCTGCCTCCCCTGAAGAAGGCCTGATCTCCCAGGCAACGTCCTTAAAGGCGTCATACTTTGCCACATGTCTTGAAAGATAACTCTTTATGATGCTTAGATCCTGCCGCGGCCTCACAATGGAAAAAAACCGGATCCGTTCTACATTCCCCGACAAGGCCAGCACCTGATCGAAGGCCTTGGTATTGAGGGAATACTTCTCTACAAGGCCCACACAAAAATTCTTCAAAGTAAATTGCTGACAGTTCTCCGGCAGCACTATAATAATATTGTCGGTATGGTTAACAAGTTTCACCGCCGTATCGCCAATAAACAATCGCTCGATAAGCTGTTTGTTTTTAACTCCCACAAAAAGGAAGTCAGTTGAATTGGCTGCAAACAATTCCTCAACAGTTTCAGCAATGTGGCTTGATGACACCTTAAACCGCATGCCTTTTACTTCACCCAGTAATTCAGCCGCGAATTTTTTAAGTTTAGCGAGACTCTCCCTGGTTCCCTCTGATTTGTATTTCTCTTTTATTTCCTGACCGGCGAAGCCAGGCAGAGGCACCGACGACTGGTGCAGGAGAAGCATGCCCACTTTCTGTGCAGCTGCGATATGGTAAGCAAACCTCAGCAGCTGCCGGGAATCCTCAGAAAAATCTATTAATACAATAATTCTTCTTTTCATATTTTAACCAAATTGGCAATGGCTTTCAGCACAGCAGGAAATTACAATTATTTTACCGAAGATAAAATACGCTTCAAAATACGCTTCCTGCAACCAAGAGCCAGCCCGCAATTACTATTTTACAAGACTGCCGTTCACCCGCAGCAGGCCGGCCTCGGCCAGTTTGGTATTATAAAGTGCGTTGATATAGCGCACCTGCGCATCTTCAAGATTTTTCTGCGTTTCAATGGTCTCGAGAAGCCCGGTTTTGCCCAGCTTATAACGTTCGAGAGAGATGGCCTGTACCTGACGCGAATCGGCCAGGTTTTGTAATTCCATCTCCACTATTTTTTTATTGAGAAGAAAAGACTGGTAATTGATGTAAACAACGCCGTCAATCTGCAGCTGTGTACGCTCTGTAAAGTATCTCTGGTTAAGCGCAAGTATATTCCGCTCCTGTATTAAACGGTGTGTTCGTCCGCCGTTAAAAAGATTCCATCTGAAGCTGATATCCGCGTTCAATCCATTTTGTCTGTTCAGCAATACAAAACCAGCCTGACTTTGATTACGTGTAAAAAGATAGGAAGCGCCTACAGTTAGAAAAGGCAGACTGCCCGAACGCACTTCAGCCAGCCCCTGATCAGCAATCTGCTCATTTTTCCGGGAAAGAAGCAGGGCGCTGTTCCCATCATAGGCCACCTTTTTTAATTCATCCAGATTGGGATCAAATTCTACAATTATGGTATCAACTGTATTAAACTCAGTGTTAACAGCACGCCCCAGTAATGTGTTTAACCTAACCTTAGTGTCGAGCAACTCAAGCTGTAACTGAATGATGTTGCTGCGGGCCCGGTTCTCATCAGATTTTGACAGCAGAAGATCTACTTTTGAATCGCTTCCTATTTCAAGACGCACTTGTGCTATCTTACGGCGCTCTTCGTATAACAACAGGTTTTGTTCAGCTGCTTTGATCAGTTCTTTTACCCGTGCGATATTATGGTAGGCTACGATAATATCGTAAACCGTATTTTCCATCTGTTGTTTAAGAGCGATCTCAGAAAATTCTTCGCTAAGTTTAAGACGCTTTTTTACCGCGAACATTCTGAATCCGTCAAAGATCGTCCAGTCGAGATTAATTGAAGCGCCGGTACCGAACGCAGAAGCGCCGGGCCTGTCCTGAACGGTTCCATTATTAAATTCCTGATATGAATCGAGGTTGGAGGTACTGATTGACCCTACGACCCCGAGAGTGGGCGACATTCCCGCGTTACCCAGGTTGTTCTGCAAACGCGATACCTCCTGCTCGTTTTTCACCATTAACACGTCGTGGTTTTTTTGCAGGGCAATTTTCAGGGCCTCGTCAAGAGTGAGCAGATCCTGCGCGTTTGCGATAACCACGCTAAAAATAAGTACAACTATTTTAAACAGTCTTCGCATCTTTTTTGTCTCTGATCACAATAGAATAAATGGCCGGGATCACAAACAGCGTGAGGATCATGGCCAGCGCCAGTCCGCCTATTATTACAATTCCCATTCCCATGCGGCTCTCGCTTCCGGCACCAAATGCCACCGCAATTGGCAGCGCCCCCAGCATGGTAGCCATACTGGTCATCAAAATTGGGCGGAGACGCGCAGTGCTGGCTTCAATCAATGCCTCTCTGATGTTCAATCCCTTTTCACGCAGCTGATTGGTAAATTCCACTATTAGAATGCCATTTTTTGTTACCAGGCCTATCAGCATTATCATTCCTATCTGGCTGAATATATTAAGTGTTTGATTGAAATACCATAACGAAAACAGGGCGCCGCTCAAAGCCATGGGCACAGTAAGCATAATAATCAGCGGCTCGGTAAAACTTTCAAACTGACCGGCCAGCAGCAGGTAAATCAGCACCAGCGCAAGCACAAATGCGAAAAGTATGTTGGAAGAACTTTCACTGTAATCGCGCGAGGAGCCTGTAAGAGAGGTCACAAAATTATCGTCGAGCACCTTCGCCGCAATCTGGTCCATCTCTTCTATTCCATCGCCTATGGTGTTTCCAGGGGCAAGTCCTGCCGAGATTGTTGCGCTCTGATAGCGGTTATAGTGGTATAGTTGAGGCGGACTGCTGCGTTCTTCAATAGAAATAAGGTTATCGAGCTGTATCATGCTGCCGGCCATGTTCCGCACAAAAAGGTTTTTGATATCGCCGGGATTATCACGGTCGGCACGGTTTACCTGACCAATTACCTCGTACTGCATACCGTTGTTTATGTAATAGCCGAAACGCTGACCGCTTAATGCCAGCTGAATGGTTTGCGCTACATCTGCTATTGAAACGCCCAGCGTGCGCGCCTTTTCACGGTTGATGTCGATAACCAGCTCGGGTTTATTAAATTTCAGATTTACATCGGTGCCCTGAAAAACAGGACTTTTGTTCACCTGATCAAGAAAAAGCGGCAATTTTTCACGGAGTTTTTCAAAGTCCTGTGTCTGCAGCACATACTGAACAGGCAGGCCGCCACTGGGGCCGGCACTTGAAGAAATAGACTGTTCCTGAATAACAAACACTTTTCCTTCACTAAAGGAGGCGAAGTGTTTGGACAGGTACGCGGCAATTTCCTTTTGAGATCGTTCCCGTTTGTCTGCGTCAATAAGGGTAAGCCGGCCAAAGCCTGTGTTAACCGCCCCTGAACCTGCAAAACCAGGGGCTGTAACGGTAAGGCAAACCTGCTTTTCGGGCACTGAGTCGCTGATAAACTTGGCGATCTTATCCATGAGCGCGTCCATTCTTTCGAAACTGGTGCCTTCGGGCATTACAGCCTGAATGCGCAGCCAGTTGCGGTCTTCAAGCGGAGATAACTCAGACTGTAACTGTGAACCAAAAAAGAAAATAGCCGCCGTAGTAACGGCAAGTATTGAAACCGCCCACCAGCGGTGCGACAGGAATGCTGTGATCTTTGTCCTGAACCAGGAATCCATTCCCGAGAAAAAAGGTTCGGACCACAAATAAAATCTGCTTTTTTTGGTGGGATCTTTCTTCACCATTTTTGCATTAAGCATTGGGGTGAGTGTTAGCGACACAAAAGCAGAGATCATTACCGCGCCGGCTATCACAATACCAAATTCACGGAACAAGCGTCCCACAAAACCTTCCAGAAATATCACGGGCATAAAAACAGCGCTCAGGGTAAGCGAGGTCACAATCACAGCGGTATAAATTTCCCTCGTGCCTTCAATTGCTGCTTCACGCGGCCGCATTCCCAGCTCAATCTTTTTGAAGATATTTTCCGTTACCACTATACCATCGTCAACTACCAGACCGGTTGCAAGCACAATAGCCAGAAGCGTTAGTACATTTACGGAATAATCCATGATGTACATGATAAAAAAAGCTCCGATAAGCGAAACCGGAATGTCAATAAGTGGCCTGAAAGCGATAAGCCAGTCGCGGAAAAAAAGAAAGATGATGAGAATAACCAGTCCCAGTGCTATAAGGAGGGTTTCCTCCACTTCAATAATTGATTTACGGATAAACTGCGTGGTGTCGAGGGCAATATTGATCTTATAATCGTCGGGCAGATCTTTTTTCAGCTGCTCATAACGTTTATAAAATTCATCAGAGATATCGATATAATTAGCTCCGGGCTGTGGAACAAGGGCCACACCAACCATAGGAACACCCGATTCCTTCAGTATGGTCTCTTCATTTTCGGCGCCCTGTTCAACCACTGCCACATCCCTTAGCCTCACAATACTATTGCCCTGCTCTTTAACGATCATGTTCTGAAAATCACTCACGGTTGAAAGTCGCCCTATGGTGTTAACAGTTAGTTCTGTGCTCTGCCCCGCGATCTTTCCCGACGGGAGGTCAACATTTTCTTTATCCAGCGCCTGGCGCACGTCGAGAGGGGTCAGCGCATAGGCGCTCAGCCTGTCGGGAAGCAGGCGAATACGCATGGCATAACGGCGCTGGCCCCAGATCTGAACCGCGCTCACCCCGGGGATTGTCTGCAGTTGCTGCGCTATCACATTTTCTGCGTAATCACTAACATCAAGCAACGAACGTCTGTCGCTGAGCAAAGTCATAGAAATGATCGCTCTTCCATCAGCATCTGCTTTGGTTACAACAGGAGGAGCGTCTATATCCTGGGGCAGCCGTCTTAATGCCTGTGAAACTTTGTCGCGCACATCATTGGCAGCAGCTTCAAGGTTTGAACCCAGATTAAATTCAACGGTAATGTTACTCGATCCCTGGTTGCTTGATGCCGAAATTGAACGAATTCCCTCTATGCCGTTGATGGCCTTTTCAAGCGGCTCGGTGATCTGCGACTGAATTACTTCTGCATTCGCACCGGTGTAGCCGGTGCGAACGGTAATGATTGGCGGATCAATGGAAGGAAACTCGCGAACCCCCAGAAAATTATATCCGATAAGTCCAAACAACACAATGATGATGGACATCACCACTGCCAGCACAGGCCTCCTAACACTTAATGAAGCAATATCCATCAGTTAACCTCGTCTACCAGTTTAAGTTTTGCCCCCTGCTTTACACCCAGCAGTCCGCTGGCTACTATGGTGTCTCCCGATCGTACTCCTTCAGTTACCTGAATGTGCTTATCGGTGCGCAGACCTATCTGCACC
>JAEZDS010000115.1 GCA_023433205.1 Bacteroidota bacterium
ATTTACAGCTGAGGCTGCATCCAACCTGCGAGCTGATGCAGGCGGTCATTCGTTTTTCATGGGGGATCAGTACACTCTCAACCACGTAGTTGTCGTGCAGTTTCATGGCGCATTTAATAGTACGGTCGGCGCTTATCTGAAGCTCGTGGATCTGTACGGCATTGATCACAAAATTGTTGTTAAGCCAGTCGCGAAGTTTGGTGGGCAAATTGCTCATCTCTTCAAAGGTAATGGCGCGCTTGGTCCACAACCACTCATGCACCTGCCTGGCCCTGAACGCGGGCTCGCCGGTGGTTTTAAGGGCTTCTTCGATCTGTGCCGCTGAAAGACTGCGTATGTCTGTTTTCCCCATTTATAAAGCCCTGCAAAGGTACCCAATTCAAAACGAAAAACACCACAGCCCACAAAAACTACAGGCGTTTTACTTTACCCGAAAATTCCCCAGGCTTCAGCGCTCTTTGCGTGCCTGGCGTTAGCGAAGCACCGCTATGCGCGACACATTTGCACGCGCGCTTCAGCGCTTACACCCCACTTTGCGTGCCTGGCGTCTTCGCGCGAAAACCACCGCACTAGAGCTTTTCTCCGGCCTCTGCGCGAAACAGCTGCCTCCTGCGCTTCAACGTTCTTTGCGTGCTTGGCGCCTGCGCGAAAATACCCCCGCACCCGCGCCTCATCGCTTACACTCCACTTTGCGTGCTTGGCGTCTCTGCGCGAAAATACCCCCGCACCCGCACCTCATCGCTTACACTCCACTTTGCGTGCTTGGCGTCTCTGCGCGACACCACCGTGCTTAGCGTCTTCGCGCGACACAACCCTCACCATTGGCCTTCGCGCGCAACCTCCCCAAACAGCAAGCAATTAACGATAATACCTAAATTTATCCCCGTGCGTTTTATAAAAGCGGCTAAAATATTTGATGGCTCAGACTGGTTGCCCCCGGGTACAGTGCTGGTGTACGAAGGTTCAGGGATGTTGGTTGATGTCACCAGAGAATCGGAAGTCCCTGCTGCTAAGATCGAAACTTTAGAAGGTATTCTCACGCCTGGTTTTATTAATGCCCATTGTCATCTTGAACTTAGTCACCTCAGGGATCAGGTGCGGGCGGGTACTGGTTTTTGCGCTTTTGCCCTTGAACTTATGGCAAAACGAAAACAAACAACTGATCAGGAAATTGACCACGCGATGCGAAAGGCCGAAAGGGAAATGTCTGAGAATGGAATAGTTGCTGTTGGTGATATTTCAAATTCCAGCCAGAGTTTTGATCTAAAAAGAGAACAAAATATGTTCTACCACACCTTTGTGGAACTTCTGGCCCTTAACCCCGCCAGGGCCGAGGTGGTTTTTGCGAAAGGCCGGGAACTTCTGGAAACCCTTTATGGTGCAGGACTTAAAGGCAGTCTGGCTGCACATGCCCCCTACACTGTTTCCAATGAGCTGCTAGATCTTATCTCGCACTTTGGTTCATTAACAAACCAGCCATTTAGTATCCACAACCAGGAAAGTCTGGAAGAAACCCGCTTTTTTATGGGCGAAAAAAGTGAGGTGTATCAGTTGTACCAGGAACTGAACATAGATCTTTCTTTTTTCCATCCACCAAAAACCTCAAGTCTTAGCCATTATATTTCTCATCTTGGTGAAAATAACAACCTCCTTGTGCATAACACCTTTTCAACAGCCGCTGATATTGACCTCGCCGGTTCCAAAGATGTTTTCTGGGTTTTTTGCCCTGCTGCCAACTTATACATTGAGGAAAGTCTTCCTGATTTCAGTTTATTTGCGCAAAGTGCCGGACGCATTTGTATAGGCACCGATAGTCTGGCGAGTAATGCACGGCTTGATGTGCTTTTTGAACTTAACCTGCTTGCTGCTTCGGCGCCGTTTTTTAAGGAAGAGCAGTTATTGAGGATGATCTGCCTCAACGGCGCACAAGCCCTGAAAGTTGAGGACCGGTTTGGTAGCCTGAAAAGGGGCGGCAGGGCAGGTCTGAACCAGATCCGGCGAAACGGCACCACTTTTGAATTCATCGCTAAACTCTACTGATATATGCTGCATCTTAAATCATTTACATTTAATCCCTTCCAGCAAAACACCTTTGTTTTGTATGACGACGAAGGCAGAGCATTTTTTATTGATGCCGGAAATTCTGATAGCTCCGAGAACAATGAACTTCGTGACTTTGTGAGCAGCAAAAAACTGAAGCCCGAGAAGCTATTGCTTACACATGCACACATTGATCACGTAATGGGTAATAAATTCCTCTACGATGAGTATGGCCTGCTGCCCGAGCTTCACAGCAGTGAGCTGTTTTTTATTGAGCAGATGGAAGCAACTGCAACCATGTATGGTCTCAGATGCGAACCGTCGCCGCTGCCTCTGAAATTTATCGACGACAAGGAGGTGATAGCCCTTGGCAGGTACAGCTTCGAGTGTATCCTTGCTCCCGGCCATTCTCCCGGAAGTATTTGTTTTTACAACAAAGAAAACAATTTGCTTATTGGTGGCGATGTGCTTTTTAATGGGAGCATTGGACGAACCGATCTGCCTATGGGGAATCACGAACAGCTTCTGAGCAGCATTCACCATCGGCTGCTGATTTTACCGGAAGAAACAAAAGTGTATTGCGGTCACGGTCCTTCAACTACCATAGGGCAGGAAAAACGAAGCAATCCATTTCTGGTCTGATTTCAGCACACAGTGCAGGCACAGAAACATTGGTAAAGAATGTACTACCAGCTGAAGGCGGAAACCAGCCAGTTATTTTATTGCGTTTGAACTCCCGTTTTATCTTTCTTACTTTAGCGTTATCAGACATCTTGTTTTAATATTCAGTCTTTTTGTATTCGGCAGTACTTTCGCTCAGGATACGCTTTCTTCAACAAAAAAGGAGAAGCCGCCATATAACCGTAAAGAAGAGATCATCTGGGACAATAAGAGGTACCGGATCCACAACAACTATGTGACTATCGGAGGTGGCCTCGCTCTTTCCACCATCCGGGCCGGCTATCAGCGTGTAGCAGGTGCTGATTTTCAGTTTCATATCAAACAGCATTATTTTCAGACCGGCGTTTTGTTGAGCGGGATCGACTTTTTTCAGAATACACACATGCAGGCACATGCCTGTTATGGCCTGCGCCGAGAAGGCAATACCTATAATCTCGCTTTGTTTGCCGGACCCTCTTTTTATCAGGGTGTTGAGGGGCAGGTGGGAACTCCGCCACGTTTTTACGGAGGGCCAGGTGTATACCTCAGCGCGCAGGCTGTTCACAAGATGACTTATGATATAGGTGCCGGATTTGAGCTTTTTGCCGATATTGGCAGACAAATGGGAAATGTTGGCCGCAACCAGGTCTTGTACGGTGCAAAGGTTATTCTGTTCTTTTCAGGATCGTACAGGGGCCCAAAGCGCAACTTTAACCCAAATGTAAGATCAGAAAATCCTGATGGTTGATTTTATCATTGTTGGAAGAGGACTGGCCGCTACGGTGCTCATGCATTCCTTTTACCGGCAGAATATTTCATTTACTGTTATAGGCCACGAAAATTTAAGTTCCTGCTCACGTGTTGCCGCAGGGATCTGGAATCCCAT
The DNA here is from genome assembly GCA_023433205.1 of Bacteroidota bacterium. Taxonomy (GTDB): domain Bacteria; phylum Bacteroidota; class Bacteroidia; order B-17B0; family Aurantibacillaceae; genus Aurantibacillus. The sequence goes on from JAEZDS010000115.1 coordinate 3,587, forward strand.
AGTATTTAAAAGGATGACCTCCGGCTGGATGGCTCAGGAGCTGCTCACTGAGTTGATGAAGTTTTATCCTGCCTGCGAAAAAACACTGCAGACCAAACTTATCACCCTTCGCCAGATAGTGAAACCTTTCACTGAAAACCATGAAAAGGAACTGTGGAAAAAAAAGGCTGCCGCAGAACTTGAACCTTTTCTGGTTGAGAGCATCCAGCAGAACCTCACCGGCCTGCAGGGTCTGAAAGTGCCCAATGAATACGGACTGGTTGAAGCGGCGGGCAATCTTCATGTAAAAACTTTTCTCGACAGCAGCAGTTCTTTTTTCAGGGAAAGAGTTCAGTCTGCCGTTTTTGATCACAATCTTCTTGAAATCAATGAGAACGGTGTTTCGTATGGCGATGTTAAGGCCGCAAACATAATTTTTTGCGAGGGTCACCTGGTGAAGAACAATCCTTTTTTTAACTGGGTGCCCCTTAAACCTGCCAAGGGCGAATTAATCACCGTAAAAAGTGAAGATATTCACCTCAAGAACCGGGTCTTTAACCGGGACGGGTTTTTAATGGATCTTCAGGAACATGAATTCAGGCTCGGAGCAACTTATGAATGGGAGAAGCTTGATGACAAACCAACAGGGAAGGGATTGAGGCTGCTTGAACGGAAGCTCAGAAATATGACCGAAGCCGGCTATACAGTTGAAAAGCAGGAGGCCGGCATCCGTCCCGCCAGTATCGACAGGCGGCCCGTTATTGGCCGGCATCCCTATTATGAGCGGCTTTTTATTTTTAATGGCCTGGGCGCCAAGGGAGTGATGCTTGCCCCTTATTTCGCTGGAAAATTTGTACTTTTCTGGTTGAAAAAGCAAGACCTTTGTTCGGAAGCGGATGTAAGAAGGTTTTATCATTTGTATGAGCGCGCCTAGGAAGCACAGGTTACGTTTGATCGGCCGTCGTGAATTTGTGAATATCCCAGCCCTGGGTATCGCCGGCATTGAGGCCAAGGTTGATACCGGCGCCTACACTTCTTCGCTGCACTGCGAAAAGATCTATACACATTTAGAAAATAACATTGAAGTGCTTTACTTTACTATCGTGCCCGGGGAAGACAGCACCGTTTTCAGATTCGAAAATTTCGCCCGGAAGAAGATCAAAAATTCTTTTGGTGAAATGGAAGAACGGTACGTAATAAGAACGGTTGTGAACATCGGGAAAAAGAATATTCGCACGATTATCTCACTTTCAAACCGCGATAATATGCGTTATCTTTTACTGATCGGAAGAAGGCTGCTTAAAGCCAAATTTTTAATTGATGTAAACCGCACACACATTGGTGGCATTGGAATGAAAAAATTTATAAAAGAAATCGGAACAAATAGCTGAACAGATGAGGATCGCCATATTGTCACGAAACAGAAATCTTTATTCAACCCGCAGGCTGGTTGATGCAGCGGAAAAACGTGGGCATGATGTACTGCTGCTCGATCACATGCAGTGTGTGCTGGTAATTGAGCAGGGCAGACCTCACGTTTATTTTAATGGCAGAGAAGTGAAGGATGTGCATGCCGTTATTCCAAGGATCGGTGCCTCAGCAACATTTTATGGTTCGGCGGTAGTTCGGCAGTTCGAAATGATGAAAATATTTACCGCCGTTGAATCGCAGGCCCTGGTTCGTTCGCGCGATAAATTGCGCAGTCTGCAGATCCTCGCCCGGGCTGGGATCGGTATTCCCAAAACCGGCTTTGCAGCCTCGCCCCGTGAAAAAGACATTGATCTTGTAATTCAGCACATTGGCGGCGCCCCCTGTGTGGTGAAACTTCTCGAAGGTACTCAGGGCATCGGCGTATTGCTGGCCGAAAATAAAAAGGCGGCGAAAAGTGTGGTGGAGGCTTTCCTAAAACTTGACGCGAACATGCTGGTGCAGGAATTTATTAAAGAGGCCGGTGGTGCCGACCTGCGCGTGTTTGTGGTTGATGGCCAGATTGTGGGCGCCATGAAACGCCAGGCAAAGGAAGGTGAATTCAGAAGTAATCTGCACCGTGGCGGCAGCGCCAAGGTGATTGAATTAAGCACCGAAGAGAGGGCCACCGCCATTAAAGCGGCGAAAAAACTCGGTCTTGGTATTGCCGGTGTTGACATTCTGCAGTCGAGCCGCGGACCGTTAGTAATGGAAGTGAATTCATCGCCAGGTTTAGAAGGTATTGAAGGCGCAACGGGAATTGACATTGCGGGAAAAATAATCGAGTACGTTGAACGCAACGAGTTTAACAAGCCTGGGGAATAGATTTTCCGTAATTCCATTGTTGCTTAGACTCAAAAAGCCATTCTTTTAATTCCATCATCACAGCTCCCCTCTTAATGAATATTTCGGTTGCGTTATTCCACTAAAAGTCGCCGTTGGGCGATCTCTTGACCAGAACGAATAGTAAAAATGTACAGACCCTTTTTGAGAGAAGAAATATCTAACAGATTTGCCATCGAATGATTGCTGCGGGTCAATACCAATTGGCCTGTTATATCAGAAACAATAACTTCTACTTCAGGCATGCAATTCAGGCACTCAATTGTCAGGTGATTTTTTGCAGGAGAAGGGTAGACCGAAAGTTGTTGGTCAATCCTTGAGTTATCAGAGAATCCGGTTGGCTCGCCTAAGGTAAAGTCGAAGGGTTCCAGTGCTCCTCCTGCAGCTGGCACAATATATAGGTTAAACGGCTGGCCGCCTGCCGCAGCCATCGATCTTCCGTTAGTTAAAGTGTTGGTAAAGCCTGTACTGATCAAATTGATATTTACACCTCCCGGGAAATTATAGGAGCCGGTGCCAACAGCTGAAGAAGGACTACTTATGCTAACCGTGCGTGCGCCTGCCATGATGAGCGAATGCTGCCAGCTGGTGTAGTTCACATAATAGCCTATAGTATCATTGTTGGACAACACTGTCATTGAAGGACTGTCGGTTGAAAGATGATAAAAAGTGACACCGGTCTGCAGCATAAAAGGAAGGCCTACAGGTCCCACAGATCTGGTAAAGATGGTTAAAGGTCTCTGAGTACTTCCTGGATTGTATTGAGGTCCGCTGGAATGAATGCCGATGATGGCAAAAAAATTTTTAGTGGTTGAGTTGAGTTGTACAGTACTTTGTACATAAGCCATACTTGGAGAAGTGGCCGAAATTGCTGAAACACCAATGGTGTAAACGCCGGGCGACACTGGGTGCTCAGCAGTACAGTTAAGGTAACTGAGTTGCGGAGCCCACACTGAATCATTTATCCAAACTTTAAGTTGACTAACTGAGGTGTCTGCTGAATTGTGAACCATCTGAAGAATGGCACCGTACTGTGAATGCATGTAGTGCGAGAGTACAAAGAGTAGAAGAGTGATTTTCGTTTTCATGAGTGTTTATTGAAATACTATCAAAATTATTAAAAAGTATCAACTATTGAAATGTATAATGCCACTCACAAGTTCCGGAGCAAGTTGGTTCTTTCATAAAAGTTATTCAAAATATTGCGTCACGTTTTTAGTTTTTCTTACCTTGAGTTTTTTTCGAAGACATCCTTCCTGTCACAAGACAATTAGGAGTCTTCTTAACTATGCAGCAGGCAATAACCATCAATAAACAAAAAATTAAGCCAGGCGAAAGCCGAACGGTGGTCCTTAACTCTTATGAGCTTCACACCAAAACAATTCTGGAGATCCCCGTTCATGTAATCCACTCAAAAGAACCTGGACCATCATTATTATTATCAGCGGGAATGCACGGCGAGGAAACCAATGGTATTGAGATCATCAGAAAAGTGATCTCCCGCGACGAAGTGCGCGACCTGCAGTGCGGAACACTGGTTGTGATTCCGGTGATAAACGTTATTTCTTTTTTGTATGGCAGCCGCGACCTGCCTGATGGCCGTGATCTGAACCGTTGTTTTCCGGGCTCTCGAAGAGGATCAATAGGTAGCCGCATCGCCAATGACCTTATGAAACATATTCTGCCGGTGATTGATTTTGGCGTTGATTTTCATACCGGTGGCGCACGCATCAATAATTATCCGCAGATCAGGTGTGTGTTTGAATACAAAGACAACCTTGAGCTCGCCGAACGTTTTTCCGCCCCGCTCATCATTGACAGTGTTTACCGTGATGGGACCTTCCGCAAGGAAGCTGCAAAAAAGAAAAAGCCGATTCTTGTTTACGAGGGCGGAGAAAGTATGCGTTTTGATTACCTGGCCATCAATGAGGGAATTAATGGGTGTATGCGCCTGATGCATTCTTACAACATGATCAATTTTGAGCTGCCTGGCAATGCTTCAGTCAAGATCATTAAGGACAGCTGGGTAAGGGCTCACAGCAGCGGCATGTTTCACATGAACCAGAGTAATGGGGCCCATGTGCTCGAAGGCGACCTGCTGGGCGTTATCTGCGATCCCTTCGGCGAAACAATCGACCAGATCATTAGTCCGGTTGATGGCTACATTGTTGGCATCAATAACCAGCCCATTGTAAACCAGGGCGACGCACTGATACACCTGGGAACCGATCATTAGCTGATTTTTCCTTACCTTTGCGTATGCGTTTCGACCTCAGCGATTTTTTTATCATTGCCTTTGTAGCAGTGGTTTTTGGCGGGGGCTGTTATGGACTCTTTAAATTAATGCGCAGTAAAAAATGGTGATGATTACCCAGAATTTTCTTTTGTTCCTTAATCTTGGCGGTGGCGAGATAGTGCTGATACTTTTTGTGATCCTGTTGTTGTTCGGAGGTAAAGGAATTCCTGGTGTCGCAAAAGCACTGGGAAAAGGTATCAGAGAGTTTAAAGACGCCACCAGCGGTATTCAGCGCGATATTCAGGAAACTACCGGCGCCTTCACCTCGCAAATTAACGAACACATCCAGGACGTAAAAAAAGAACTCGACAAAGAGAAAGAGCAGTAACAAACCTCGTACTTCGCCCTTCAATTCCTCACTTGCATCACATACCCATTCCCATGCACATTCGCAATCTCTATCCTCGGATCGGAGGCAAGATGTTTGCGAATTTTTACCAGATACACATCCATACTTCTTCCGGTAAAATAGTTGTCTTCCTTCCAGATTTGTTTCAGCGCCTTTTCCCGCGGCAGCACATCGTTGCGGTGAAGGCAAAGTAACTGAAGAAGTGCCGATTCTTTTGGTGACAGTCGGGTCTCTTTACCATCATCTCCCTTCAGCGACCTTGTTCTTGCATTAAAACTGAAACTACCAATCTGGTGTACCTGCTGGCTGTCGCTGGTTGTAGTGCTTTTTCTGCTGAGTATGGCTTTGATCTTGAACAACAACACTTCCGAATCAAAAAAAGTTTTACGATGTAGTCATCTGCACCAAGCCTGTAACCCCTCAGCATATCCTCTCTCATGCCTCGTGCGGTCAAAAAAATAAGTGGAACATCCTTGTCTTTTTCTCTGATCCCGGCGGCCAGACTAAAACCATCTTTCCTGGGCATCATTATATCCAGCACACAGAGTCCGAATCTGCCTTCAGCAAAAGCCTCTAGACCCTCTTCTCCATTGGTGGCAAGCGTAACCTCATAACCATTCATGCCAAGGTAATCTTTCAGCACATGAGCGAAGTTCTTTTCATCTTCTACCAGCAGTACCTTACACATGTTTCCTGAGTTTAATGGTAAATTCCGCGCCTTTACCGGCTGAAGAAACAACGCTTATACTGCCACCGTGAGCCACAACGATCGACCGTACATAACTAAGTCCCAGCCCGAAACCTTTTACATCGTGTACCATGCTGTTTTGAGCCCGAAAAAATTTATCAAAGATTTTCTCCTGGTCTTTTTCTGAGATGCCTTTGCCATTGTCGCGAACCCTTATCACCGCCTCGTGGGAAGTTTCCGAAAGTTCAATTTTTATTGTGGTGTTTTTTCCGCCGTATTTGAGCGCGTTATCAATTAAATTCGAAACTGCCGAGTGGAGATGGGTTTCATCTGCGTACACCGGTAATGAACCAGCCGGGGCGGTGAAGTGCAGTTCCGCCTCCTGCGATTGCGCCTGCAACGCGAAACCCTTCAGTACACCACTGATCAGATGAACAAGGTCTACCCGGGTTTTGTTGAATCGCAGTTCACTTTTTTCGAGAAGAGCCAGCTGAAGAACGCTTTCTACATGCGTATTTAATTTGTTATTTTCTTCTTTTAGTATCCTGCTGTATTCTGCAAACCTTTGGTTGTTGTGCCGTACTTCATGTTTCTGCATGGCATCTATTGCCAGCGAGATGGTGGCAATTGGGGTCTTGAGTTCATGGGTCATGTTATTTACAAAATCATTTTTGATCTCGCTGAGTTTTTTTTGTCTGGCAATAAGGCGCACGGTAAAATAAAAAATGGCTATGATAATAAATGATAACAGTCCTGAAAGCAGGAAACTGCGCTGCATGCCCGCAAGAACTTGCCCTGGCGTGTTTTTTAGCTGCAGTAACAATGTCTCGTGGCGGTTAAAAACCCTTTTGGCGTCTAAATCAAGTATGTAGGAAAATTCTTCCTTGTTAAAGGCTGTGGACTGCGACAGTACCAGAACAGAGTCCCCCTTTTTTTTCTGAAGTGAAAATTCAATCGGAGAGAACACTCCTTTCGCAGACAGCGCAGCACGAATAGTTGAGTGTAGTGTGTCAGCATTTGTTCTGTCGGTATCAAGGAGTTTAATTTCAAGGATCATCTTTTTAAGCAACTCACTTATTTCTGCTGGCTTATGATCATTTAATCGTTTCGGTGTCGCAGGTAATGGACGGTTATTCTTGGAATTATGAACAAAAATATTGATCTTCTTATTCCTGCCTACAAATAGCACTGAATCGCGTTGGATCTGACGTGCACTTTTATCTAAGGTGTCTCCCTCTGAGATCGTTATTTCAGTATCATTTTCGTGAACTTGAAAGAACGTGTGACTTGAAATGCGTAAATCACGTGAGGGAGTGCGCGCAATTGTGTCTTCCTCATCAATAATAATGGTATGTTTTAAGTCTTCAACCTTTTCCCGCTCTTGCAATTCCTGTCTCACATCTTCAAGTGCGGCATACACCAGCCGGTCAAGCTCTCTTTTTTCCTGCTCGTATAAATTTGAAAGCCAGAATGCCTGTAGTATGAGGATAAGTATTATACAGCTGCCCAGCAGTAATAAGATACTTCTATAAGCCGAGGGATTCATACGTCAGTCAAAAATAGGTTGACAAACCTTTATAAACTACACTTTAACTTTTCGTTAACAGCGTTTAACCCGAGGTTAACCCAGTATGCTTGCTTGTAACTATACTTTCGTAGCATAAACCATCAAAACAACAAAAATGAAAACTAACATGAAATTTGTAATGGCGCTTCTCCTGGGGGCGGCCATGCTTTCCGGACAAGAGCCAAATAGGCAGGCTACCGTTCGCATCAAAAAAGTACAAACAGTAAACGGCGTTCAAAAAATTACCGACACAACCTATTTTGCAGCAGATGACGCAATAATAGATTTTGAGGGTGCAGAGGCACGATTTACAGAAAGGATAGACCGCGAGGGGAAAATAGAGAAGCTTGTGATGATCAAAAATGATAACTCTGACGTACTAATTACCGATGGCGAATTTGCCGAGATTGAATCATTTTCTTTTCAAAGTGCCGACAGCGGAGAAACTACAAGCAGAATACGAAAGATCGTTATGAGCCATCCTTCTAAACCATCTGCTGAAGGGTTTACTCTGCATGTAGGAGAGCCATTTAGTGCAGAAGAAAAAAAAGCGATCCGTAACCTGAGTGAAAATTGTCAGCCCCGTGCCCGGATGCTGATAAATGAGCATAATTCAGTCGATGAGCTCGGTGCCACCAGAATTTTGATCGTACGCAAGGTGCAGATAGTTGATGTTTCTGAAGCTGAACAAAGATCATTGCAGGGGGCAAAGACAGCCGGGAACAGCACGCTTAAGGCGAAGGATCTTCTTTTTTATCCCAATCCAAGCAAAGGAAAGTTTACTGTCTCTTTTGATCTCGATGAGAAAAACCAGACAGAAATTGCTATAAAGGATGTGCAGGGTAAAGAGGTTTTTCGCCAGAGTGCCACACCCGTCAATGGCATATATAAACAGGAAATTGATTTGAGCGCCCAACCTCAGGGAATCTATTTTATAACAATCACCCAGGGAAAAAAGAGCACCGTAAAAAAACTGGTAATTGAGTAAAGATCTCCAATAGGTCAACCAAAGGTCTGGATTTACACAAGAGTACCCGGGCTGCCGCGCACACTCCTTATTCGGTTGGAGTTGTACCCGGCGGCCTTTTTGAATTGTTTAACAGCTAATATTATGCTACGAAACCCTTACTAAAGGTATGTTGTGAAATAATGCCGGCTTTCAACAGATCGTTGGTTGTAGGCTGTTTGACCTGCTTTTTTGCCCGCAGATTCCTTACTTTATGGGGATTTCCAGCTACAAAAGCGCCAAAAAGCCCTGTAAAACCTGGTACGTTTATTGCTGATGTGTATCCGGAAAAGAATTGTACCATGAATTTACTGGTGATAGACGACGACAAGGAATTTCTCTTTCTTATGAGCAATAAACTCAAAAGACAGGGGTTTAGTGTACATACGGCGATAAACGGGGTGCGGGCGCTGGATGTGCTTGCCGAGCACAAGATCGACCTGATCATCAGTGACGTGATCATGTCCGACACGCCTATTATGTCGCTTACCTGTACGCTCAGGAATTTTTATCCAAAGATTCCGATCATACTTATCTCCGGATTACCGGCCGAGCCCCTGATCCACAACTCACTTACCCTTGGGGCCAGCGAGTTTATTCCCAAACCCATTAACATGGGTGCGCTTTATGATACCATCCACCGGCTGCTGCCTGCTGCCTGAGTACCAGGCCGCTCATTTCTTGCGCGCTGCCCTGGCACTTCTTTAGGGGGTTACACCGGCTTTGTCATTGCATGCGGTGGCTGTAACAGCTTAAGTTGAATCATTGTTAAAAGCGCCTTCACCACTTTATAAGCTTTTACGCTGAGCGCGCAAATTCGTATCTTTGCGCACTTAAAAATCCAATCCATTTCTATTACAGAATGACCACCGACCAATTTGTTAGCCGCCACAATGGCCCCCGCGGGCAGGAGATCAGCACAATGCTGAAAGCAGTGAATGCCGAAAGTATTGATGCTCTTATTGAACAAACTGTGCCGCCGGCAATACGACTGAAACAGCCATTGCGAATATCTAAGGCTATGAGTGAGTACCAGTACCTGCGCCACCTGAAGGCTCTGGGCAAAAAAAACAAGGTATTCCGCTCCTACATCGGTCTGGGTTATTACAACAATATATTACCCTCTGTTATTCAGCGCAATGTGCTGGAGAATCCGGGCTGGTACACCGCCTACACGCCTTATCAGGCCGAGATAGCGCAGGGCCGGCTCGAGGCCATCCTGAATTTTCAGACCATGGTAATGGACCTTACCGCAATGCCTATTGCCAACGCTTCACTGCTTGATGAGGCCACCGCTGCTGCAGAGGCGCTGTTTATGTTCTACAGCAACCGCAGCAAAGAGAAATTAAAGAACGCGGCCAAGAAGTTTTTTGTAAGCGAGACCTGTTTTCCTCAAACCATTGATGTAATTCGCACCAGGGCCCTGCCTTATGGTATTGAGCTGGTGGTGGGAAACCCGCAAAAAACCAATCTGGACGGTAGTTTTTTCGGCGCATTAATTCAGTATCCTGACATAAACGGAGAGGTGAACGATTACCGCGATTTTGTTGACACGGCGAAAAAGAACGAGATCCAGGTGGCTGTGGCAAGCGATCTGCTGGCCCTGGCTTTGCTGACACCACCAGGTGAATGGGGTGCAGATTGCGTGATAGGCAACAGCCAGCGGTTTGGAGTACCTCTGGGTTATGGTGGTCCGCACGCGGCATTTTTTGCCTGTAAGGAAGATTATAAACGGCTTATACCCGGACGAATCATAGGTGTTTCTGTTGATTCGGCAGGCGACCGGGCTTTACGTATGGCCCTGCAAACCCGCGAGCAGCACATAAAACGCGACAAGGCTACCAGCAATATCTGCACGGCGCAGGCATTACTTGCCATTATGGCCGGTATGTACGCGGTGTATCATGGTCAGAAAGGCATCCGCGCCATTGCCAAAGGAGTTCATGGTGCCACGGCCTTTGTAGCTGCTGAATTAAAGAAGCTGGGTTATGAGATCAAAACAAAACTCTATTTCGATACCATCGTTATTAAGGCAGATCCAGCCCTGGTAAAACCAAAAGCTGAAGCACGCGAGATCAATTTCCGCTACACAAATAACGAGGTAGCCCTTTCACTTGATCAAACCATTGAGGAAAATGACCTGCAGGATATCATTGCGGTATTTGCAGAAGCTGCAGGCAAAGAATATAAATTTTCAGGTTACAGTAAACAGAACATCATTGAAGGAAGTTTTGCTGAACGCAGCTCAGAATTTCTCACACACCCTGTTTTTAATACTCATCACAGCGAAAGCGACATGATGCGTTATATCAAACGTCTCGAAAATAAAGATCTTTCGCTGGTGCATTCCATGATTTCCCTGGGATCATGTACCATGAAGTTGAACGCGGCTTCTGAACTGCTTCCACTTACCTGGCCGGAGTTTGCTTTTATCCATCCTTTTGTGCCGCGCGAGCAGGCCCAGGGCTACGAAGAGCTGATTGAAACGCTCAACAAAGATCTTTCTGAGATCACCGGTTTTGCACGCATGAGTTTTCAGCCAAATTCCGGTGCTCAGGGGGAGTATGCCGGACTTATGGTGATTCGCGCCTATCATATAGCAAATAACAACGGACATCGTAATATTGCTCTTATACCCTCGTCGGCACATGGCACCAATCCGGCAAGCGCGGCCATGGCAGGCATGAAGATAGTGGTAACAAAGTGCGACGAAAAAGGGAATATTGACATTGAAGATCTGCGTAAAAAAGCCGAAGAACATAAGAACGACCTCTCCTGCCTGATGGTTACTTATCCTTCAACCCATGGTGTGTACGAAGAAGGCATCCGCGATATCACCAAAATCATACACGATAACGGTGGTCTGGTTTATATGGATGGCGCCAACATGAACGCCCAGGTGGGACTCACCTCTCCCGGTAATATTGGCGCTGACGTATGTCACCTCAATCTTCACAAAACTTTTGCCATTCCACACGGAGGTGGCGGTCCCGGAATGGGCCCGATAGGCGTGGTGGAAAAACTGGTGCCTTTCCTGCCCTCACATCCTATTATTGGTTCAGGCAGCGACAAGGCAATCACTGCTGTTTCGGCGGCGCCGTATGGCAGCGCCCTCATTCTGCTTATTTCCTACGGGTACATAAAAATGCTTGGTGCCGAAGGGTTAAAACAGGCCACCGAAATGGCGATTCTTAATGCCAATTATATCAAGGAGAAGCTCAAGGGACATTACAAGATCCTCTATACAGGACGGAACGGTCGCTGCGCACATGAAATGATCCTCGATTGTAACAGCTTTAAGATGGCCAGTGGAGTAGAGGTGGCCGACATAGCCAAACGTTTGATGGATTACGGCTTCCACGCTCCCACAGTGGCTTTTCCTGTAGTAAACACGCTGATGGTGGAACCTACTGAATCCGAATCACTTGCCGAGCTTGACCGTTTTTGTGAGGCCATGATCGCTATCCGTGAGGAAATAAAGGAGATTGAAGAGGGTAAATTTGAAAAAGCTGACAATGTGCTGAAAAATGCGCCTCACACCTGCAAGGTGGCAGTGAGCGATGGCTGGAAAAAGCCTTATTCGCGGCAGAAGGCGGTTTACCCTCTTAACTGGGTGCGCGACAACAAGTTCTGGCCAAGTGTGGGCAGGGTTGACAATGCCTATGGTGACCGTAACCTGGTTTGTTCTTGTCCGGCAATTGAGAATTATATGGAGCCCGAACCTGCCGGCCAATAATTTAATTTTTTTAGCAGAAAATGCCTGTTTTTTCGTTAAGAACGGGCGTTTTTGCGTTAAAAAGGCTAATTTCATGGGAAATTCCTTTCATTATGAGTAACTTCGTATATCAGGATTTTTGTTAAACCCTATCTCTGTCTCTATAATGAAGAAATTTTTGTCCCTTACAGTACTCTTTTTATTTATTGTTCTCTCGTTCAGCAGCTGTTTTCTGGTAAACCGTTATGTGTATACCGATAAGGAGCTGGCCAAACATTATAGGGATCAACAATTGAAACCTGATTTCCGCACTTCCAAATACCTCGACCGCAAGGTACATTACGCTGTAATGAGCAAAAACGACACACTTCCTTTACTGGTGATGGTGCATGGCGCTCCCGGGGCCTGGTACGGTTATATGAACCTGACCGACGACACCCTTCTCCAGAAGAATTTTAAGATAGTAGCTGTTGACCGTCTGGGATATGGTAAATCAGGGTACGGTAAAGAAGAGCTGTCGGTTGAAATGCAGGCAATGGCCATCCGCCACATTATTGAAAAGGAAAACACCACGAATAAAAAAGTTTACCTGCTTGGTCGTTCTTACGGATCGCCGATAGCCGCCTGGCTGGCAATTAATTATCCCGCCGAGATTGAAAAACTGGTGATGGTCTCTCCGGTGATCGATCCTGAAAAAGAAAAATTCTACTGGTTCAGTAATCTTGGAAATTCTAAAATTGTGCAGTGGATGCTGCCTCATTTTCTGAACGTAGCAACCCGCGAGAAATTTTCTCACCAGGAAGAGATGGCACGAATGGTGCCTGAGTGGCAGAAGTTATGTACCCCTACCTACGTGCTGGTTGGCGAGCAGGATAACATAGCCGATACCGCTAACTTCACCTTTGCCCGTAATCATATTACCGAATGCCCCGCAGTATTTATGAAACTAAAGGAAACCGGACACCAGATCACGAATCAAAGACCTGAACTTATTAAGGATCTGTTGCTTGAGAGGCCGTATAACGACATGGCGGATATGATCTCAAAAGAGGACTATAAAGGCGAGATCTTTTGTCTTACAACATACAAGGAAAAGAAACAGAAAGCCCGCTTAAAAACAAGCAGATCGGCACGAGCGGAGAAGGGTCTGGAACCGGCAATACAGTAGTGCTGTTAAGTTAGAGGTTGTTTTTCCGGGAAATGGCCGCCCTGTATAAAACGCACAGCAAATTAACACCTTCGCGCAATAACACTGAAGTGCGCATGCGCGTGAAGGTGATGTTGTTTTGTAGTTCTACAGGTACACCCTTCACTGTTAATTTACCTGAACGCAGGGCCAGATAAATAAATTCAAAGTCAAAAAGGTAGCGGTTAATGCGCGTTCTCATAAAAGCGTCTTTGCCGGCCTTGTTAAAGGCTTTAAGTCCACACTGTGTATCGTGCATACTGATGCGCAAGCCGTGTTTCATGAACCATCTGAAATATTGTGAGAGGCGTCTTCGGAAAGCGCTCATATTATTGAGGTAGTAATTCTTGTCCCTGAAGCCCGCAGCAATATCGCAGTTACCTGATGAAATTACCTCCATCAGGTTCTCAATGCTTTGATTGGTGAAGGGCATGTCAATGTCGGTGTATAGAATAAAACCTTCAGGAGCGGCCGCCACACCTTGCCGCAATGCATAGCCTTTGCCTTTGTTTTGATCATAGTTCAGAAGCGTGAAAGGTAAAGGTTGAAGGGCGGCACGTGCATCCTCAGCTACCGCTTTGTTACTGCTGCCATCGTTAACAACAATAAAATGCAGATCCCAGCGTGGCCTGGCAAACGCATAGAAATCTTTAACACGCTCATGCCAGCCCTGTGGAGGATTGTAACAAGGCAGCACAATATTTACCCTCGTCACCTGTTTTAGTGTGTGTTTTTCATCCGTACCTGCCACCCCTGGCTTAATCATTACTACTAACTCTTTTACTGGTTAGGACAGTCTACTCGTCAATGTTCACCAGCACTGCTCCTCTGAATGCCTGATAGGTAAAATTGTTAGTTTTAGCCACCTGAAGTCTTTCATCAAAAAGCACTTGCTCATGCTGTCTTACAACATGTTTATAGATACTGGTATCGCTAAAGTTATTCAGAACAACAAAATTAAAAACATGGCCTCCAAAGTGCCAGTTGTGGTTCGTCACATGAGGGTAGGCGGCAAGGTCATCAAAAACAGCGTGGACTTTAATGTTTTTTTTAGAGAACATGCTTATTTTTTTTGCCACCCAGTAATTCGCCACCCCCCTGTGAAATTCGTGTTTTTCAGCGAGTGAATCCAGCAGGCGAGACTCTGCCGGGTAATAGTTAAAGTATGCATTAAGGCCGGCCGGGCTAAAGTGTAAAAGCGCTGTCACAATAATTATAACGCTTCCGGTTCCCAGCAGCCACCCGCCTGTACGCAACTGCTGATACCGGAGGCGCTGCGCGTATAAAAATACTGCAAGGTTCAATCCCGACACGTAAAAGGGGTAGATATTGTATCTGATGGTATCGGCACCGGTATAATTTCCGTTAAGTATCGGAGCTGTAAATGTGCAGATACTAAACACCACGCTGAAGAGACAGAAAAAGAAAACCGGCGAGCTCCGCTGTTTTCTCAACCGGATGATTATTAAGGTAACAGCGGCGAAGGAAATAATAAACATATATAGGGTCAGTGCTCTGAAGCCTGGTTCCTTAAGGTAGGCGAGCATTTGTTCGCTGAAAATATTCCAGCTTTCACCTGTGCGTGAATACTCAAGGAGTGCATGGGGCCTGTTGATATGGAAAAAATCTCCCATCTCCAGTTTCCTGAACAGCAGGTAACCGGCTACAGTGCCAGCTGTTACTGTCGCTGCTAGTATAAGTGCCTGCTTTTTTTTCCCTGCCCAAAAAGGGAGGCAGAAAAGCAGTGGACCTGAAAAAAGTACTATAAATAGCCGGTCGGAGACTGCACCCAGGATACAGATGATGAAAAGCAGAAACAGAAGCAACTGCTTGTTTTCCTGAAGGTACCTCATAGACAGGTACAGGCCTGTAGCGGCCATCACAAATGCGCCAGTATGAAAAGAGTTGCTGATCAGAAAAAAGACAAATCCGGTATCCTTGCTCATAAAAAAGAACTCCAGCAGTATAACACAGATTGCACCGGAAGGAAAGAGGAGGTAATGTAATGGCGCCTCTGGCGCTACCCGTCTGAATATGCCGTTAAAAAGCATGATGATGGCAAACACCTGAAGCAGTGAAAAAAGAAAGGTAGCCAATACAAAATGGTGGCACACCGCCATCAGCAGGAAATACACCAGCATGTCGGGAAAAAAGTTGGGCGCACCGTTCAGGTGCCAGCCTTGCAGACTTCCGCCCTCTTCGAACACGTCCTGATAAATGGATGGGAGATAGAGGGTGTCTGTTGAAAATATCAGGTTGATCTGTTCCCAGGGCACAAGCTGCGAATACATGCTAATAACAAGCAGCAGGGGAGCTAATACAGCTGTGAAACGAATAAGACGTGGAGAAGCCTTTATTTTCAAGGAATTTGTTGTTGATGTTTTAATCTGCAGGCCGGTTTAATGATTCTATTGGTTTGTTTCAAATATATATTTTTTTATCTGTCAACAGTCAGAACCTGCTTACAAAGGAATGCTGCCGGTAGCAGAATGATCTCACAGAAATTGAAAAAAGAATGGGGTATGCTGCAAAATACAGCAGAGGATTTAGCGGGGATTGATCTTATCCTTCACGATAAAAGCATTGGGAAATGACAGCTGGATCTTTTTGAGCCATTCAAAAGCTTCAAGTTTGGTTTTAAAATCCCCCACCAGCACTACCCAGTTGGGTTGCTGATAGTCTTCGTAAACCTTCAGTTCCGTAAATTCAGTTTCAAACCTGGTACGCACTTCCCTGGCAGATTCTCTGCCAATTCCAAAATGGAGTTTTATCCGGTACCCGCTTTGTACACCATTGGTGAGCCGGTGATACTCTGATTTTTTTTCGAGTAACTGCTGAACTCTCAATTTGGTCTGAGCCTGATTCTGCGCAACCGCCGGAAATATTCCGGAGCCCATCACAAAAAATATCATGGCAGTTACCCGCGCTATTGTGAACATATGGCAAAAGTAGCCGATTTATAGCTTGTTAAGTGTGGGGTACTTTCAAATTTAGTTAAATTTGTCCGCGATTGTAAGCACAGAAACGAAAGATGGATAAATTCGCTTATGTTGGAAACGGGGACCTGAACGCCATTGAAGATCTCTTCAAAAAATATCAGCAGGACCCCTCATCGGTTGATGAAAGCTGGAGGGATTTTTTTAAAGGCTTTGAGTTCGCCCGTGCAGAGTACAAGGCGCCTGCGGTTCAGTCGCAGCACCCGCACACTGTAGGACCAGGCGGCACAACCAATGTAACCAAAGAGTTTAATGTGATCAACCTCATTAACGGGTACCGCATGAGGGGCCATCTTTTTACCAAAACCAATCCGGTTCGTAACCGCCGCAAATATAAACCCGACCTGGGCATAGATGTTTTTGATCTGGAAGACTCCGACATGGAAACGGTGTTCCAGGCAGGACGTGAAATTGAAATTGGTCCCGCAAAGCTGAAGGATATTGTTGCACACCTCAAACAAACCTACTGTCAGAGCATTGGTGTTGAGTACATGTATATCCGCAACCCAAACCTGCTCTCCTGGCTGCAGGAAAGGATGGAGATCTCAAAAAACATCCCGGTTTTCTCAAAAAAGGAAAAAACAAGCATCCTCAATAAAGTGATTGAAGCCGTGACCTTCGAAAATTTCCTTGCCACCAAGTTCGTTGGTCAGAAGAGATTTTCACTGGAAGGCGCTGAAGCGTTTTTGCCCGCCATGAACGCGCTAATGGAACATGGGGCAGAACTTGGTATTGAAGATTATGTGATTGGTATGGCTCACCGTGGCAGGCTGAATGTGCTTGCCAACATCATGAACAAACCTACCAAGGATATTTTTATAGAGTTTGAAGGCAGGCCAAGCGAAGACGGGCTTTTTGACGGTGACGTAAAATACCATATGGGTTACAGCAACGATGTGGTTAGCGAAACCGGTAAAACCGTTCATATTTCACTTACGCCAAACCCTTCACATCTTGAAACAGTTGCTCCGGTAGTTGAAGGTATCACCAGGGCTAAAATAGGGAGCCGTCACAAAGGCAATCACCGCAAAGCCTGTCCTATCATTGTACATGGCGATGCCGCAATTGCCGGACAGGGCGTGGTTTACGAAGTTGTTCAGATGGCTCACCTCGATGGGTATAAGGTAGGCGGAACCATTCATTTTGTGATAAACAACCAGGTGGGTTTTACCACCAACTATCGCGACGCGCGTTCAAGCACTTATTGCACCGATGTTGCCAAGGTTACAAAAGCCCCGGTTTTTCATGTGAATGGCGACGATGTTGAGGCCCTTACACTGGTGGCAAAAATGGCAATCGAGTTCAGGCTTAATTTCCGCAAGGATGTTTTTATAGATATTTTGTGTTACCGCAAGTATGGACACAACGAGGGTGATGAGCCACGCTTTACACAGCCTATCCTTTATAAAGAGATCGCCAAACATCCTAATCCGCTCCTTATCTACGGTAAAAAACTGGTTGAGGAAGGTACTTTTACCGAGGAAGAGATCAAAAATCTTGAAAAAAAATACAAGGATTCTCTGGAAGAAAATCTTGCCGAAGCAAGAAAGGTAGAAAAAGCGAAGGTGACCTCTTTCCTTCAGGGTCCCTGGAAAGGCGTACTGATGCCTACTGCGCACGATTTCGAAAAGTCGCCTGCAACGGGCGTATCAAAAGAGGTGTTCCTTGACCTTGCTACGCGGATCAGTACACTGCCTGCCGACAAAAAATTCTTTACCAAGATTCAGCGCCTTTTTAAGGAGAGGCTTTCTATGATAAAGAACAACAGCTACGACTGGGCTATGGGTGAACTTATGGCCTACGCTACCTTGCTCAGGGAAGGACACAAAGTGCGTTTCAGCGGGCAGGATGTGGAACGCGGAACGTTTTCGCACCGCCATGCCGTGCTGAAAGTAGAAGACAGTGAAGAGGAATATGTGCCCCTGAACAACATTGGCGCGGAACCAACTTTTGAGATCTATAATTCCCTGCTGAGTGAATACGCAGTGATGGGTTTTGAGTATGGATTTGCATACGCCTCACCAAATGCACTGGTTATATGGGAAGCGCAGTTCGGAGACTTTTTTAATGGCGCGCAGATCATCATTGACCAGTACCTTTCTTCTTCAGAATATAAATGGCGCAGAATGAACGGACTTGTCTGCCTGCTGCCGCATGGCTATGAAGGGCAGGGTCCTGAACATTCCAGCGCGCGTATAGAAAGGTTCCTTCAGATGTGCGCGGAGAACAACATGCAGATCGTGAACACCACCACACCTGCTCAGCAGTTCCATGTGCTCAGAAGGCAACTGCTCCGAAAGTTCAGGAAACCGCTCATTTGTTTTACGCCAAAAAAGCTGTTGAGATATCCTTCCTGCGTTAGTAAGCTGGAGGATTTTACAGAAGGGATCTTTAATGAGGTGCTTGATGATAATGTTGATGCAAATAAAGTGAGGAGACTGGCGTTTTGCTCAGGCAAGATCTGGTACGATGCAACTGAGCGTCGTGAAAAGGAAGGTGTTGATGATATTGCCTTTGTCAGGCTGGAACAGCTGTATCCCTGGCCACAAAAGCAGATCGACGCTATCCTTGAAAAGTACAGCAATGCAAAAGAATACCTCTTTGTTCAGGAAGAGGCGGAAAACATGGGCCCATATCGTTTTGTAGATAAACACCTGCGCCACCTTAACCTTCGCTATGTAGGACGTGATGAGGCGGCAAGTCCTGCCACAGGATTTATCAAACGTCACAACGAGGAAACGGAAGAGATAATGGTAAACCTGTTCTCAAAAGTGCTGGTGAAATAAAAAATTTAATCTGTTGTAATTATGGCAATTGTTGAGCTTAAAGTTCCCAGCCCGGGAGAATCCATTACTGAAGTAACTATCGCGCGCTGGCTAAAGAACAGTGGAGATGTGGTTGAAAAAGATGAGGCTCTGGCCGAGATTGATTCTGACAAGGCCACTCTCACACTTAATGCTGAAGAGGCAGGTAAAATTGAGGTGCTTGCCGGTGAAGGTGATACTGTGCAGGTAGGGCAGGTTGTTGTGAAGATTGATACCTCCGTGAAGCCTGAAGCAAAAAAGGCAGACACCAAAAAAGAGGAGAAGAGCGAGGCGAAAAAAGAATCGCCAAAAACAACTGATAAAAAGGAGCAACCTGTTGTCAGTAAAGCCGCACCCGGGGCGCAGACCTCAGGAGGGCAAACTTATGCGACAGGAACTCCCAGTCCGGCAGCTGGAAAACTGATGGCCGAAAACAATATTAAAAGTTCACAGATAAAGGGCAGCGGAAAAGACGGACGCATCACCAAACAGGATGTGCTGGCAGCGCTTTCCAATGGACTGTCCTCTGCCCGTGAGGCAGCTTCTAACAGCTGGCAGGGAGGAAGAGACCAGGAGCGGAGCAAAATGACGCAGCTGAGAAAAACAGTAGCGCGGCGCCTGGTTTCGGTAAAAAACGAGACTGCCATGCTTACTACCTTTAACGAGGTTGACATGAGCGCCATTTACGCCATCCGTGCCAGATACAAGGACAAGTTCAGGGAGATTTATGGCAGCAATGTGGGCTTTATGAGTTTTTTTACCAAAGCCGTAACCGAAGCCCTGTTCCATTTTCCATCGGTGAATGGAATGATTGATGGTGAGGAGATCGTTCACCATAAATACTGCGACATTGGCATTGCCGTAAGCGCGCCCAAAGGTTTGATGGTGCCTGTACTGCGCAACGCCGAATTAATGAGCTTCGCCGAGATCGAAAAGGGGATCAAAGACCTGGCTATCCGCGCAAGAGATGGCAAGCTGGGTATTGCCGATATGGAAGGCGGCACTTTTACCATTACCAACGGAGGTGTTTTTGGCAGTATGATGAGTACGCCAATAATTAATCCTCCGCAAAGCGCTATCCTGGGTATGCACAATGTGGTTGAAAGGCCAATGGCTGTAAATGGAAAAGTTGAGATCCGTCCCATGATGTATGTGGCCCTGAGTTATGATCACCGTATTATAGATGGCCGTGAAAGTGTAGGGTTTCTGGTAAAGGTGAAAGAGATGCTCGAGAATCCAACCCGTATGCTTTTCGGAGGCAAAGATCCTGAAGAGTTACTGCTGGGGTTATGAGTAAAAATTCCGGGAAGATTTAACAACAAAGAAACATAGATCGTCCGCTATGTTTTTGCTACTGTTCCTGCTGATCCCCCGGTATGTATCGGGGTTGTTAAATAATTTGAGAACCTGTGCTGCTTTTTGATTCACTAAGCTCGTTAAACCACTGCTGTCCTGTTCCGCTCGATAAAACCATCACTCCTCATACTCCTCCGGTCTGTCGTCGCTGCCCATAATTCCCATCTGTTTCATCTTCATTAGGAAAAGATCTTTGCGCCTTTTATTGGTAACATCAAAACGGTACGAAGGGCCTTTTTCCACCTTCATTTTTTTGTTTTTGCCTTTAAGCTCTGATATGGATTTATTAAAGTCGTCGTTGCTGCTTGCCGCCAGCATGGTGCCGCGCGTGTAGGTAAAATAGTACCAGGTATTGGCGTCGGCCTCAAGGTAGATATCCAGCACATCGCCGCCGCGTTGTTTTTTTATCTGGATCACGCCATCCATGTACCTGAATACCTCATTCTTGTGAATATTTCCCACGCCGATCATTCCCTCCGATATGTAAGCCCTGGCCCTGGGATTATATGTGAGGTTAATATCATTAAGCACCAGACTTTTGTCAAGCTCTTCAGGAAATTTCCGATAGCTTCCGTATAAATTAAGTTCTGATAAGGCTCTGTCGCCACGTTCCTTGCCAAGCAGTTCAATCATGCCATGATTGAACAGATCGCCTTCAAATGGAGTTGGCGAAAGAGAACCCAGATATAACTCAAGATCTTTGGCCATCTTTTTAAGAATGCCATTGTCGAAATAAAAATCGAGGATCATCATAACATTGAACTGCACACTGTCATGTACCGAATTAAAACGCGAGTTGCCGATTGTTGTGAGTTTGATCTGGCCCAGTTCGTTGCTGATGGTATATCTTCCCTCTGAACGCAGCACACAGTCTTCAGTCCCCAGGCTAACATAGTTGCCGGGCAGACTCATTTCCTCCAGTTTTTCGCGGTTTGAGATCTCGTACACCTTGTTCTCGCGGTCGTAACTTAAGATGCCTGAAGATTCAATTACAGGTTTACTGCTGCGCGCGCCCTGCAATGAAAGGAATGAGGCATAAACATTATTGGAGTCGAGATGGTAAAAAAGACCGGTTCCAACTGCTGCACCGGCCATGTCGATGGCTTTTTCAGGAATAGGGATCTGTATATCCTTTGGGTTGATCTCTCCGGTAAATCGCAGATAAGAACGCCCCACACGATTACAGTTGTGTTCGATCTTGGTGCCACCGTCAAAGGTCAGGAACTCCTGTGTTGCCTGCAGAAATACCTTTCCCGCGAAACTGAAATAATCATTGAACTTGAAATTCTCCTTTTCGGGGATCGCGCCCTCTGAAATGGTCTGGCCTGAAGTATCGGGTCGTATTGTAGCAAAGGTGATCAGGTAAGGTTTGTCGTTTTCGTCAAGGTACTGGTACTCTCCTGAAGCCAGATAATTACGCCTGCTGTAAACACTTGCCGTAGTATTCCGGATGGTGTGATATTTAGTAACGGTGTTGGCAAGTATGGTTGACTTGCGCAGTGTGTCCATTACCGCGTTCTTGAAGATAGTTACGTCTCCATTGTGCGGAAAGATACGCGCATCGGCCACATCAATAAAAGGAACGTTTTTACACTGAATGATATATTTCCTCAGATTGTACTTCGCGCCCGGCGCATAAAATCGCAGACTGTCCTGTTTTGGATGGACACTGATAAATTCAGGGCCCTCCAGGTCCAGTCCGCTTTCTTCTTCCGGATTCGTTACTAGTTTTTTCTGCGTATCACCTAGCTCAATGTCCTCTGCATCCATGTACCATTTAAAACGTTCCATGTAGGCGATGTACTGGTTCTTATCGAATTTCACATAAGAGCCTTCGCCGTTGGTGACAAACTCTCCGACCCTCTCATCAAAATCGATCTTCGCGTTTACATTAACAGTGCTGAAGGTGAGCCCCTCCTCCTCAAAAGCCTTTAGTTTAAAATTGGCGGTATCACTGAACATTTTTCTGCGGGTGAACAGAATGTTACGCGATGCCATGCTGGCTTTTTCAAACTCCACTGTTCCGCTGCCACTAAGGTCTTTAAAGGTGAGGTCGAGCCTCCCTTTAAAGATCACATTTTCCTTGTAGCTTTTAAAAGGACGTTTAATGTCGTAGGCTTCCAGCAGATCCTGATAAGGCAAAAAATGCAGCCGCACTGTGTCGCCATGAACCACGGGGAATTCCGGATTTGTACCCTCCTTTACGTCATAAGTGCTTGCCACACCGTTTGCGCTGTCGGGGAAAAATATCAGGTCGGGCACCTTTGAAATACTGGAGCTGAATTTAAGATCGCCTCCTCCACGCAGACCTTTGTTGCTCAGCCTTATCTCCTGATCAAAGTTGGCTTTGCCTTTGTAGATGTTGTATCCGCCGGGAGGAGCGGGCCGGGTGAAACCCAGCGAATAGTCTTTCTGTAATGTTAGTGTCTCGCGGAATTGCGGAAAAATATCAGCCGATACAAAGTTTCCTTCAAAGCGTAATCCCTCGTTCCTGAAGTTATCCAGACTGTCGATGCTGAACGGATCAAGCTGGAAATAGAACCTGTCGCGGTTATAAACACCTTTAAAAATATTTCGCTTATCATAAAAAGCGTAACTCTCCTTAAAGCTCTTGAAGCTGGGAAATGTAGGCGCCTTGCCCCAGCCGCTTTTATTTTTGGGAGCGTCTATACGCAGTTCTCCGTTAAGATTTTCAATTACGGTTTGCACTTTCCTGAAAGGGTAATTGCCATTGATATCCGGCTCTCGTGATTCCACATAGATCTTCAGCGAATCGATGGTGGCCATGTTGAGTTTAAACGCTTCGTAATCGAACACAAAGTCCTTTCCCACGAATTCAAATTTACCCGAGGCAACGGTGCCGCTGAAGTGCATGTTGCGGTTCTTTTTCAGTAAAATGGTGCCGTTCTTCGGAAACATCCACACCTTTTGCGTGTCACTCAGCAATACCCTCTTTACGCCAAAGAGCGTGATGTCGAAGTTGAGCAGATTCATCGTGGCATTGTCGCGGCCGGGTACCACCGAATGCAGGGTGATCATGTCGTAATCGTGTTTGTGTTTGGCATTGTCGGCGTAATTGAACAAACGCTCACGAACGGTTATCAGGTCGCTCTGCGGATCGTAATAGATCAGGCCATATATCGCCATCTTAAAAATAATGGGACGCAGATCATTCGCCAGGTATTTGATGTGTTTGGCAAAATCAACCACAGTAAAACTCTGTGGTTTGTTATTCGCATTGTAAAAATCAATCATTCTTACAATAGGACTGATCCTTTCTCCCACCTTGATGATCTCTTCCTTATCGCGGTTATAAAAATCAAGTGATTCAAAAAAAGCCTCTCCCTGCAGGTTGTTGGGCAGAAAGTTGAATTTCACCAGCGGATCATCAATGTTCCACACAATTTGCTCGAAATACATATCGTAATTGTGAAAGGTATTCAGAAAGGGCGATTTCTGCAGGCCATCGTCTCCCCGCAGGATCGTAACCAGCCTTTGGTCGACCTGGTAGGTAAAACTCAGGCCCTGGTGCCAGATGCTGTCTTTGCCAAGATAAAATTTTACCGCGCCCGGATTGGCAGCGATCTTATCCCTTCCCATGCCAAAGGCTCTGGCGCTGATCTCCAGAAACTTTTTCCCCTCGCGGTTAAATACGATCTTTGCCGGATTGCCTGCGCTTCCGGCGCCAACGAATTTAGAGCCCCGCATGCTGAAGCCGCCTTCAAAATCCACATCAGGATAAATGTTTTTTACCGTTAAACGTTTGCTGTACGATTCAAAACGCGGGTATGAGTCCTCTTTATTTTCCGTTATAATGCGGTCACTTACTCTGCCAAGCTGATCCCGGTCAAAATACTGCCGGCCCTTAAAAACGGCACTGTCACTCGAGTAGTTGCCTGTTTTACAATCGATCTCGTACCGTTTTAAAGTAGCGTAAACATCATCTTCCAGGCCGGTCCTGGCCCAGCTTACTTTGCCCCCTCTGCCATAAAATTTTCCGTTGGTGGGATAAAAAATACCCTCTGTTTCTTCAATAGCGATGCTGTCGCCCCTTGGATTTGCGCCAATCAGGGTCATATTTTCAAAACGCACCACAGGTAAGGAATCGTACTCAAAAAAGAAGGCCGGTTCAAGACTGTAGTAGCGGTAAGTGGGGGTTTTATAAAAAGTGTTGTTCTTAAAAATATTCTCGCTCATGTCGAGAAAATCCTGCACACCGCGAATAGATTTCCCTTTCAGGATCTTATCAACACAAGCCTGCCAGTTCTCAAAGGGTTCTCCTGTTTGGCCCGAAGCCAGCGCGTTGATAACGGTGTTGATGTAGCCGTAGAAAAAGGGGTGTGGTTTCATCCTGCGCGCGTACATGGTATTGGAGGTCTCCATGATCACATCTTTGAAATAGCCCGCTATTACATTGTTCTTCCACAGTTTTTCGAAGTTTTTAATGTAGTCAGCAGCCTTGTCTCTGTTGGCGCTGTTCTCCATAAAGTATTTGCCCAGGTCGGTAGTAAACTTGGTGGTATCGGTAGAGAACTGTGTAAGTTTCTGTGAATAACCCTTATCGGCCAATGACAGAGTTATTGTAAATAAAAGAAGAAGGTACCTGAACGTCATGGATTTAATCAGCATGTCAAATATAAAAAAACCAGCCTGCAGCAGCCAGCCTGCGCAGAGGCATTTATGATTTGTTATACGTTGAAAACTCTCGGCAGCTGAGACTGACGGGTTTTTAGATGATTTTCTGCCCGCTTGCAGGAACAGGTCTTTTTTTTATCTTTATGTTTAATGAGCAAGGTTGTATTTAAAGAAGTTCAGTACTTCAGGCAAAATCCTTTATGGACAATTCTGCTGCTTATACCGGTGGTGGTTTTCGGTTCTATTTTGATCTACCAGCTGGCAACAGGCACCGGTGTGGGCGACCGGCCAATGAGCAACCGGTCGCTGGCCTTACTTGGAACGGCGGTTTTGTTTCCCTCTGTTCTGGCTTTTTTGCGGATTAAACTCACTACCATCATTGATGAAGAAAAAATAATGTATGGCTGGAACATGCCCACACCTGAGCTCAACACCATTATGCTGAAAGACATTAAAGAATGGGCGGTGATAAAATATGATTTTGTTGGATACGGTTACAGAATAAGCAAACGTTACGGCACAGTGCATAATCTCATGGGTAACCGGGGGCTCTGCATTGAAACGTTTAGCGGAGAGAAAGTGCTGATTGGCACGCAACGGTTACGTGACCTGAAAACACTGGTTGAGGGAATGCCTGCAGGTGCCAGGGTTGTGGTATAAACTTTTTCTGCCGGCTTTATGCTGCCGCTTCACATGAATTGATAACCCCATCAAGCACTTCCAGAATTTCTGAAAGAGAATTCAGGGTCACCAGTTTAGCGCGTGTTTCCTTAAAATTAGGGATGCCTTTAAAATAGTTCGCGTAGTGGTTGCGCATTTCAAGCAGGCCCAGCTTTTCTCCTTTCCATTCAACAGATTTAAGGATATGTGTTTTAC
>JAEZDS010000218.1 GCA_023433205.1 Bacteroidota bacterium
GTAAAACAAAGGGTGGCGCTTTGCCTGCTTATATTATGTCAGGTGTATGGAACAGAGACCAGATCAAAACCCAGCGTAAGTATTGGCCGCGACGACCTGGCCAGTTTTGTTGGCACTGCTAAAGAAACTCTTGTACGCATGTTAAGGGTTTTTAAGGATGAAAATATTGTATCTGCAAAAGGCGCCAGAATCACCATTCTGCGCCCTCAGGCATTGATCGATGTCCTTAAGGACGTTTGATTGACGGACTCTGTGGGCTCTACGGTTTCACCTGTTCATCAGCCTGCGTTTCTGAAGGGATAAAGACCTGGAGTTTGTCGTTGAGTACCTCCGCTGTTACGCTGCTGGTTTTGCCCAGGTATTCGCCGTCTACCTGCAGGTGTGCAGGTCGGGTTGTTTCCACATTTATTGAGCGGGCCTGGAAAAGTTCTATGTTTTGAGGGTTAAATCCCTTTTTTCCGAAAAACATGTTCCAGATCTCAGCGGGACCTATTTTTTTTACCACCACTACTTCAAACCAGCCGTCATCGAGCCTTCCCTCGTGATTGATGGTAGCCCCGGTACCATATTTTCCTGCGTTGGCAAAAAGCAGCATCATGGCCTCTCTTTTTACCTCCTCATGCCTGGTCTGCATACTTATTTTAAGATTGTCTCTTCTATTCAGGGCTTTTAGCAGCGCAAGAGCGTAGCCGGGAAAACCGCGCACAGGCCCTTCCTGAAAGTACTTTATCAGTCGCGCGTTCAAGCCTATGTCGCTCAGGTGCATACACAGCCATTTTTTGTTTACCTGCAGTAGGTCGCAGTTCAGTGTTTTGCCTTCTGTTATAAGTTGCAGGGCTGTAACTGTATCGGCTGGGATGTTAAGCTCTCTGGCCATACCATTAGCTGAACCTGCGGGGACGATACACATCTTTATTCCGGTGCCTGCCAGTAGCCCGGCCAGCAAACTAACAGTGCCATCGCCACCTACAGCCACGGCCACTTCGGGCTTGAACTGCTGCAGCGCCTCATTTATCCCTGCTTCATTATTTCGTTTGCCGAGGGTATAAAAATGGGCCTGTATCCTGTATTCTGTACAGAATTCCCTGATGATCTTCTCCCGGTCGATCTTTTTACGGCCCGATTTTTTATTGATCACGAACAAAACTCTTGCACGAAACTCCTGAAGCGGCATTTTTGTGGGTATGATTTTTTCTATACTATGGTTTTTATACAAATTTGCTGCCTGTGAAACTGAGCAAAACAATGGACAAGATCTTTTCCATACTGGGCATAAGCCGCAAACCTGTTATTCGCGCCTATGACGGTTATGGAGATGCCGATAACGTAATGGTGCAGGGGCACGTTTTGAAAATAAGTCCGCTTCCCCGCAAAAAATACCGGCAGAATTTCTGGCTGAATCTGTTTGGCCTGATCCGCCTGTTTATAGTGAGGCCTGTGGAAAAAGCAAGAGTAATGGTTGACTGGGGCGGCGAAACCAGAGAAATGTACACTGACAATCAGGGCTTTTTCAGGTTTGAGTGGACTCCCCTAACCAGACCGGTGCCAGGCTGGCACCAGGCTGAACTCCGCTATGTGTCACAAGCATCAGTTCCGGCAGAAGTGGCCAGATCAACTTGCTTCATTTTTATTCCGCATCAGTACCAGTATGGTTTTATTAGTGATATTGACGACACCTTTCTTATTTCACATTCATCAAACCTGAGAAAACGACTCTATGTGCTTTTTACCAAGAACGCCCGCAGCAGAAAAGCATTTGAAGGGGTGGCGCTGCATTACCGGCTTCTGGCAAATGACACCGGGGCGGATGCAGAACCTAATCCGTTTTTTTATGTGTCCAGCAGCGAGTGGAATCTATATGAATATATCAGAGAATTTTGCAGGAAGGAACAATTACCCCGTGGAGTGTTTTTGCTTAACGCGCTGAAAAGGTTTTCAGAATTGCTGAAGACAGGGCAGGGCAAACACGCGGGCAAATACACGAGAATTGCAAGGATACTGACTTCCTATCCGAGCCGAAAATACATTCTGCTGGGTGACAACTCGCAGGAAGATCCGATGATCTACCAAAAGATCATAAAAGATTTCCCGGGAATGATTCACGCGGTATATATCCGTAACATAAATTCCGGCAAAGAAGCATCAACGCGGGAGATCATGCGGAATATTGAGACTGAGGGCGTGCGTTGCTGTTTGTTTACTGATAGCAATGAAGCCATCAGCCACAGTAAAAAGATCGGATTAATTCGCGAAAACATGGGTTCTGGCATGTAAATTTGTGGTATAAATACAAAAGCCATGTCAAAATTCAACGAACTGATCAATGGATCTACCCCGGTGCTGGTAGACTTTTTTGCGGAATGGTGCGGCCCATGCAAAACTATGGCCCCTATTCTTAGCGATGTGTCGCACCAGGTAGAAGGTAAGGCCAAAGTTATTAAGGTGGACATTGATAAAAATCAGGAAGCCGCCGGTAAGTACGGCATCATGTCTGTACCCACACTGATGATCTTTAAGAACGGTGAAGTGAAGTGGAAACAGTCTGGAGTATTGCCGGCCAATCAGATAGTTGAGGTGTTGAACCGATTTGTGTAATTGCTGAACAGCAGGGTGTTGGCTGTGTCGCGTTCATGGCGCACGGCAAAGCGCAGGGCAAATGGTCATTTCACATGTCTGCTGATAAAATGGCTGCCAGCGTTATTCCATGATTCCAGCATGTTCTTTCGCCGACCATGCAGCCACCTGCTGGTTCTTTCAAAATCGTTGAGTTCTTTTCTGTAGTTTTTTACCGCGGCTTTGTAAGCTTTATGTTCTTCCGTGGTTGCTTCTCCATCCTTCTTGCTTTGATAGGCCTGTTGCAGTTTTATCATATTGTCCCTGTCAACAAAAAAATTTGCCGCGCCTGCTAAAGACATCTCTGCCTCATATTTATAGAAGGTAAGTAATCTTATACAGGCTTTTATCAGCCTGTCATCTTTTTTGTAGTCGTCCATCTCCCGCAGGGCATTCAGTCCTCGCTCCGAACTCTGCTGCAGCGCGTTCAAATTTTGCTGTATGGCACTGATATCTGATTGCTGTATGGCTTCCAGCAGGTAAGATTCCTGCTTGTAATTTTCAAAAAAGATCTGATACACCTTATTGTAATAGCTGTAGGCCGCTTCGGCTTTGGAAAGATTAGCTGCTACTTTGCCTTCGTGGGGTGCAACTTCAATGTTGTGTTCGCTGGCAAAGATCCTGTATTGTTCCTGCAGGTTATTTGCTGCTACAAGTAGTCGCGCTTCAGCTTTTTGTCGGGCCATAATGTACGCTTCCATTGCGTCGTAAGCGTGCTCGGCAATGGGGGCAATATCCACTATCCGCGCGTAATCTTCGTTCACAAGGGCCTGGTTAAGCATTAAAAAAGCCAGGGCACTGTCGCGCAGATCAGCTGAATTTTTGTAGGGCGGAATCGAAGCTACCCCGGAGATCGCCTCGCCAAGTCCGGCGAGCAGCAACTGCCTCTTTTTTTCTGTACGCTGCACCTTTCCCTTTGAGATGGATTTTACGTACTGCCAGGAGTGCTGCTGAACTTTTTTTATCTGTTCGTCAATGGCGGCGAGGTAACTCACCGGCGTGTACTGCGCCTTTACGCTGAAGAAAACAAGAAAAAATATCAAAAGCAGCGCCGTTCTCATTGTTTGTCGGTAACAAGTTCAATCATGTCGTTCATCACGTATACGCTTTCGTGAAAAGTAATGTCTCTGGCAAGCTGCTTCATCACTTTTTCACTGCTTCGAAGCTGAAAATCACTCATCCTGGCTATTCGCTCATTTGCTGAGTTATTTCTGATGACAATACTGCTGTCTGTGTCTGCAAACAGATCCTGCATGTAATTATTTAAGTTTTTCTGTCTTTCACTGTAGGTTTTGAAACCTTCATAACTCAAAGGCACTTTTTCAGTGAGCTGCGACACGGAAAGCAGACTGTCGCCCAGAGCCGTGATTTTTTTGAACCGCAGACTTTCTGCCTGCCTCATCTTGTTACGTTGCCGCAGTTCCTGGCGCGGAAGGCCAGACAAAGCGTTGAATGTGGCTTTCCTGGAAAGTGAATCGCATGGCAGAAAGTAGGGGTATGAAGCCTCCCGTTCCATGACTTTTTCTATCACTCCAGGTATGGTGATGTCGGGAACAATTCCCTTGCCCTGATGGCTGGTAGCGTTCAGACGATAAAATTTCCCTCCTGTAACTTTCAGATAAGCCGTTTCCGGCCGCGGGGAAAAGTCGGGGTAGAAGATGTTCGAATCTGCCGGCAGAAGATTCTGAGCAGTGCCTTTCCCAAAACTTTGAGAGCCTGCGATTACAGCCCTGTCATAGTCCTGCAGTGCGGCGGCCACAAACTCGGAGGCTGATGCGCTGGCTGAGTTAATGAGAATAAGCAGCGGTCCATCCCAGATGGTTCCCCGGTGCATGTCTTTCAGAAAAAAGGGTTCTTCCCCACGGTGCCGGTAAATGGCAACCGGACCTTCATTGATAAAAATTCCGGCCAGTGCAATGGCTTCACGCATTGAACCGCCTCCGTTGTACCGCAGATCAATGATTATGCCCTGTACCGAATCGGCTTTTAATTCAATGATCTCCTTTGCCACATCATTGGCGCAGCCTTCTCTGCTGTCTTCCTCTTCACTTAAATAAAAGCTGGGAATGGGGATATAGCCCATTTTTTTATTGTTGCGGTAAACAACGTAGCTGTTGAGCGTGTTACCAACAGAGGCAATTCTTTCTCTCTTAAGAGGAACACTTTTTACCTGAAGATCTTTTTTAATTACCGTTAATGATATCTCGTCAGAGGCGTTATTGTTTAACTGCCAGTTGAGTTCTTCTTCGCTTAAATCATCAGCTGTCAGCTCCTCACTGCCCCTGAATTCAATGGTTGCTACAATATCCTCCTCATTAAGGTCGTTGCTTTTCCATGCCGGTCCGCCGGGGATCAGCTCGCCTATCACCAGTTCCCCATTCCTGTTTTCTTTTACGGAAAATCCAAAAGAATTTTCGTGTGTGGAGAGCGCATTTTTGTACCGCTTCATGTCGGTTACATTCAGGTAACTGCTGTGCGGATCGCATCGGCGCGCAAGGGCATTGCTCATGCAGTCGGCAAGGTGGATGATCAGTTGGTTTTGATCTCGGTACCGGTTCAGGCTGTTGTTGAATTTTGTAATGGCCTGCCTGCCCGCCTGCTCAGTCTGCTGTTTATCTGGTGTGGTGGAAAGGCCTTTAAGGTATTGCGACGAGCTGCGTGAGAGCCGTTTCAGCGTTTCGTATTTGATACGTTTTTGTACCCTGTGCTGCAGTTCAGGCAGCGAGTTAAAAAAATGACGATTAACCGGCCTGAAAATGAAGTTGATGGTATCTCTGCCGTCGAGGTGCAGATCTTTGCTGCCGAAGTGCGTGCTGATCGAATCAAGTTGATGAAGGCGCTGCTGAATAAGCCAGAAACTGTGCTCAATTACGGCGCAATAGTAATTGGTGCCCCGCACATCAAGCGCCATCTTCTGCATGGTCTGCAC
>JAEZDS010000070.1 GCA_023433205.1 Bacteroidota bacterium
CCGTTCTTGGAGGGCAGGTGGTATTTAAGGGTACCCGGGTGCCGGTACAGTCACTTTTCTGGCATTTAGAAAAAGGCATATCTGTTGACGAATTTCTAAAAGACTTCGATTCTGTTTCGAAAGAGCAAGTCGTTGCTGTGCTTGAGATCGCTTCCAACGATATAGAAAAGCTTTATGGTTCTGCTGCTTGACGAAAATCTCCCTAAGAAACTAAGAATTGAATTCGGGGGCCATGAAACTTTCACCGTGCGCGAAATGGGCTGGTCTGGAGTCTCAAATGGCGCCCTGCTCCGTTTAATGACAGAAAAAAATTTTGACGCTTCTAAAACCACTGATACCAAAATTACTCAAGCTCATTAAGAGCGGACTCAGCCCCGGTCCGATTGAGGTAAGAATGTGACGAACCGGCCTGGATTTATGGAGCCAGGCGTTATTCGCAGCCACAATTGGTCAATTATTTTGGTGGGTGGTGGCTTTGACACCTTAGCTAAACTGAGATTCAATGCGTCAATCGGGAGCAGGCCATTTGTGAACATCCCTTCAAAAAAACATTACCAACTCCGCAATTATCTTCGCATTTTTCGGTAAAATCTGAATTATGGCAGTCTCAAATCTCAAAGTACATCCTGCAAAAAAACCGGCAAACCTTAGCGTAAAGGCATGGCAAACAAAACTCAGGGAACAGATCGCGACAAAAGAAAAGTTTAAGATCACAAATATTTCGGGAGGTGTCGGATATTCAGACTATAATGTCTCCAGCACCACTGGTTTTTCATCTTATAAGGTAGCGATAAGGAGCGCCGACACCAGCGCGAATTTCTGCTCGTGTCTTGACTTCAAAACCAACAAACTGGGTACCTGCAAGCACATTGAAGCTGTTATGAATGTTCTTGCAAAAAAACGTTCGGCCGTAGCTGCGCTGCGAAAACCCTATCAGCCAGAATATACCTCAGTGTATATTTCGTACAAAGAATCGCCTGTTGTGAAGATTCGGGTAGGCACACTAAAAAATACGTCATTTACAAAACTCGCCTCCAGATATTTTGACAAGGAACTGTGTTTGAAAGCATCTTCAATCGAACATTTTGGGGATTTTATGCGATCGGCGAAAAAAATTGACGCGTCTTTTCGCTGCTATCCTGATGTGATAGAACATGCGGTGACAATCCGGGAAAATCGCTCGCGCGAAATCGCAGTGAATCAGTTCTTCCGTAATAAAAAAGAAATACAAAAACTCGTAAAGTGTAATCTGTTTCCATATCAACTGGAGGGCGTCAGGTTTTGCGCCACTGCCGGTCGCAGCATCCTTGCCGACGACATGGGGCTGGGAAAAACGGTGCAGGCGATCGCGACCGCCCAATTGCTCAGGAAGATTACCAAAATTGATTCGGTATTCATCATTTGTCCAACTTCTCTTAAACACCAGTGGGCGACCGAAATAAAAAAATTTGCCGGAGAATCAGCTCTGGTGATTGAGGGCAACGTGCTTGCGAGAGAAAAGTTATATGCATCACCCGCGTTTTATAAAATACTGAGTTACAATGTTACGCTCAACGACTGGAAAACGATCAACGATAAAAACCCAGGATTACTCCTTCTGGATGAAGCGCAGCGGTTGAAGAATTTCCGCGCGAAGGTTTCGCAGCGTGTAAAACTGATCAGCAGCAGGTTCTCTCTGGTGCTCACCGGCACCCCTATTGAAAATAATCTTGAAGAGCTTTATTCGCTCATGCAGCTTGTAAATCCGCTCTTTTTAGGTTCGCTGCAGAACTTTCTTTCAAAGTACCGGTTAACAGACAACGAAACGGGTAAAGTAACCGGCTATACCGGACTGAACACCCTGGGTGAAACACTTCGACAGGTAATGTTAAGGCGGCGGAAGAAAGAAGTATTATCACAGCTACCAGAACGCAGCGACAGGAATCTGTTGATTCCAATGACGGAAAAGCAGACAGAATTACATGACGATTATGCTCTGACGGTGAGCCGGCTGGTGCGTTCCTGGCGACGAAAAGGGTTTTTGGAGGAACGTGAACGGCAGCGGCTGATGATTGCCCTGAACCTGATGCGTATGTCCTGTGACAGCACATACCTCATTGACCAGGAAACGAATCACCAGAATAAAATTGATGAACTGGTAACGCTCCTCAGCGAAATTCTTTCAAACGAAGGTGAAAAGGTGGTTATTTTCTCACAATGGGAGCGAATGACCAGGTTGGTGCGCCATGAACTTGAACTACTACAGATCGGTTACAGATATCTGCACGGAGCGATCCCCTCAAAACAACGCGGCGCTTTGTACAGCGACTTCAACGAAAAGAGCGACGTGCGTGTTTTTCTCTCTACCGACGCAGGGGGAGTGGGACTTAATCTTCAGTCCGCTGCCTGGATCATCAATCTCGACATACCCTGGAACCCCGGTGTACTTGAACAAAGGATAGGGCGCATTCACCGGCTCGGCCAAAAGAAACCCGTGAACGTAATAAACCTGGTGAGCGCGAACACCATCGAATCAAACATGCTCGGCGTTATCGGTTTTAAAAAGTCTGTTGCTGCCGGAGTGCTTGACGACGGCGACGACGTAGTGTTTATGGGTGAAAGCAGGTTCAAAAAGTTTATGGAGTCGGTTGAAACGATTACAGCTAAATTGCCCACGCCCGCTACAGATGCTGATACAACAGATCAAGAACTGGCGATTCAGCCGAATCTGGATTACGCTGAAAAACAGAATGAGCATACGCTGATCAATGGGCAGTCTTCAGAACAAACAGACAATATCGTATCGAACCTTTTAACGGCGCTGTCCGACGAAAAACTTTTGGCCGCGGTGGTAAAACGGATGGTGCAGGTGGATAAAGCCACAGGTGCCCAATACCTGAAAATTCCGGTCGAGAGTGAAACAACGGTGGTAAACGCGCTCAAAGGCCTTGCGAAACTGCTGGGTGGAGAGAAGTGATCCTTCTGCTAACGTTTGAATCATTCAGCGATAATTTTTACCATCAGTTCTCCCGCTTTATTCTGTCAGGACTAAAGGCCTCATAATTGCACTACTGAATTTTCTGAACCTATTTCCGCAACATGTTCATTCTTCGTGAAAAAAATGGACATCATTAGTTGATCCTTACCGAAAATGGACATATATGTGCTATATGTCCGGATATTGACCAAAAAGTGAAACATAATAAAATTTAATAGAAACAAGCCATTTAATGATCTGCAGGATCTTCCCCCACATGCACTTTGTGTTTTCGTGGAGAAAGTCAGAAACACATCGGCATCAATCGTAAATGTGACCGCAAACCTCTTAGTCTGAGGATCAACATCAATACTGTCAATGTATTTACAGCAGGCGATGCCACCGTAAATGTGACCGCAAGCCTCTTAGTCTGAGGATCAACATCAATACTGTCAATGTATTTACAGCAGGCGATGCCACACACACTGCCAATAGTTACCACGGCCACTATCATTATATGATAGCTTTTTGTTACTTTTAGGTGAGCGATTCCAATCAATAAAAATTACACAGAATCAAATCTATGGACAAGGAAGGTATCAGGTGGAAACAGCGGTTTCAGAGAAAATGTTTGGATTGAAAAACCATCATATAGAAGCCATCAGTCGCTGTTTTGAACGCTATCCGGGCATTAAAACAGTGGTGATCTATGGCTCCCGTGCCAGAGGAGACTACAAACATGGTTCTGATATTGATTTAAACATCCAGGGTACTCTCAGCAACAGCGAACTGGTAAAACTTGAAAACGAACTCGACGATCTGCTCCTGCCTTACAAAATAGATCTTTCAATGCTTAGTGAGATCAGGAACCCCAACTTGCTGGCACAGATCAGAAAAGGAAGAGTGTTTTTTGACAGCGCACACAATCTAGCTGTGAATGAGCCGGCTCCTGAGTTTAAGGAGGGAGGGATGGACTGAGGGTTTTGCTGAGAGGGGGCTACTGTGGCTAATTCATTCAATTCGAAGCTTAGTTAAACACATAGTCACATAAAAATCATAGATTTTCACATAGGAGTTAGGTTTCAGGAAAGATTTTGTTCCCTATGAGAATTCTATGTGCCGCTACTGGGTCTATGTGCTTCAATTCTTTGGATAATGAGGGCTTTTTGTTGATGCGTTCTTTATTCAGTAGGTTTCCTGATCTATTCATCAATCCTTGCCCCACACTCCCCGCAAAATTTTCTCTCGTTCCCCAGAGCATTTTTGCAGGCTGGGCAAAGTCGTGGCGCTTCTATAGGACTGTTGGTTATAGAGGCCGCCTTCTGGAAAAACGCTTTCGGGATCTCATCAATGAACTGCGATTCGTTGCCGAGCTCCGTAATAAGGAAAAGCTCATCCTTTGCCCTCGTTATGGCGACGTAAAAAAGCCGGCGCTCTTCCTCTAACAACATGTCGTACTTCGTGTCTTTGATCACACGAAAAATGGCGTCATCGAGCCACACATCAGGAAAACCCCCATCACCCTCACTTAAACCCACTATAAAAACGGCCCTGGCCTCCAATCCCTTTGAGGCATGAATGGTTTTGAATGAGGCGAATAGTTTACTATTTTTCAGTGCGTTAAAGTAAGGCGTTGCCATTTTGCTGCGCCGCGAAAGTACCAGGATGTCTTCTTTGGTATAGCCCATCTCCTGAAGACTGCGTACCTTATCAACAAAAAATTTCAGATCGTCTTCTCCGGGTTTTTTTGCACGATATATTTCTATGTGACTGGGATCTTTTTTAAAGGCTGAGATATCTTTGCCAATTTGATTTCGGTTGTTTCTTATTACTTCATTGCTGGCGCCAACTATTGACTGTGTACTCCGGTAATTAATGTCCAGTTTATGGATCTCTGAGCTCGGAAAATGCTTTTCGAAATTTACTATATAATCCACGTTCGAGCCCCGGAAGCCATAAATTGCCTGCCAGTCATCACCCACACAGAACAACTGTGTGTCGGGGGTGAGCAAAACATCAAGGAGTTTAACCTGCAGGCTGTTTACGTCCTGAAACTCGTCCACCATCACGTAACGGAACTTTTGCTGGTACAGATCCCTCGCCTCTGGATGCTCTTTCAGCAACTTAATGGTTAGAATAATAAGGTCGTCAAAATCAAGATAGGATTTGTTGGTGCAATAAACCTGATAGTCTTTTATAAGAGGTATAGCCAGCTCATAAAAATGCCGCACCCTTTCGTGCGCGTTTTGCCGCGCAGCTTTAAGCGCATCATCAGGATCAACGTCCTCAGCCTTCATCATGCTTTGCAACTCCATGCTCAGCTTCAGGAATTTATTCACCTTGTCGTGATAGGACTTAAATTCCTCCTCATAGTTCAGTCCGGCATCTTCGGTTAAAGTTTCGGTGATCCTTCCCAGCACAATCCTTTCCATAGCAAGATTAAAGAGTGCCGAATCGTTCATAATATTTTCGTAGGTGATCACACAATTGCGCCCTCCCTCTCTGAATTGTTTTTCCTTTTCTTCCAGCGGGTAGCTGAGTTCTGATTTGTGTTCGAGAAAAAGGTCAGCCTGGGGAATATAAAAATCTGGTTTGAAATTAAAATCCTTTACATTGATCTCTTTTTCATACAGGTAACGAATGTTGTGCCGGTAAAGCCAATCAGCGATGTCGCGTTCTGACTTTGACTTCACTATTTCTCCCTTTAAAGTGGTATAGGTTTTTTGCCCCTTGCCGTGCAGCGCGGTCATTGCTTTATCTATCCGTTGCCGGTCAACAAAATAGTCGAGTATGTATCTTTTGAACTTAAGGAGATAATTTTTATTGTTGCAGGCAAGGATCAGCAGCTTATGAAAGATATCCTTTGACGTCTCCGGAGCGGAAATATTTGTTTTACCCACCTCAGTTTCCACTCCTTTCTCGTCGGTTACCAGCTTAAACTGGTTATCAAAAACCGGGTTACCGTTGTTGCGTAATATAGAATAACACAAAGAGTGGAAGGTGCGAATGGTCAGCTTGTCGAGCCAGGCAGCATCGGTTTTTCGTTTAAAACGTTCCTCATCTTTTTGCGCTTTTGTAAGGAACTTGCTGTTTATTATCTCCGCGTAAGTTCCTGAGTCATCATTTTCAATGATCAGCCTGTCAATCATTTCATTCGTCGCGTTTTTGGTAAAGGTGATGGCGAGAATGCCTGAAGGTTTCACATTCTTTTCAAAGACCAGATGCTGCAACTTTGAAATAACGGTCTTTGTTTTGCCAGATCCTGCACCGGCCAGAACCAGCACTCGTCTGTTTTCAGACAACACGGCGGACTTTTGTTTTTCGTTGAGGTGATCCAGAGTCATACTTAAATCGGAGGCTTTCAAATATAGAGAAATATCAGGCTAAGGGAAGCATTGGTCCAGAGAAGCCAGATGCAGGGTGCTGAGAACTGCGGATAGAATTCTTGCCGAAGGAGAATGGCAGTTAAAATTTAAAGGCATTTGAACGCCACTTAATTCCCAGGAGTTCAGCACCTTTTTTTGTCGAAAATCCGACAGTTTTTGTCGGCAAACGACAGAAAATTGAAAGTAAACTAAATCTGTAAAAAGGCAGGGAGAGGGCACTTGATTTGGAAAATTCACCCAACTGGAGGTTGAGAAGAGCATTCTGATTTTTCAAGAAATTATTCCTATTTTACTAGCCCTATTTGCACACACAAAAAGATGAATGCTTTCTTCGATAACATTATAGACCGTTTAGGCACTAAATGCGGAAAACAATTTGACCTTTTTATTCCAAAACTTCGATTGTCTTTATTCGGGGGATTGTTTTTTTTAACGGGTCAAACAGTTGCCGGTTTCGATACAACAACCTATGCCTCCACTGTGAGATCCTGGTGCAACGCCATTAATAGTTGGGATCTGGACCAACTGAGAAATTTATATGGCGATACGGTCTTGTACTATGGAACAGAATTGCCGGCGGAACGGTGCGTAAAAGATAAGTTAACCTACATGTCGCCGTTCGATGCCTTTCGTCTGGAAATAACAGGCCCGCTATCGGTTGCACAACAGAGTGAGCACATCTTTCGCTGTGATTTTCAGAAAACGTTTACCTATAAAGGAAAAACCCGCTCCTACCCTTCCTATCTGTTTTTATTCGATGATGGCTATAATATTGAAATTATAGGAGAGAGTGATCTGATCACTGACAAGAATCTCGCATTTCAACTGGAAAAAAGTTCATTTCTGGAAAGAACGGAAATCCTAAAGGCGAGTGTCTGGCCCAAACCAAAAGTTTTGTTCTTAATTGTTTTAGTGTTGGTACTGCTTACCTTTTTTTACCTGCTCCGAAAAAGGAAAAGTCTGAACCATCTTCCGCCTGTAACTCCTGGCGGCACTTCCATTCAGCCGATGACAGAAGATGTTGCCCCATCTGTGCAGATGCAGTATTCAGCAGCGAAAGTGACAGAAGGGGTTTCTGTTCCTCCACCAGAAGCAGTTGACTTAAAAACCCAAAACAGTACAAGAGAAGGAAATCTTGAAAATGTTTTTAAAGGCAGGGACTTCGAGAATTTTGTGGTAAAGAAATTCTTGCCTAAATACTTCACACAACTTGAACGAACAAGTGACAAAGGAACCGATGGTATATACCCGCTGTCAAACTCAAATCCAGACCTGGTATATGAATTTCAACTGAGAGAATTTAAAAAACAATTTGCAGTAGAATGTAAATATCGGCAGAATCCCAAAGATCCGGTTCCCCTGGCCAAACCTGAACAAATTACCCGATACAAAGCCTTCGCCTTTGATCGGAACATGCCCGTTTACATTGCATTGGGCCTTGGAGGAGATCCATTGCACCCAAAAGAACTTTTTTTGATCCCCCTTGACGACTGTAAATCGGCAATGACCTACGAAGAACTAGCGAATTACAGACGATCAACCAAAGAAATATGGTACTATAAAATCGAGCAGGATCGACTTACCTAAAAATTATGAACCACTCCTCCCACTCCAAACTCATCTCCTTTATCTGGTCCATCGCCGACGACTGCCTGCGCGACGTATATGTACGAGGCAAGTACCGCGATGTGATCCTGCCCATGGTAGTGCTGCGCCGCCTGGATGCGCTGCTCGAACCTACCAAGGACGCTGTTCTTGAAGAAGTCAAATTTCAGGTGAATGAGGCTGGTCTGACAGACTACGACGAAAGCGGCCTGCGTAAGGAAAGCGGCTATGTTTTTTACAATACCAGTAAGTGGACACTTCAGACCCTGCACAACACGGCTACCAACAGCCAGCAGATCCTGCTCGGCAATTTTGAGGATTACCTCAATGGTTTTAGCCCGAACGTAAAAGAGATCATTGAGAAGTTTCACCTGCGCGCGCAGATCAGGCACATGGCCGGTAAGGATGTGCTGCTGGATGTGCTCGAAAAATTTACCTCGCCTTATATCAACCTGACGCCTTTTGAGAAGAACGATCCTGACGGTCGTAAGCTGCCTGCACTCTCTAACCTGGGCATGGGTTATGTGTTCGAGGAGCTGATCCGCAAGTTCAATGAAGAAAACAACGAGGAGGCGGGTGAACACTTTACGCCGCGCGAGGTAATTGATCTGATGACGCACCTGGTGTTTCTGCCGGTGAAAGAGAAACTGCCGCCGGTGATGACCATTTACGATCCGGCCTGTGGCTCTGGTGGTATGCTTACTGAATCTCAGAACTTCATTAAGGACGAGGAAGGCGAGATCCGCGCGAAGGGCGATGTGTACCTGTACGGCAAGGAGATCAACGACGAGACCTACGCCATCTGCAAATCAGACATGATGATCAAGGGCAACAATCCTGAGAACATCCGCGTGGGCTCTACGCTCAGCACTGATGAATTTGCCGGAACTACCTTTGATTTTATGCTCTCCAATCCGCCCTACGGTAAATCATGGGCCAGCGAGCAGAAATACATCAAAGACGGCAAAGAAGTAATTGACCCGCGTTTTAAGGTGAAGCTAAAAGACTACTGGGGCAATGAAGATGATGCGGACGCCACCCCCCGCTCTTCTGACGGGCAGCTGCTCTTTTTGATGGAGATGGTGAGCAAGATGAAGCCATTGAACAAAAACACCCGCGGCTCGCGCATCGCTTCTGTACATAACGGTTCCAGTCTTTTTACCGGCGATGCCGGCGGGGGCGAATCCAATATCAGGCGTTATATTATTGAGAACGACTGGCTGGAGGCCATCATACAGATGCCCAACAACCTTTTCTACAATACCGGCATCACCACCTACATCTGGCTGCTCAGCAATAATAAAGCAACCGCGCGCAAGGGCAAGGTGCAGCTCATTGATGCCTCTAACCTGTACCGCAAGCTGCGCAAGAACCTGGGCAATAAAAACTGCGAATTTGCGCCGGAACACATACAGGAGATCCTGGATGTGTACAACGGCATGAAGGCTGTGGAAAAATCTGACGGGCCCCTTCGACACCTCGACAAGCTCGGTGCGACGCAGGCTCAGGGTCCCACTACCGGAAATGAGGGCATCGGCGCAAAATTATTTGACAACAGCGATTTTGGTTATTACAAGGTAACCATTGAAAGACCCAAACGGCTGAAGGCGCAGCTCACGGAAGAACGTATTGCCGAACTGCGTTTTGACAAGAGCCTGCGCGAACCCATGGAATGGGCCTGGAAGGAATATGGCGACAAGGTTTACACAGATCTGAAAAAGCTGGAAAAAGAGATCAGCCACTGGTGCGAAAAACAGGAGCTGAACCTGAATGCCAAACAAATGAAGAGCCTGCTCAGTCCCGAATTATGGAACCGGCAGCATAACCTTATGAAAGTAGGCCTTCAGCTCATGGACGCCATGGGCAGTGAAACATTCAACGACTTTAACCTGTTCTCCGCTGAAGTGGAAAGCACTTTAAAGCAGTATGCCATTAAATTGTCAGCCTCAGAACGCAATGGACTGCTTAACGCAATGAGCTGGTACGATACAAGCGCAGAGAAAGTGGTTCGCGGCAAAACCAAACTAAAGGGCGAAGCGTTGAATGAGCTGCTTGAGCACCTCGGCTGCAAAGAAAACGAGTTGCCGGACTTCGGTTACTTCCGCACGGAAACAACCCTTCGACAGGCTCAGGGTTCAGGCGAGTACATCCAATACGAAACCGAAAGCGACTTGCGTGACTTTGAAAATGTGCCCCTGAAAGAGAACATTCACCAGTACTTCCTGCGCGAGGTGAAACCCCATGTGGAAGAAGCCTGGATCAACCTCGACGCGACGAAGATCGGTTATGAGATCAGTTTTAATAAGTACTTCTACAAACACAAGCCGCTGAGGAGTATTGAGGAGGTGGGTGCTGAGATTCTACAATTGGAGCAGGAGAGCGAAGGTTTAATCAAGGATTTATTGACAACCTAATGGAAGAGTTGATGGACCATATAATAACTCAGAAAAGCAGTCCGGGATTGAAATCAGAAACTGTGGTTTATGTGCAAATGAAACTCAAATACGTTTGCCTGATAAACTCTGATAAATTACCGGAAGACAAAGACAAAGCATTCGAGTTTGAATATGTTGATATTGGAAACGTCACTTATGAAGGTGGAATAATTGCAACAGAAACTTTCAAATTCAAGGATGCACCATCGCGTGCACGCAGGTTAGTACGTGAAAACGACATCATTGTTTCGACGGTGCGTACTTATTTGAGAGCAATTGATTTCATTGAAGGAAGGAAAGTAAATTACGTTTACTCAACAGGTTTTGCTGTACTGCGCCCCCTGGATTTCATAAATCCAAAATTTCTTTCGTACTACATCAAAAGCGCCACTTTTACAAACCAAGTGGATGTCTGTGCGAAAGGAATGAGTTATCCCGCAATTAATAGTAGTGAATTAGGGGATCTCTTTGTTTTCGTTCCACCGCTGGAAGTACAAACCCGCATCGCCAACTTCCTCGACGACAAATGCGCGAAGATAGACAAGGCCATTGCGCAAAAAGAGCGACTCATTGAATTGCTGAAAGAAAGGAAACAGATCCTTATCCACAAGGCCGTTACCCGCGGTTTAAACCCCAACGTAAAGCTGAAAGACAGCGGGGTGGAGTGGATTGGGATGGTGCCGGAGGGGTGGGAGGTGAAGAAAGTGAAGCATCTACTGCTAGAACGCACCGAACGCTCTAAAGATGGTTCTGAACCATTATTAATGATGAGTCAAAGCCATGGTCTTGTTGTGAGATCAGAATATCATGAAAAATCTGAAGTCGCAAAAACTAGTGAAGGGGCGAAGGTTGTATATCCTGATGATTTAGTTTTTAATAAGCTCAAAGCACACCTTGGGGTTTTTTTTAAGAGTGAGTTGAATATAAGAGGTATTGTAAGTCCTGATTACGCGGTGTATTATTCCACCGGACTTTTAGCCGACTTAAAGTTTCTGGAATTATTGTTTCGTGGACCGGAGTATATTAGGGAATTTATTTGTAGGGCTACTGGAATTGTCGAGGGCCTAATACGATTGTACACCTCAGATTTGTTCGCCATCCAAGTGTCATTTCCTCCGCCGGCAGAGCAACTTGAGATTATTGCCTTTGCCAATTCAGTCTCAGCGAAAGTTAATCGTAGTATCAACTTACTGCATCATGAGATAGGGAAGGTAAAAGAATACAAATCGAGTTTGATTGTTGGGGCGGTGAGAGGTGAGTTGCAATTAGGTACAAGTTAGATGGTGGATAATGGCTAGAAAAAAAACGCCGTCAAAAAAGTTTGTTGAAGTCACTAGCAAGAGTTACGGAAATAAGCTCAAAGGTATAAAGGTTTACTTTGAAGGTAGACGGCCGTCAAAATTAAGGGATGATGGCAGCATAAAATTCGGTAAAAATATTCTTGAATTGTTACAAAAGCAATTCGAAAGGTTTAGGTGGATAATTACTGAGGATACCGATGTAATTGAACTTTCCTATGGCATAAACAGAGTTCGCACATCTCAAAAGACTCTTCAAAAAATGGATAGTTTGCTGATTGAACGGCAACGTGATATTAAACAAGATATAATTAAGTCGACCTTCACTAAAGTATATCCGAAGGCTTTTAAGTATGATAGACCAATTAAATACAAGCCGGGCATGCTTGCAAATATTTTTACAGAAAATATTTTAAAGAGTCTTTCATCTGACGATAAAGATGCGTTAAACAAATTCATTCCGGAGTACCTTTCAAAAGAAGCGATCGCATCAGTAAGCGCAGTTAAGGCGTCGGTTCAGATAAAAACTCTAAAAGAGCTCGCCGCAGAAATAAAACAGGAAATTAACAACGAAAGATCGGAAAATTGGTGGCAGAAGTATATTCATCGCAATATTCTAATTATCCAACAAGGATATATTCACGCATTGGATAAGTTAAACGTCACAGTGGGCAACACAAAGTTTCCCGACTTCACACTCATTACTCATGATGGTTTTTTAGATATTCTGGAAATCAAGAAACCTTCCACTTTACTCCTAAAGCAGGATACTAGCAGGGATAACTGGTATTGGGAGACGGAGTTATCTAAAGCCATAATACAAGTTGAAAACTATCTTGAAAACATTTCTCGACACAGCGATGCTGTAAGGAGTTACATAAAGGACACGCATAAGATAGATTTGAAAGTGCTTCGACCAAGAGGTATTGTGTTGGCTGGTGACGGTCGCAAATTCAAGACTCAGAAAGAAAAGGATGATTTTAGATTGTTGTCGTACTCAACCAAGAACATTCTTTTTTTGACCTATGATGAACTTGTTACGAGATTGGAAAACTATATTGAAGTATTAGAAAAACACGCTCAAAATGGAAAATCCGAATGATCAAATAAGTCAGATTGAGGAAAGAATAAATAGGGCCTGGCAAGAAATTGTTACGATGGAAGAACGTCTTAAGGCACTTCCTGGACAGGCCGAGACATTCACAAATAGTGTTGATGCGC
Organism: Bacteroidota bacterium; assembly: GCA_023433205.1. Lineage (GTDB taxonomy): Bacteria > Bacteroidota > Bacteroidia > B-17B0 > Aurantibacillaceae > Aurantibacillus. The sequence goes on from JAEZDS010000070.1 coordinate 12,902, forward strand.
TCAAGGCCCAACTTGATCTTAATAAGGAGCAAATTACTTCCATTAACGCTCATTACTCCGACTATTTTGCGAAGGCAGATCCGGCTACTAAGACTAAGCTTGAGACGGTTGTTGAACATCATGCAAAAATTGAACAATTCTTAAAGGCTTCAACTGAAGTAAAGAACGAATTGACTGATTTCCGAGAATTAGTTTTCGGTAGTGAAACAACAGGAAAATTCGGGTTCAAAAAAGAACTAGAAAATTTACTTGAACAAACAAAAACCTCGGGATCAAATTTGCACACGGAATGGTCTTCGACCTATAAAACCCTCTATGATAAAATTGAAGGTTTGCTGCCTGGTGCAACAGCAACAGGTTTATCAAAGGCATATCAGGATCAAAAGAAAAGCTATTCGACACCAGTTCTGATTTGGTCTATTGTGTTTGGAGTTACTGTAGGCGGGATGATGGCATTCGGTCTTTATGTATATGCAGAAGTTAAATCGATTTCAGAGTCGCTTACACATATATTGGCTCGGCTTCCGTTTTTTATTCCCGCGGTCTGGCTTGCCGTCTTTTCCTCTAAACAACAAAGTCAGTTTAAAAGACTGCAACAAGAATATGCCTACAAAGAATCTTTGGCTAAATCCTTTGAGGCCTACAAGCGTGAAATTGACCAGTTACCGGATAGCGATCGAAAGACTGAATTGATTGAGAAGTTAATTGATTCTATGGTTACGATGTGTGGATATAATCCCAGTGTTACACTCGAAAATAGATCCCATGAAGAAAAGCCGCCGCTGCCAGGCAGTGATATCGTGAAAAAAGTGCTTGGGAAAGGAAATGGAACTACTAAAGCCGCCGACGTTACGGGGAAATAATTGTAATGGCCGAAGACGTCAACCCTGCCCAAGCCATGAATTACTGTGAAGCCTACGGCATGGAAATCAGGTTGCTGATTAAGTTCGGTGCCAAAAATTGTCTGCACCATGATTTTTAGGATTAAAGGATTACATGATTTGAAATTGGAATAAAATAGATGCTTCACGAAGAATTGACCAGGAAAATAATAGGGTGTGCAATGACCGTTCATTCTTCTCTGGGAAATGGCTTTCAGGAGGTGATTTACCAACGTGCGCTGGCGATTGAAATGAAGTGTCAGGGTTTGGCCTTTGAGCGAGAGAAAAGCATGAATGTGTATTACCGCGATCACAATATTGGCACCAGGCGTGTTGACTTTTTCGTGGAAGAAAAGATAATGGTGGAATTAAAAGCGCTCATAAAACTCGAGGATGTGCATTTGGCCCAGGCAATGAATTACTGTGAGGCATACAATATGGAAATAGGCCTGCTCATCAACTTCGGCGCCAAAAGTCTCGAATTCAAGCGCGTAAATTGTCTGGACCATGATTTACCTGATTATATGATTGAAGGATTAAGTACTTTGAAAGTCGCATGAAGCATGAAGAGTTAACCAGAAAGATCATTGGATGTGCGATGAAGGTACATTCAACACTGGGGAATGGCTTCCAGGAAGTCATTTACCAGAGAGCTTTGGCAATAGAGATGAAAATTGAGGGTCTGACATTTGAACGGGAGAAAAGTATGAATGTGTACTACCGCGATTACAATATTGGTACCCGACGCGTTGATTTTTTCGTGGAGAATAATATAATGGTGGAATTAAAAGCGCTTATAAAACTCGAGGATGTGCATTTGGCCCAGGCAATGAATTATTGTGAGGCATACAATATGGAAATAGGCCTGCTCATCAACTTCGGCGCCAAAAGTCTCGAATTCAAGCGCGTCCACAACAACAAGCTTCTCAATTCAGCCCAATCAAGTAATCTTTAAATCAAGCGAATCATGGTCCAGACAGATGAGAAAGCGCTAGAAACCACCATCGAACACCACCTCTGCGGTATCAGCCGCGAGGAAGTGAAGAAAAAGAGTGATGGTGACGCTACCGAGAGGGTGGAATTGTACCAGGGAGGTAAGGGTTATTACATAGGGATCCCATCCGATTTCTCAGCCCGGTATGCCCTGGAT
>JAEZDS010000099.1 GCA_023433205.1 Bacteroidota bacterium
CTGATACGGCCATCTGTTTTAAGGGAAGTATTAATCTTGTGGCCAGCGGCGCTGTAAGTTATACCTGGACAAATGGTCCGGTGCAGCCCTTTATGACCGTATCGCCCACAGTGGCTACTATTTACACCGTAAGCGCTACCTCACAAACAGTGAATAACCTGCAATGTGTAAGTTCAAAGACCATTGAGGTGAAAATTTTTGACAATCCAACTGTTGTGGCCAGCAGCCAGCGTACCCTTGTATGTAAAGGAGAGTCGGTTGAGTTGTACGCCAGCGGAGCGAACAACTATACCTGGACCACAGTTAACCAGACCGGCGGTACCATCACTGTAAGTCCCCTTATGGAAATGAATTATGTGTTGGTTGGAGCCGACGCCGCCGGATGCAGAGATACAACAAGCGTACTGGTTCGGTTCTCCAACTGCCCGGGTTTTGCCGAGAATTCTCTGGATGCCATCAACATTGGTGTTTATCCGAATCCTAATCAGGGCACATTTATCGTTGAGACCTTTGCTGACATGAAACTGAACCTGGTGAATGAGCTGGGTCAGACGGTAAGGATCCTTGATCTCAGAGCAACCAATAATCGCAGCGTAAATGTTGAAGGGCTTGCCCGGGGAATTTATTTTATCACCGGCAATCATGATGGGCTGATGATCAATAAGAAGGTAATTGTAGAATAATTGTCATTCTTCAAAGGGCTGTTCTGCAAAGACAGCCTTTTTTATTTCATGTTCACAAACTGTAAAGGCACCTCGTAATTACCTTTGCGGCACAGCGCGATCACCGCCTGCAGGTCGTCGATCTTTTTGGCGCTTACCCTGATGATGTCGTCCATGATCTGGGCAGTGACTTTTAGTTTGCTGTCTTTGATATCCTTCAGAATTTTTTTGGAAGTCTCCTTTTCTATGCCCTGCCTTACTTTGATGTCTTTTTTGATCATGGGGCCGCTGGGATAGTGCTCTTTGCTTTCATCTAAGCCGCGTGGGTCGAGCCCCTGTTTGATCATGCGCGAGTGAATGGCATCAGTGATGGCATCGAGCCGCATATCATTCTCGGTTGTAATAAGCAGTGTAAGCTCTTTTTTATTCAGTTCTATGCTGCTTTTGCTGTCGCGGAAATCCCAGCGGTTCAGAATATCCTTTCGGGCTACGTTAATGGCGTTGTCTAACAACTGTGCGTCGATTTTACTGGTGATATCGAATGAAGGCATAAATACTATATTTGAGTTTCAAAATTAATTATTTTGTTTTCAGAAGTCCGTTTTGCGGGGCTGTTTTTTTGGGTTGCAGTTTTTTCGGGTTGTTATTCCTGCAGTGACAGAACAAGCGGCACGCACGTAATAAAGATAAACAGGGTGTATGTGCTCACAGACGAAGAACCTGTAACAGTTGCTCCCACTAAGGTTTCTGCTGACACCTCTTACCTTGAGTTTCTTTTCAGCGGCTACGGACTCACTGATATAAGGGAACTTGATAGCAGCATTCATGTAGACCTTCGGTATGCCGGCAACAACAACTTTACGGGAATAAACATGTACGACGGGTTACGCAGAGGCTATCTTACCTGCGAGATGGCAATAAAACTATGTAATGCCCAACATCACCTGAAGAAACATCATCCCGATCTCTCGCTGATGGTGCTGGATGCGGCCCGCCCCCTGCACATACAGCAGATGATGTGGGACAGTCTTGATATGCCCGATCAGCAGAAAAAAAGATACCTCACACCTCCTGAGGCCACTTCGCTGCACAATTATGGCTGCGCGGTGGATGTAACGCTGGTTACAGACAGCACAGGCGCTGAACTTGACATGGGTACCGGTTTTGATGAGTTTGTGCTGTTGTCGCAGCCCCGCCACGAAGAATGGTTTGTTGACAGGGGAGATCTTTCAGAGCAGGTTTTGTATAACCGGCAGCTCCTTCGGCATGTAATGAATGTGTCGGGTTTACGCGGTATCAGTACCGAATGGTGGCATTACAGTTTTTGTTCCAGAAGACAGGCTGCGGCGCTTTATCCCTTGATACAGTGATCAAAAATTCTTAAAAAACCGTTGCGGCATGGGACTTGGTGCCATATAACGTAACTTTACAGTTCACATGGCATTTAAGCTTACTTCAGAATTTCAGCCCACAGGCGATCAGCCGCAGGCAATACAGCAGCTCTCAGAGGGAATCAATAATGGCACCCGCCACCAGGTGTTACTGGGCGTGACGGGATCAGGCAAAACCTTCACAGCTGCCAACGTGATTGCCAATACAGATAAACCAACTCTTATCCTCTGCCATAACAAGACCTTGGCAGCTCAGTTGTACAGTGAGTTCAAACAATTCTTTCCCGAGAACGCGGTGGAGTATTTTGTGAGCTACTACGATTATTATCAGCCCGAAGCCTATATTCCCACAACCGGCACTTACATTGAGAAAGATCTTGCCATCAACGAGGAGATCGAAAAGTGCAGACTGAGCGCTACTTCATCATTACTGTCAGGCAGAAGGGATGTGATTGTGGTGAGTTCGGTGAGTTGTATTTATGGTATCGGCAATCCGACGGACTTTAAACAAAACATAATCTCCGTTGAAAGGGGCCAGGCAATTTCCCGTAATAAACTCTTACATAAACTCGTAGGTTCACTTTATTCAAGGACAACCGGTGAGTTTAACCGCGGTTCATTCAGGGTGAAGGGTGATACGCTGGATATTAATCTGCCCTATGCCGATCACTGTGTGAGGATCATGTTCTTTGGCGATGAGATAGAAAGTATTGAAACCTTCGATAACCTGAACAATCACATTATTGAAAAATTTGATTCATTCAGGATCTATCCCGCCAACATATTTGTGACGGCGCCCGACACGCTGCAAAAGGCGATGGTGATGATAGATGAAGATAAAAAAAAGCAGGTGGAATTTTTTCTGGCGCAGGGCAAGACCCTTGAAGCCAAACGAATAGAAGAGCGCGTAAATTTCGACCTGGAGATGATGCGTGAGTTGGGTTACTGCAGTGGTATTGAAAATTATTCAAGATATTTTGACGGCAGATTGCCAGGTATGCGCCCTTTTTGTCTGATTGACTATTTCCCTAATGATTTTGTGCTGATGGTGGATGAAAGTCACGTCACCATTCCACAGGTACGCGCCATGTACGGCGGCGACCTGAGCAGAAAACAAAATCTGGTTGAATATGGTTTCAGGCTGCCTTCAGCGCTTGATAACCGTCCCTTAAAATTCGAAGAGTTTTCGGCGATGTTGAGTCAGGTTGTGTACATCAGCGCTACTCCGGCAGAGTATGAATTACAACAGGCCGAAGGAATTGTTGTGGAGCAGCTGATAAGACCCACAGGCATTCTTGATCCGGTGATTGATGTGCGGCCATGTTCCAACCAGGTAGATGATCTGCTGGACGAGATCCATAAAGTTGTGGCGGTGGATGAGCGCGTGCTGGTAACTACTCTGACAAAACGAATGGCTGAAGAGCTCACAAAATACCTCACAAAACTTAATGTACGTTGCCGTTACATTCACAGTGAGGTAGATACCCTGGAAAGAGTCGAGATCCTGCGGCAGCTGCGCGTAGGTATGTTTGATGTGCTGATAGGTATCAACCTTTTGCGTGAGGGACTGGATCTTCCTGAGGTGTCTCTTGTTGCAATTCTTGATGCGGATAAAGAAGGTTTTCTGAGAAATGAAAGAAGTCTGGTGCAGACTGTAGGCAGAGCAGCGCGTAATGTGAACGGCAGGGTGATCATGTATGCAGACAAGATCACTGAGAGTATGCAGATGACCATTGATGAGACCCAGCGCCGCAGAAAGAGGCAGATCGAATACAATTACGAGAATAAGATCACACCGATTCAGGCAGGACGCAAAAAAATTATACAGCCTGTTCTGGGCAGTGTAGAGGTCACCCACAAAGGAAAACTCGTGAAGGCATATACCGGGCCGGAAGAGATCAGCATTGCGGCAGATCCTGTTGTTCAGTACATGGCCCCTGCAGATCTTAAAAAGCAGATAGCCAAAACCAAATCGGCAATGATCAAAGCGGCAAAGGACATGAATTTTATGGAGGCCGCGCGCCTGCGGGATGAGATGTACGCGCTGGAGAAGTTGCTGGGGGAGAAAGAAGATTAAGGTTTTTCCTGCCCCAATTTCCCCTGTGTCAGTTTGGAATTCCACACCATCACAAAATCATTCATCTCATACCCGTCACCAATGTCAAAATCCGCTACACTTTCAATCGTGAAGCCGTTTTTAAAATAAAAATTGATTGCCTTGTAATTCTGGCGGTTAACCGTGAGGTGAAAAGTTGTAGCTGAAGTATGTTTTACTAATTCCTTAAAAGCCGCAGATCCTAACCCTTTGGCAGCTTTCTGCTGATCGATGTAGTATTTGTTAATGAACCAGTGGCCGGATTTTTCCTCGAAAAGTGAGATAAAGCCTGCTTTTTCCTGCCCCGCGACTATGTAAAAGAACTGATGTTGTTTTTCCTGCATCTGTTGCAGCAGACTGTTTTCGCTGTACATTTTATCCAGCATATAATCGATCTGCCGCCTGCTGATAACGGTTGGGTAGTGCTGATTCCAGATCCGCACCGCCAGTTCACGGATCGCAGGAATATCGGCAACGCCGGCCCTCAATAATTTTATTTCCTGCATTTATAAGTCGTAACTTCGCACAGTGGCTAAGATAAGCAATACGGTAAACATCGAGAACCGCAGGGCAAAGTTTGATTTTGAATTTCTGGAGACCTTCACCGCCGGCCTGGTGTTGAAGGGTACAGAAATAAAGGCGATCAGAGAGGGAAAAGCCGGTCTGGCTGACAGCTATTGTTATTTCAGGAACGACGAACTGTTTGTGAAGAATTTTCACATTGCTGAATATGGCAATGCTTCCTTTTACAGCCATGAACCCATGCGTGAACGCAAACTGCTCTTAAGTAAACAGGAACTGAACAAACTTCTTAAGAAAGTGAAGGACCAGGGACTAACCATAGTGCCGGTAAAACTGTTTATCAGTGACAGAGGTTTTGCCAAGCTGAATATTGCGCTTGCCAGAGGTAAAAAACAATTTGACAAACGCGAGGACATTAAAAAGCGTGATGTTGAGCGCGAAATGAACAGGAAATTCTGATGAACGGTTTTTTCACAAGGACCATACTACTTTTAATGTGCTTCACCATGTTCAGTTGCAGCAAAGGTTACCGTGTTCGGGTAAGTAACTATTATATGGAGCGGCTGGACAGTGTGATCATTGGCAACCGCGCTGTTATTTTCACCAATGTGGAACACGGTACCGATACCGGTTTTGAACCGATAACCTCCGGCGAACATGCTGTGGAATGCCTGACTGCAAGCGGCGAGCGTTTCTGGATAACAGCACCATTACCAAAGGGCGGTGAAGGCGACCGCACCATCCAGATTGATGGGTTAAAGGAGGCAATAGTGCTGGAGTTCTGAGGAGAGTGGGGAATATTTAACAACATAGGAACATGAGAAACATAGAATACTATGTTTCACTACTGTTCCTATTGATCCCCCGATATGTATCGGGGTTGTTAAATATCTTTCAAATACCATATAGTCCTGCCTCCACAACCAGTTACACCACAACGCATAGTCCTGTCTCCTGGTTCCAAAGCCAGTTACACCAACACAGTCAGTCGTGCTTCCGGGGTTCAATAAGCTCTTCTCGTATTCCCTTCCACATAATTCACAAAGGCCTGGTTACTCACCTTGTTGCCACCGGGTGTGGGGTAATTGCCGCTGAAATACCAGTCGCCGTGATGGTTGGGGCAGGAACTGTGTAATCCCTCAAGACTCTGGTAAATGATCTCCAGCTCGGCGTTGAGGTCTTTAGGACGGATCATAGAGGCGATCCTGTCAGATATTTCAAGTGTTGAAAATGTACTGTAAAGTTCTTTTACAACATTCACCTGTTCTTCTTTGGGTTTCTGCAATTCGGCTTTGGCTTTTTCGTAAACATCACGGAGTACCTGCTCTTTGCCGGTCTCTTTGAGAAGCGCCACGGTTGCTTCAAAAGCCACAAACTTACTGAGTACCGCCATGTCTATACCATAACAATCGGGATACCTGATCTGTGGCGCGGAACTTACCACAATGATCTTTTTTGGACCAAGCCGGTCGAGGATGCGCAAAATACTTTTTTTCAGCGTGGTGCCTCTTACAATACTGTCGTCGAGTACAACGAGGGTATCACTGTCACGGCGAACCGTGTTGTAGGTAATGTCATAAACCAGATTTACCAGATCGTCGCGGGTTTCATCGTCGGTAATAAAGGTGCGCTGTTTGGCATCTTTGATCACCACCTTTTCCATCCGGGGTTTTTTGTTGAGGATCTCGGTTAACTTATCCTGATTCAATTTCCCCTGAAGTTTGTCAATCTCGGCAGCCTTGTTGCGGTTGGCGTATTCGTGCAGACCTTCAGAAAGGCCCATAAAAGCCATCTCTGCTGTGTTTGGTATATAACTGAAAACAGTATTGTCGAGATCGTGATTCACCGCATGGAGTACACTGTCGGTAAGGTTTTTTCCCAGCGCAAGTCTTTCGCGGTAAATGTCGGCATCGTTGCCTCTGCTGAAATAAATTCTTTCGAAGGTGCAGCTTAAACGTTCCTGCGGCTCAATGATCTCTTCCTCGCTCACATAACCATTCTTTTTGATGATCAGTGCGTGCCCGGGTTTCACCTCCTGCACTTTTTCGATAGGAACATTAAACACAGTCTGCAGGATGCTGCGTTCGCTGGCCATGGCCACCACTTCATCATCCTTAAAATAAAATGCAGGGCGAATGCCATTGGGATCGCGCAGCACAAAAGCGTCGCCGTGACCTATCATGCCGCACATCACGTAACCGCCATCCCATTTTTTGCTGCTCTCGCGCAGGATCGCTGCTACATCTAGGTTGTCGTGGATCAGTTCGCTGATCTCGTAATTTTTATCTGTCTGCTCCCTGAATTTTTTGAAAAGTCTGTCGTTCTCCCGATCAAGAAAATGGCCGATCTTTTCCATCACCGTTACTGTGTCGGTGCGCTGAATGGGATGCTGGCCCAGTTCAAGCAGGTGTGTAAAAAGCTCGTCGACGTTGGTGAGATTGAAGTTACCGGCAACAACAAGGTTACGGCTCATCCAGTTGTTTTGTCTCTTAAAAGGGTGACAGCTTTGAACACCATTCTTACCAAAAGTGCCATAACGCAGGTGGCCCAGCAGCAATTCTCCCAGAAAAGGAATATTGGCTTTCTGCCACTGCGGACTTTGGTAGGCTTCGGGAAATTCTTTCTGCGCGTCGGTAAAAAGTTTGTTCACCTGGGTAAAGATATCCTGCGTGGCTTTGTTCTGAACCGAGCGCAAACGATCCAGATAGGTGAAACCCGGTTCGGCATCGAGCTTGATGGTTGCGATACCCGCGCCGTCCTGCCCGCGGTTGATCATTTTTTCCATCAGCTGATACAGCTTGTGAAGGCCGTACCTCGACGATCCATACTTGGTTTTGTAATAATCCAGGGGTTTAAGTAGCCGGATGAATGCCACTCCGCATTCATGATGGATAAAATCGCTCATTTTTCGCTCTGCAAAGGTAGAATTTAGATTCTGTATCCCACACATTTTAATTTAACATTAACTCATTGTGCAGGGGGCTTTTTTGAAATTTTATGAGACAATCCGTATATTTGAAAAGTTTGCCCCTAAAACCACACAGGCTTATTTTTTATATGATGCGATCGAAAGTTTTTCTGCTCTGCACCGCTGTTTTTGTTTTTCTTTCAGGAAAAATAAGTGCGCAGTCGGCTATTGACATTTATATCAGCGAATACTCTGCTTCAAATATTACCGGTCCTACCGATAATTATGGTGAGCACAGCGACTGGATTGAGATCCAGAGTACCCACTCCGGCTCGGTTTCACTGGCAAACCATTACCTGAGCAACGACCCGAACGATTTGTATAAATGGCGGTTTCCCAACGATTTTACGCTGGGAACCAACCAGCTGAAGGTGGTATGGCTTTCGGGCAGAGATGAAGTAAAAAGCGGCCACTATCATGCAAACTTCACCCTTGACCAGTGTAAGGGGCAGTGGCTGATAATCTCAACAAGCGCTGGTGTGCCGCGCGATTCGATCTTTGTACGCCCTACCCAGGCCGATCACACCAGAGGGAGGATAGACAACAAAGCCAGAGGCAACGAGTACAACGAGTGGCGGGTATTTACCACGCATTCTTTTTTGCAGACTAACAACAAGCTGGATAATTATATTGATTACGCTCCCAAACCCGACATCTTTGTTTCAACAGAGAAGGATCTTTCAAAACCAAACAAGGGAGGATTTTACCCGGGTAACCGGATCATCAAAATTAAGATGAATGGCAGAGATTATGATACACTGCTGTACCCCTGTTTTTCTGTATTTTATACGCTCAGCAATTATGGACTTCACAGTGATTATCCTAAGCCCGGATATCCGCCTACACTTCCTACCAAAGGTTATTATGATTCGCTGAACGACCCTTTTACAATCGACCAGACAACCGTGGTGAGAGCCATTGCGGTTCAGAATCCCACTGCACCCTGCCAGGGAAGGTACCTGCCCAGTTTCTGTGAAACCAACACTTATTTTGTAGAGCCTACCCATCAGACTATTTCTCCTGATTTTGGGGTTGTTTCTGTTGCCTTTGACCAGGTGGATACCAACTGGTTTTTTGCCCAGGGTACACGCACCATTCATGTGGAATATTACAACGAGAAAAAACAAATCTCGGAGGGTTATGGTATCGTTACCCGTCCTCCACAGGAAAAATGGCTCACTCAGCAGAAAGGTTATTATATAACCATGGACGACCGTTTAGGTTTTGGCTGTGGTTTTGAGGGACAGATCTTTAATGTTGAGGGGCTGGGCACTTCAACCCGGACACTTTTTCCTACCCTGCACATGTATGCCGGAGATATTGAAAGCCATTCACCTCCCTCAGGAGCGCAGGTAGCCAAGTCTTTCGGTACAGGGATCAGGGATGTACTTATTCAGTCAATAGCCGCGAAAAACAACATCAACGTTAACCCGCTGCACACCAAACCCGTTTTAGGGTTTAAGGAAGGAAAGTTTTATGGGGTGTACAGTTTGCGTGAGGTGTACGACAAACACTATGAGGAATTTTATAACGGACAGGGAAGTGATTCGCTCACCCTGAATTTTGTACAGAACGGTTTTGAAAGCCATATTGGCTATTTCGATCAGACCGTTTCTGCTTTTGCTCCCAAAGCCTGGAGGAATGAGGTGTATGACTTTGTGGTGACGAATAACAATCCAATGAACCTCAAGACCAATTACGACAAGCTGCTGCAGGTAATTGACAAGTCGAATTTTATTGATTACATGATAGTGAACAGTTTTGCAGTGAACCAGAATCTGTTTCACCACGATGTGGCTTTTGCAAAAGGGGGGAACCTGAACGCCCCTGGCGGTAAGTGGCATTTTTATTTGTGGAATATGCCCAGCAGTTTCAGTTTTACAAACATTACCATCCCTAACCAGGTGCCTGATTTTACCATGGGTCGTTCTCCCTGCTATTATTACCTGAGAGACATTGATGCCATACAGGATGGCAGTTACGCCTTTATGGGAATTGGAAATGTTTTCAGGAGACTGATGCGTACACTCGACAATTCAGGCAGTGCCGTAGGTCAGTTTCAGCTTCAGTTCAGGAACAGATACATGGACCTCATTAATGGTCCGTTCAGCTGCGAAAAACTGATGGAGCAGTTTGAATACATCAGAGATCTGTATGCCAAAGAGATGGTCAGGCACGAAACGCCGGCCACCGGTTCATTTGCCACAGAAGCAAATGCCTGGAAAGGTAATATGGACAGCCTTGAGAAAATTCTGGCCACACGTTGTTATATTAACGAAAACGCCTTTAACACCAGTAACTGTTTTGGTTTAACAGGTCCTTACCCCATTACAATTGATGTGAGGCCGGCAGGCGCGGGCAGGGTGAAGCTGAACACTACTGTGCTGGAAGAATACCAGTGGAGCGGTAAGTATTACAGCACCACCCTGAGTTTTAAAGCCATCCCCACAAGCACCAACTATGTTTTTCATCATTGGGAATTTCAGAATCATACGCCTACCTTGCCGGCAAGCATGGATTCTGTAGCCATAGGTTTTGCCAATAGCATGGGAGAGAATGTAGTGGCTGTTTTTACCGACCGTACCCGTGACCTGTCGGCTGATGGCAGCGATACCAATATTCCCACTGGTTTTACACCAAACGGCGACGGGATTAATGATGTGTTTCGCCCCCTTGGTGCCGGCGAATTCCTCAATAACTACGAAATGGTGATCTTTAACCGGTGGGGACAGGAAGTTTTCCGCAGTGTTGATCCTCAAAATGGCTGGAACGGAGATTTCAGGGGGCAGAAAGCGCTTACCGGTGTTTATGCATACATTATCAGTTACAGAAATGTGTACGGGGAAGACAAGATCTTTAAAGGTAACGTTACACTTACCCGCTGATAAACATTATTGAATCTTTAAATGAACTTAAAGGGCGGGAAGCTCGCAGCAAAACATAAAATGAAGAAATTATCCTTTTTGTTTCTTATCAGCATCTTTTTGCACACAGGCAACAGCCAGGCGCAGGATGTTCACTTTTCACAGCTTTACGAAACACCGCTGTTCCTTAGTCCGGCCAACACGGGGTTTTTTAACGGTTACGTGCGGGCCATAGGCAACTACCGGAGCCAGTGGGCGGCCATGAACAACGCCTTCCAGACCATGGGATTTTCTCTGGACGGGGGCATGTTCAAGTCAAAAAGAAGGCCGGTATTTATGGGGCTGGGTTTAACGGTGCTTAACGACCGTGCCGGAGTGGCAAACCTCCGCAATACCTCGGTAATGCTGCACATGAGTGGGATTGTAAAGATGAACAAAAAGAGCGCCTTAAGCGCAGGTGTTAGCGGTGGTGCGGTATCGTCGAACGCCGACTTCACAAAACTGACCTATGAATCGCAATTTAACGGCAATACGCTCGATCCTGCGGTTAACAGCGGAGAGTCGCCGTACAGACAATATTCCACAGTAGATGTGAACGCCGGTGTGGCCTATGAGTTTACCTCTTACAAAATTGATTCAGATCACGATGACATAACAAACTTCAGGGTATCTCTGGGGGTGTTTCACCTTAACCGTCCCGCACAGGAATTTGGCCTGGGATCGGATTATCGTTTGCCCATGCGCTGGACCGGCGCTGTAACTTCTGTTCTTGATATTAAAGACACCAAATTCACCGTTAACCCGGCTGTTGTTTATCACCGCCAGGGCTCCTACAGCGAATTGCTGATGGGCAGCTATATTAAAGTGCGAATGAGCACAGGCACAAAAGTTACGGGAGAAAAAACCCAGAACGCCATTGGTTTTGGTTTGTTTTACAGGAACAAGGATGCAGTGATCCCCAAACTGATCTTTGACCTTGGTGACTTCAGTATCGGCATGGCTTATGATGTAAATATCAGCGCTTACCGTGTTGCGAGCAGAGGAAGGGGCGGATTTGAGGTTTCGCTGCGTTACAATGATCTGGCCAGTTCGCTTTTTGATTCCCGCAAGGAATACAGATAGCAGAAAGCATGATGAGCAAACGTTCTGTTTTTATTCTTCTTATTTGTTTACTGGTTCTTTCTTCGGTTGCCATTTATCTTTACTATTCAAAGGGAACAACAACCACCGCCACAGACGCCTCCCGCAATTTTGCTTTTAAGGATACAGCTTCCGTTAACCGCGTTTTTATTGCCGATAAGGAAGGGAACAGTGCTGAGGTAAAACGTACCTCAAGGGGCTGGATTGTAAACAACAAATACAACTGCCGTGGTGAGGCCATTCTTAATTTGCTGGAGGTGATCAGGAATGTGGAAGTGAAGATGCCCGTACCCCGGCAGGCCAAAGAGAATGTGATAAGGATCATGGCCGCAGCCGCATTGAAAGTTGAGGTATATGCCAACGACAAACTGGTGAAACAGTATTACGTAGGACATGAGACCAGCGACGGTGAGGGAAGTTATATGCTGCTGAGCGATCACCGCAGCGGCAAAAATTTTGCCGACCCTTATGTCTGTTTTATTCCGGGATTTACAGGGTATCTGCAGCCACGATTTATTGCAAAGGAACATGAATGGCGCGACCGTCTTGCCATCAATTATATTCCGCCCGAAATTGCCGGCGTTGAAATGTATTATCCCGGCATGCCTGATTCAAGTTTTACGATAGAATTAAAAAGCACCACTGAGTTCCGGCTGACTGACGGTAACAAAAAGCCCCTCCCTTTTGAGGAATTCAAAATGAAACAGTATCTGGCCTACCTTCAAAATCTCAGTTATGAGGTGCTCATCACCGACAAGTACCCGCATTTACAGGATTCTCTGAAAAAAGCCGGGCCGTTCTGCCAGCTCACCATTACGGCAAAACCTTTCAGAAAAGACGTTTTCAGTTTTTACAGGATGAAATTCAGCGGACAGTTCAATCCTGAGCTCGGCGTAACGTACGACAGCGACCCTGACCGGCTTTACATGAATTTCAGCGGCAGAAAAGAGTGGGCCATTGTTCAGTATTTTGTAATGGGCAAATTGTTCCGGCACAGCGGCTATTTCAACTCTGACGGTTCTGTTAAAAAGTAGTGTAAAACTAAGGTCCCGTACAGATTGATTTTCCTGGGCTTGGCTTAATTTCGCTACAAGAAAAATAATCGTCTTATGAATTTTGTTGTTTCCGCCTCCACACTGCTTAAGCATTTAAAATCGATCGGTGGGGTGCTCAACACCAGTAATACCATCCCTATTCTCGACTGTTTTCTTTTTGAGGTCAGCAAGGGTGAACTCAAATTGTCGGCCAGTGATATGGAGACAACCATCTCCACTTCGATAAATGTAGAGACAAATGATACCGGCAACATTGCCATACCTGCCAAGACACTTCTTGATGCCTTATCAAATCTGCCTGAGCAGCCGGTATCGTTTATTGTTGACAAAAGTAAACAGTCGGTTAAACTAAAAACAGAGACCGGCGATTATAACATCACCGGCCAGAACGGCGATGAGTATCCGCGTATGCCTAAGCTTGAATCGGAGACCTCGATAGTGATAAAAAGTGAGGTGCTGGGTAATGCCATCAACAAGACAATATTCGCCACCGGCAATGATGACCTTCGTCCTGTTATGAGCGGTGTGTTTTGTCAGTTTAACGAGAACAACTCGATTTTTGTGGCGACCGATGCTCACAAACTGGTTCGTTATACTCGTAACGATGCCACGGCAGAGGCCGCGGCTTCTTTTATCATGCCAAAAAAACCACTCAACGTACTGAGGAACCTGCTGGCAGGTGTTGATGACGCGGTGAGGATAGAGTTCAATAAAACCAACGCGCTTTTCAGTTTTGGAAATGTGAACCTGGTTTGTCGGTTAATTGATGGGAAATATCCCAACTATGAGGCTGTTATTCCAAAACAGAATCCCAATAAGCTCACAGTTGACCGTGCGGCTTTCCTTGGCGCTCTTAAACGTGTAAGTGTATTCTCAAACAAAGCCACACATCAGATAAGGGTTAAGGTAACCGGCAGCCAGCTGAGGGTCAGCGCCGAGGATCTTGACTTCGCCAATGAAGGCCATGAGACCCTGACCTGCAGTTATGTGGGCGAGGACATGGAGATTGGGTTTAATTCACGTTTTCTTGTTGAGATGGTGAGCAATCTCGACAGCGATGAGATCATCATTGAAATGAGCGCTCCCAACAGGGCCGGAATTATTCTGCCCAATAACAAGGACAATCCCGCCGAAGATGTGCTGATGCTGGTGATGCCGGTGATGCTGAATAATTAGGGCAGGGATCCTACACCCGCAGCCCGGAATGACTGGAGATCCCCGGATTCCCTCTTGCTGGTAGTGCAGGAACACAGAGTAAGTTGCTGCACCTGAAGAGGTGGCCGGCTGGCTGTGATGGTAATACGTGTGGCTGCTGTTAAGGTCTCAGGCAAAAATCTGAATAGCTTCAATTTTCTCCTCAATTCGGATTGATCCTGTTGCAGACATCAATGTTTTTTCCAGTGCCGGGAATTATCCGTGGTGGTTCTTAATGTTCCCAATCCAATAGATCCCTTATTTGAAATTGTGCAGCACATCCAGCAACATATTGATCTCTTCTTTGCTGTTGTAGGCATGAATACTAAAACGTACCCGTTCGGTGCCGTGCCGCACTGCCGGACTGCACATAGGGCGGGCGTGGATATTATGTGCCCTGAGGTCACGCTGCAAACGGTGAACCAGATCATTGCTGCCCAATACCACACTGTGGATGGCACTCTGGCTTTTGATGCAGTTTCTGATAGGCGCGGCTTTGGAATAAAAATAGGATATATTGTTTTGCAGCTCATCCTTCTGACGTGTTTCGATCAGCAGCTGGTAAGCATGTTTGATCGCGTCAATACAGTAATAAGGCAAGGCAGTGGTGTAGATAAATGAACGCGCGAAATTGATCAGGAAGTTCCTCAGCACCTCGCTTCCAACAATGGCTGCACCATGACAACCCATTGCTTTACCGTAGGTATAGATCCTTGCAAAACATCTTTGTTCAATACCCAGCGCGTTGCACAGTCCCCTGCCCTGGTTTCCGAACACCCCAATGGCGTGCGCCTCATCCACTATGAGGTAAACATTTTTGGGAGGTTTGCAGAGCTCTGCCAGCTCAATCAGCGGAGCGGTATCCCCATCAAGGGCGTAAACACTTTCCACCACAATAAAAATATTCTCATAGTTACGTCCGTGCCTTGCGATCAGCTCTTCAACGGCAGAAACATCATTGTGTCTGAACTTATAATTGGTAGCCCTGCTTAACCTTATCCCATCGAATATAGAGCCATGAACCAGTTCATCATATAAAATAAGATCATTGGCCTGAGGCACACTCGATAACAGACCAAGATTTGCGTCGTAACCCGAGTTAAAGATCAGCGCGCTTTGTGCATGGTGAAAAAGCGCGATCTGCCTTTCGGCCTCCTCGGTAAACTGGTTGTTGCCGCTCGCCAGTCGTGAACCACCTGAACCCACTGGCAGACCTTCGTAAATACCGCTTTGTTTCAGTTTTTCACGCAACATGCCCGTGCGGGAAAATCCCAGGTAATCATTACTGCAGAAATCTATCTGAGGGGCATTGTTATTCAGCTTCTGAAGCAAACCATTCTGTTCGCGTTCAATAAGTGCTTTTAATAAATATTTGGGATGGTGGTTCAGTTATTTTCCTGTTAGACGACGATTAACACAAATTTAATGATTTGGGTGAGAATTCCATAATATGGGCCGCCGCCCGGTAGGCATCGTGACAGCGGACAACGACACATCGCAGTAGCTGTTCCGCGGGACTTGTGTAGCACGCAATAACCATGAGAACGCTGACCTGCCAGGCTTAAGGCCTTTCAGGCATGCGGACATGTGAGTGTGAACTGCCAGATGATTCACACAGTGAAGTGGAACAGATTTTTTTGAGCGGAAAGGAAGGTTGAAGGAACTTAAAAGGACTTCGGACGTATGACAAGATCCAAACCGTTATTAACCGTTGGCACTTTTGTTATAACATTTAACAACTGTCGGCAACAAAAGGGGATGGAGCCGTTGCTTAGGGTCAGCTGAAAAATTTCCGTCTTTATCCGGCGACGTTCAATGAGGTGGTTTTACCGCCACTTTCCCTCTTTGTATCCTCTCGTGCAGCTTCCATACAAGGAAAGAAGATCCTGCACCCAAAACTATTCCGCCAAGAACATCGCTGGGATAATGTACGCCGAGACGCATTCTGGCGTAAGCTGCCATGGCCGCGTAGGTGTAAGCGGGCACAACAACATACCATTTACGGTAAGTGAGACTGAGGCTGGTAGCCGTTGCGAATGCAGCGGTTGTATGTCCGCTGGGGAAAGAGGGTGTTGTGGCCTTGCCGCGCCCTTCAATATATTGTGGCCAGCGAACAAAAGGCCGCTGTCTGCCGACAGTATATTTGATTCCTGTGCTCATAGCCAGTGCAGCGCATAAACTGATGGCGCTTTTGTAGCCGTTCCACAGCATTTTTTTGTCTTTGGTAAAATAGCCCTGCAGCGAGATTGCCACAGGCGGCACAGGTTCCATCAAATAAACCGTAAAGGAAAGATCACGCATGGCCTTGTCCCACCCGGCGTGAGGAGTGCCGCTGATCTGCTTTAACAAACGTGTTTCGCCGTTCTGGGCAGGAAGGCTATGGCCAGGACTGAAAAATAACAGCAGGGCAGTGAGGCGTATTTTGAAGATCGGTAGAAAACGCATTTAATATTCCCAGGGACAAGATACCTAAATCTCAAAATTAATGTAACAAGACCCCGCCCGATTACAAACTTTCATGGCCTGAATCCAATACTTCATAGGTAAAAAACGACGCTCCGTATAAATGTGGGAAAATCCTGCCCAATTAGTTGGAGCCGGCACCAAATTTGCGCTACATTCGTTCTACCCCAAAAAAATAGCATGCGTACAATAAGGTTAACATTTTTATGCCTTGTACTCCTCCATCCGGCTTATTCACAAAAATCTGACAAGGAAACACGTGACGGAGCGATTTCGCTGATTACCGATGTTTTTTTTAACAACAGCGCGGAAGTCATTCGCCAACAGCACAGGTCATTTGAAAATGACCACCGTATAAAACTGCATTTTACTGTTGACGACGAAAGTATTGACCAGCTTGGAGGACTTAGTGAATACCTCTTTAAGATCTACAAGACCCTTGTAAATCCCGTAAACGTAAACCGCAATACCATTACAGGTGAATTCAGCCTGTTGCAGGAAGGGGTGCTGAGCGACCTTATCAGTTTCCGTTCTGCTGCCACTCAGGATCTGCGAGCGTGCAGATTTCCGCAGGCAGAAAGTGACGCTGTAGATTCAGCCTGCACCCAGCTGTTCAGACATCAATCACAATTTTTTGAGACAGATGATTATAACAGCGGCCCTGAACTGATCGGTACTGTTTTACAGGATGTGCCAGAGAGGTATGAGGAGATACTTGTACGGCATGACTACTGCAGCGGCCTTTCGGACGATCAGTATGACCAGTATGTACGAGCCACCACAGAAGAGCGGAGCAAAAACTGGCTGAAGGACATTGGCTTTTCCCGTGCACATCTTTATTCGAATTTTGCGGTGCTTCAGGGCTGGTCTGCTTCACAGGTAAATGCGGGATGTGTGCCCTGCGCCTCGCTTAACATCGGCACCTACACCATATCAGGTACACATGTAATAGATCTGAATCAAAGTATCTCTTCGTGTTCGCAGGGTGATCTGGAGGCGCGCAGTGTTATTCTGCACCGCGAGACGAATATCAGGTTCATGTTCCTCACACACTCCATCAGCTATTTTATTCCCCGCGACAGCCTTGAGTTGTTCCTGAACCAGGTGACGGAAGATCTCAATGATCAGCCAGGCAAAACTATAGCTGCCCTCTATCTCGAAATGAGGGACCTCTCAGGCAATGTGGCAGGACCACTTTTGCTTGTAAAGCAGCTTAACGGAGAGTGGCTCAGTAAGGCTGATATTACCTTCGCCAACGCCAACAACGGCATGAAGTACAACGATGGCACGTACTGGAAGTTCAGGAACCTGTACAAGAACATCCCTAAACCATTAAGACTTTATTATCAGATCGCCAAAGTAAACGGCGTTGTTACCACCATGTCGGTGGAGGTTGGCAGGGACATAAAAGGAAAAGAACAGGTCAGCTTTCACCAGTTTTAAGTAGATGAGGCATTTGATGAGTTGGTGAGGTTACGCAGTAAGATCGCTCATGTTACCCCTTCCAAAACCGACAACACAGAAAAAGACCTGGCTGCCTTTGAAGATCGGATCGATCATGAGAACAGGTTCCTGGTAGAATACCTGAAGGCGCTTCATTCGCCTAAGCTAAAGAATGCAGGTTACAGCATAAAAGAAATTTATCTGAATGATCCCGACCTGATCACCGTTAGCGCGCTGCAGTATCTGAAGAGCAGGGGCTACGATGCGCTATACCAAAATGATAATCTGGATAAATATTCTCACGTGCAGGTGCCCAAAGACCTTCACCAGGGCACTTGTCCGGTTGATGAAAAGAAGAGCGATGTGATAGGTACCATGCTGGATGTGGCATCACTGGTTCTGATGCCCACCGGTCTTGATATAGTTCCTGACCTGGTGTCAGTTGCGTATTATGCGGCTAAAGGTCAGCAGTCGAACATGTACATTGCCATGGTAGGTGTGGCCAGTCCTTTTATTTTTCAGGCTGCCAAATATGTGAGCAATGGGGCGCAGGCGGTGAACGGTCTGCGCAAAGGAGCAGTGCTGGCAAAAAAAGACGGGCAGTTGCAGCTTGTGACGCAGGAGATAGGGCAGATAAAAGATTTGCTTAAGCTTGAGCCCGGCCGCATCAGTCAGCAGTTCTCAGAAAAGGTCTTAAATAGTAGCACACCGGTAAAAGATTTGCTGAGCGTGGATCTTGCGCAGGCCAGAATTTTCAGCAATGCTTTAGAGCACCTTGATGAACCCAAACGATTTGAGTTTATCAACAAATTTCTGGACGATGCCGGTTTTCGCACAAAGGTGCTGAGTGATCCGGATGAGGTGCTGAGGTGGGGGGGTGAATATGGACGCTGGTTAAACGATCTTGAGGGACTACTTGGTGCAGGCACTAAAGCCAAAATCATAAAATGGATCAATGAGGGTCTTGATCCTAAAAAGATAGAAAAGGCATTTTTTGACTCCAAAGATATGGAGGCGCTTTTCGCAAATCTGGAGAATGCGAAGAGTGTATATCATCAAAGGGTTTATGTTAAGGATTATGATAATATTCCGGGGATAATAAAAACGCCTTTCAAGGAAAATGGCTTAAGTTCTAAATTAACACATCCTGGCTGGAATGATCAAAGTCTTGATCTGCTCGAACAAGAAGCTAAAACTTTTGTTTGGGCAGTTCCGGATGACTTGCCCGCTGGAACGAAACTGTATAGAGTAACAGACGGTAATTCAAGTGGCGGATACTGGACGTTAGTGAAGCCTACAAAACTTTCGGAAGTAGTTGGCGGTACGGCAGTTAGACCAGAATGGAATAATTTTCAGAGAATATACGAATATGAAGTACCTTCAGGCAACTCATTGAAAGTATGGAGGGGGCCAGCAGCAGCTCAAAAAATTTCGGAAGGGATCATGAATCCACATTTGCCAGGAGGACTCGAACAAATTTTTATACCTGCTAAATTACGCACTTCAGCTTTTAAGAATCACATAAAGGAGCTTAGTATTCCATGGTAAGTATAGCAAAACAAAAATTTAGGGAGACAATTAGCTGGTTAAAGGACCAGGATTACCAGGGCCACCTGAAACCATTTATTATTTATTGCGAAAAACAACTAGAGTTTTTTTCCGATGGTATTTCAGATCCAAGTACCGTTCGTGGAATTACAGGAGCAGCGTTTAGGTATCTGGATGAATTTGATGTTGAAGCGCGTATTAGGCAGACATTAAATGATAAATTTAATGAAATTGACCGCGTTGCAGGCGACAATCGAATATGATTGACGATCAGAAATCAACGCTTTTACAGCAGTACCAGGAGCTTTTGCAGCTGATAACTGAGGATCTTAAAATCCAAAACTCATTATCAGATTTTTATAAATACGTTTCGGAGTTACAACCAAAATTCACTAGACTAGTGAGTGAAGATCAATACCAGCAGGCAGGTGAGATTGTAAGAGGAATTAATTATTACGCCGGAGAATTTACTTTTTCAGAAAATAATGGCACAAAAATAAGACAGGTACTTAATGAAATTTATGTGCTACTCTTCGGCCGAGAAGGTGACCATTTTGAAAAAATTAAATCCCAATTGACGCACTTCATCTTTTTCTTAGATGCAGCAGCCAGGGAGACTGGTAGTTCTGAAATCAAAGACTATCTTAATTATGCCCGGGCGAAAGAACGTCACATACATTCGCTCAATAGAACGCATGAGAATTTCGTGCTGGATGTTTATTGGGCCGTTGGCGCATTAAGCAGGTATTTTTCTGAGTTCTGGATTGACTATGGTGACATAGGAACAGGATCGCAGCAGTTTCTGTTAATTATGAATGAGGAAGCGCAAAAGCTGATGGACTCAAAGAGTTAGATTGTTTTATAACTGCATTTTTGTGGTGTCCCGAAATTACACGTACAAAGTAACCCTCACTTTCTGATAGAAAAAAGGCTTATGGATGAAAACTATATGGTTATTGGCCTCAGTTATCCCGCTGGTAAATCGCTTGGACAAAGGCAGTTTATCCAGCCAAGTGCTAAAAGTTGTTTTTGAGCGTGATCTCGGTGACCAATTCACGTTCTTTTCATAGATGGTACTATTCCCACGTTTCTGAGCCTGATGTTCCTGGTGAGATTTGGGTGTCGGAGGGAAAAGTTTCATCACGCGGTCAGCTAGTCTGATGGAGATTATGAAGCAGTTATATAAATTTGCCGAAAAGCTGGATTGTCAAAGGTGAAAATGCATGGAATTGAAAGAGGAACTTAAGTTACACTTACAAACTTTAAGGGATTTGCTTAAGGCTCGAAAACATGGGGGCGTCCAGTTTTTTGACACTTTGATTGAACTCGTGGACAGTGATTTTGAAGATTGTATTGAGCGAATATTGCCTGCATATTCAATGACGCAACATAGTGGTTTTAATTTTGAAGAAGAGGCTGTATTTATTAGATTGTGGAATTGTGCGAAAACAATAAAGAATTCTGGTTAGAAGTCCAAATCACTAAAACCACCGGAACTGATTTATGAACTACCAAGAGATTTAAACAGGTTCAGGGATCAGAATTAATACTTGTTTTTGAAGGTGATATCGGTGGCCATTTCTCGGTAGTGGTGAAGATTGATAATAGAGATTATCGTTTATGGCAATACGATAGAACTGTAAACCAACATACTTTTAGTTCAGAAGAGCACATCAGATATCAGTTTGCAATTTTGGAGGAATTTGTTAAACGTAAGGTGTAGTTCAGTCTGATTGATCTTCGCTTATGGATAATTACGCCCTTTCAGGGCTTTGATAAGATTTCTTACTTAACTCAGGGCTTCGCCCTGAGTTAGAATATATTGCCCCTTCAGGGCAATTTGTCTGTGGTGCAGCAGCCTGAAGTCTGATAAATTGGGAGACAGTTGGTGTAATCAGGATTCGCACTGATTTAAAACATGTTGCTGCTTCAGGGCAATTTGTCTGCGGTGCAGCAGCCTGAAGTCTGATAAATTGGGAGACAGTTGGTGTAATCAGACTTTGCACTGATTTAAAACATATTGCTGCTTCAGGACAATGTGTCGTGAATTTTGTCAGAGGATGTTGATTAATGGTAAAGTCTAGTATCGTTTCTTGAATCTTTTTAAGCCCTGTCACGATAGCTATCGTGAGGGCGTTATTTCATAGCTCAGGACGCAGTCCTGAGCTATAAAAAGGCAAGCGATTTATAGCCCTGTCACGATAGCTATCGTGAGGGCGTAATAATCAATTCAAACCATACATATTTAATAAAGTACCTTGATGCCGGATTATACTATGCGGAATTTTATCCAAAGAAGTGTAATCGAATTGAGATACAGGATCAACTGAATTATTTAAAAAGAACCAGACCTTAACTGAATGATCCATTAATTCCTCACAGTAGCAATAAACATCTAACCCAAGCAAACCTATGTGACCCTCTATGTGCCCTATGATCCTATGTGGTTAAGTACGCGTGATCCCATCACCCCGCGAACAAAGGATACTTCTCCATCATCGTATTCACCCGCTTTTTGATCTTCTTCAACTCTGATTCATTCGCCCTGTTGGTCAATACCTCATCGATAAAACCAACGATCTTCTGGCAGTCTTTTTCCTTTAGTCCCCTGGTTGTGATGGCCGGTGAGCCAATCCGTATTCCCGATGTAACAAATGCGCTCTTGTCATCAAAGGGCACCATGTTTTTGTTCACTGTGATGTTCACCTGCTCAAGGGCGGCCAGCGCCTCTTTGCCGGTGAGGCCTTTACTGCGAAGGTCGATCAGGAACATATGGTTGTCGGTGCCTTTACTTACGATATCATAACCCAGATCAGTGAATCCTTTGGCCATGGCCTGCGCATTTTTGATCACCTGCACGCAGTATTCCATAAATTCATCACTCAGCGCCTCGCCGTAAGCCACAGCTTTCGCCGCTATCACATGTTCAAGCGGACCACCCTGAATGCCCGGAAACACAGCCATGTCGAGCACATTACTCATCATCTTGGTTTCGCCTTTGGGTGTTTTTTCTCCGAAAGGATTTTCGAAGTCCTTGCCAAGCATGATCATTCCTCCACGGGGACCGCGCAATGTTTTGTGCGTAGTAGTTGTAACAATATGACAGTGGGGCAGGGGATCGTTTAAGATGCCTCTCGCTATCAGCGCGCTGGGGTGTGAGATGTCCGCCAGCAAAATAGCGTTCACCGAATCAGCGATCTCACGAAGACGTTTATAGTCCCAATCTCTGCTATAGGCGCTGGCCCCGCAGATGATCATTTTTGGTTTTTCTTTTTGTGCTGTATCGGCAACAGTGTTATAATTGATGGTGCCGGTCTCTTTTTCCACGCCGTAAAAAGTAGGGCGGTATAATTTTCCGCTGTAACTCACCGCTGAACCATGTGTAAGGTGTCCCCCGTGAGAAAGATCAAGACCAAGAATAGTATCGCCAGGCTTCAAACAACCCAGCATCACCGCTGCATTGGCCTGCGCGCCGGAGTGCGGTTGTACGTTTACCCAGGCCGCGCCGTAGAGTTCTTTGGCACGGTCAATTGCCAGTTGTTCAACCTGATCAACCACCTCGCAGCCGCCGTAATAACGTTTAAAGGGTAATCCTTCGGCATATTTGTTGGTGAGAACGCTGCCCATGGCTTTCATCACCTGGTCGCTGACGTAGTTTTCGGAGGCGATAAGCTCAACGCCTGTGGTTTGCCTGTGGAGCTCTTCTTTAATGAGGTCAAAAATTCTGGTATCCTTCTTCATATTGTATTGCGGGAAGTAGTTGTTTTATAAAGTTTTTCTGAAGCCAATAAAATTAAGCAAATAATAGGACTCTGCGCCACGCCCATCAACCACCGGCTAAGGGTGTATTCATCGCCTGAAAAAGAATCTTTTACCAGGTAATTGTATAACATGGCACTGGCCGAGGCAGCAATCAGTACACCATAAGCGTACCAGAGTAATTTTACAAGAAGGCGGCTGCCGCTGAGTTTTATTAAAGCGAAAAAGCTGCAGGCGAAAAAAATGAGCGTCCAGATTGCCGTAAAAAGGTATTTGGAGTAATAAAGGGTGTTATAGTCAAACTGCAGAAAAAAGTTCATGATCCTGGGCACCGGCATGCTGCTTTCGCGGTTGTAATACTTCATAAACAGAATATTGTTCATGTTCACAAAAAAGAACTCGCGGCAATAGCCCAAAACCCCGAATAAGAGGAGAAAAATTACAAGCCATTTGAGGGAGGAGCGGGACATCTATTATGAAATACTAAATACTAAAAAGGTTACACAGAGGAACACATAGTTAGAGGCAAAACAGAGGGACACATAGAGGGCAAAGGGTAAATATTAACAGGTTACACAGAGGAACATATAGGAAAACAATGGAACACATAGAGGGCAAGGGGTAAATACTAAAAGGTTACACAGAGGAACACATAG
>JAEZDS010000222.1 GCA_023433205.1 Bacteroidota bacterium
GGTGGAGATATTGTGGTCACCGGATCGTCTGATTCCCCCGTTGTCACGATTGATAGTGATACGCTAGCTTTTGATAAGGGCAAAAACCAATTTTTAGCAAGATTCAGTCCAAACGGCAAATTAAAATGGTGTAAGGCGATACAGAAAAATATTTCGGAATACCGAATTCATTTAACAGTTGATAAAGAGGGCAATATCATTTCCAGTGGGGACACAGAGACGATCTACCATAAGAAAGACGGCAAAGTGGTGTATATGGAAGATATTGTTTCGATCTCTAAGTTCGACGAAAGGGGGGGGCTGCTCTGGAAAAGAGATGTTAGTTCTATGGGAATCGGCGGGAACTCGTTTTCAATGAGTGACATGATTACCGATATGAACGGTGATTTATATTGTTCAGGAATTTTTGGAAGCGATTCGTTAAAAGTAGGTGATATCCTTATAAAGAGAAGCCTGATCGGGAGCGTTATAAATGACCCTAGAGGTCTTCTTCTTAAAATTGGAAAAGCAGGCCAGGTGTATTATGCAACAGTTGTGGGTGACAAAGGCTATGTGTATTCCCTCGGCATCACAGGCGGACGTTTTGACGAGTTTTATATTACTGGCAAATTTGATAAAGATATGTCAATAGGCCAGTTTCATTTAAATAGTGGAGCCCTGGGTGCGGCCTATATTGCTAAATTTTCGGGGAACAACTCCATGACCAGTGAAGAACCCTGGGTTGACATAATTCCCAATCCCTCTACAGACTATGTTTTTCTTCATTTTAAAACAGACGACAATGTTGTTGAGGCTTTTGTTCGGGATGCAAACGGTACACTTGTGCAGACAATACGATCAGAAGGCAAACACTATTTGCTAAAAGTAAGTTCTCTCTCTTCAGGACCATATTTTATTCAACCTGTAAATTCCAAACAAAGGGGACAAAGTGGAAAGCTTTTTGTTAAGTGAAGAAAGAGAATTTGTGGCACATTAAGTATGATATAGTCAGTCTGTATTCTTACCCCCCTGCGTCCAAATACTCCCTCAAAAAAGGGGCTGTTTTACTCTTCCCATTTTTTGAAACTTCTTCAGGAGTACCCTGCACAACTATCTTCCCGCCTTTTTCACCTGCCGCCGGACCCATGTCAATTACCCAGTCACTTTCAGCGATCACATGCATGTCGTGCTCAACCACAATCACGGTATTACCAGCATCAACCAGCACGTTCAGCTGAACCATCAGTTTTTCCACGTCTGATGGATGCAGTCCGGTGCTTGGTTCATCAAGTATATAAACTGAATTCCCATGTTGCACCCGCTGAAGCTCGGTAGCGAGTTTTATACGTTGTGCCTCTCCGCCTGAAAGCTCTGTGGCCGGTTGACCCAGCCGTAGATAACCGAGTCCTACCTGCCGCAAAACATCAAACGCGCGTTGCAGAGAGGTTTCCTCACTAAAAAAATCCCATGCTGCGTCCACAGTCATGTTTAGTACTTCTGCAATATTTTTCTGCTTGTAAGTTACCTCAAGTGTTTTGGGGTTGTACCGTGAACCCTTACAGGTAGGACAGGGAGAATAAACGCTCGGGAGAAAAAGTAATTCAACCATTACAAATCCTTCGCCCTCGCAGTGCGGACATCTTCCTTTTGCGACATTAAAAGAAAATCTGCCCGCGTTGTAGCGTCGTGCTTTTGCCATCTTTGTAGAAGCAAAGATCTTCCGCACATGGTCAAATAATCCCGTGTAGGTTGCAAGGTTTGATCTTGGCGTTCGACCAATGGGTTTCTGATCTACAAGCACCAGTCGTTTTATTGATTCAGCGCCGTTCACGATCCTGCCATCGCTGCTTTGAAAATCCTGCTGCAGTAAGTCCTGCTCATTTTCTTTTGGCGTTTCTATTTTCTGTCCCAGATGAGCGGCAAGTAATTCAACCAGCACCTGGCTCACCAGGGTGCTTTTTCCTGAGCCTGATACACCCGTAACACTGGTGAACACTGAGAGCGGAAAATCAACGCTGAGATTTTTTAAGTTGTTCCTTGAAACTTTTTCAAGACGAAGCCAGCCTCCAGGCTTCCTGATCTGCGATCGCTTCTTAAAAGATTTTGGAAAGATGTAGTTTTTTGTGAGGGATGTAGTAACTTTTTCCAATCCACTTAGCGGGCCACTGTACAGGATCTCGCCACCATTGGTGCCCGCAGCCGGGCCAACATCAACGATCCAGTCGGCGTGACGAATAATATCAACCTCATGCTCAACCACAAAGATTGAATTGCCTGACGCTTTTAACCTGTCAAGTGCCCGCAGTAAGGCAAGTGTGTCGGCCGGATGGAGCCCTGCTGAAGGTTCATCGAGAACATACACCACGCCAAATAGATTTGAACGTACCTGTGTTGCCAGCCGTAGCCGCTGTAATTCGCCGGGTGAGAGAGTAGG
Organism: Bacteroidota bacterium; assembly: GCA_023433205.1. Lineage (GTDB taxonomy): Bacteria > Bacteroidota > Bacteroidia > B-17B0 > Aurantibacillaceae > Aurantibacillus. The sequence continues at coordinate 2,414 of JAEZDS010000222.1, forward strand.
GGTGCTTCTTTCCGGAGAAATATATCCGAGTCCCAGATCCAGCAATACGAGCAACCGCGCCACCATGTCTTCGGCGATCCGCTGCGCAACAATTATTTTTTCGGGATGTTCCTTTTTTGTTTTTTTGTCTGAAATCGCTGAACCGTTTGCGTAGGGTAGAAAAGTGTCGTATAACTGTTCAAATGTGAGGTGAGACATTTCGGCGATGTCTATTCCATTAAACTTCACAGATAGTGCTTCCTTGTTAAGTCTTTTTCCCTTACATAGCGGACAATCGCTGCTGAGCATATAACGTGCCACCCGTTTTTTCATGAGCTGACTTTGCGAGTTTGAGTAGGTTTGCAGCACGTATTTTCTGGCGCCGGTAAAAGTGCCCATGTAAGAAGGCTCCATTTTCTATTTTAGCGCGCGTTGTAC
>JAEZDS010000235.1 GCA_023433205.1 Bacteroidota bacterium
AGATTCGCCTGAGAACCGCAAGACAAGAAATTTTCGGGACGGCAAATGTACGCAGAGTTTCTTAGTGTACAAAATAAATTTGCAGCATTTTCTGAAATTACCAGAAAACCAAAAGAACTCCCCGTGCCATGCCCCCGTTTTTCTTCCCCACGCCTGAGTCCTTTTAAGCCAGGCTCTACGAACTCCAGCAACAAAACAACAGGCCACAGTGTGGTCTTATACGCACAGCAAGCCTTGAGGGATACCGCCGGGCCGTTAAAGAATGTTACCTTTGCGCCACACAGAGAAGAGTAAAAACTGCCTTCTCACACCACAAAACCATTTTTCAGTATATTTAAACTTTCTAATCTATGGAGTATAATACGCAATTGCCACGACTCATCATTCCTGAATACGGCAGAAACATTCAGGGCATGATCGAATACTGCTGCACAATTAAAGACCGCGACGAACGTAATCTTTGCGCCAGAGCCATTATTCAGATCATGGGCCAACTAAACCCTCCTCTTCGTGACCAAACAGATTTTACCCATAAACTATGGGACCACCTGTTTATTATATCACAATTTAAGCTGGATGTTGACAGCCCCTATGCAAAACCTACCGCCGACATTTTTAAGGAAAAACCCAAAAGGCTCGACTACCCCAAGGGGCGGATCAGGTACAAACACTACGGGAAAACCATAGAGGAGATCATCAAAAAAGCACGTGAGCTCCCCGAAGGACAGGAACGGAATGAACTATCAAGGCAGATCGCAAACCACCTGAAAAAATCCTATTTCAACTGGAACAAGGATACCATTACCGATGACATCATTTTGAAGAACCTGGCAGAACTGTCAGGAGGAGAACTCAAAGTGGAAGGTACGGCCCCTCTCAGCTCGCATCAGGAATTGCGCGGCGCGGCACCAAAAAAATTCTTTCACAAGGGCGGCAAACACAAAAACCAGCATCACAAGCACAAAAACAGGAAATTTTAATATGGCAGTTTTTGAGGTCCATGGCGGCAAACAACTGAAAGGTGAAATTATTCCGCAAGGCGCAAAAAATGAAGCTCTGCAGATCTTATGCGCAGTGCTTCTTACTTCCGATAAAGTGGTGATCGGTAACGTACCAGACATTGTTGATGTAAATAAATTGATTGAACTGCTTTCTGAACTGGGCGTAAAAGTCCGGAAAAGCGGGCATGAAGAATACACATTCCAGGCCGACAATGTAAACGTGGATTACCTGGTTTCGCCTGAATTCAGGAAAAAAGGCGGCAGCCTCAGGGGCAGCATGATGGTGGTGGGCCCCATGCTTACACGCTTTGGAAAGGCTTATATGGCAAAGCCCGGCGGTGATAAAATTGGCCGCCGTCGTGTTGATACTCACTTTATGGGCTTTGAAGCCCTGGGAGCCAAATTCAAATACCTTGAGGACAAGGAAATTTTTGAAGTTGAAGGGAAAAATCTCCGTGGCACTTATATGCTGCTGGATGAAGCATCGGTTACCGGTACCGCCAATATTGTGATGGCTGCCGTGCTCGCCGAAGGCATCACAACCATCTACAATGCCGCCTGCGAACCTTACCTGCAGCAGCTTTGTAAGATGCTTAACCGCATGGGCGCGAAAATTTCAGGAGTGGGCTCAAATCTTCTGACCATTGAAGGAGTTAAAAAGCTGAATGGCACATCGCACCGCATGCTTCCCGATATGATCGAAATTGGTTCATTTATTGGCATGGCTGCGGTTACACAGTCGGAGATAACTATAAAAGATGTGAGTTACGACAACCTGGGTATCATTCCCCAGATCTTCAGGAGACTGGGCGTTAAAATGGAAAGAAAAGGTGAAGACCTTTATATTCCGGCTCAGGACCACTATGAGATCGATACCTTTATTGATGGTTCAATACTAACCGTAAGCGATGCCATCTGGCCGGGCTTCACCCCCGACCTCATCAGTATAGCTTTAGTGACGGCAATACAGGCCCGGGGCAATGTGCTGGTTCATCAGAAAATGTTTGAAAGCAGATTGTTTTTTGTTGACAAGCTGATTGACATGGGGGCACAGATCATTTTGTGCGATCCCCATCGCGCTACTGTAATGGGCCTCGACAGAAAGATCCAGCTAAAACCTATTAGCATGTCCAGTCCCGACATCAGAGCCGGCGTGGCATTGCTGATCGCGGCCATGAACGCGCGCGGCATCAGCGAGATCAGCAATATTAACCAGATAGACCGGGGCTATCAGCACATCGATAAACGACTGAACGCCATAGGCGCAGAAATAATCAGAAAATGAAAAAAGTAACATTACAACAAAAAACCTTGCTTGCCGCTGTGCTCACGGTGCTGGCATCTTTTGCCCTTAATTTCACCCTGTTTAAACAAGATCCTGTGGTTGGACTGAACCTCGGAAACCGGGCACCAGAGATTGTGATGAAGAATCCAGAAGGAAAAGAAATTGCGCTTTCTTCCCTTAAAGGAAAACTGGTATTGATTGACTTCTGGGCCAGCTGGTGCGGTCCCTGTCGTTATGAAAATCCTCATGTGGTGAAAGCCTATGAAACATATAAAGATCTTAAATTTAAAGGTGGAAAGGGTTTTACCGTGTACAGCGTATCTCTCGACGCCAATCCTGAAGCATGGAAAAATGCAATAGTAAAGGACAGATTGAGCTGGAATTACCATGTGAGCGATCTGAAGGGCTGGGGCAACGCCGCTGCCGCGCAGTACGGTGTTTCAGGTATTCCTATGAATTTTCTAATTAACGACAAAGGAGTGATCCTGAGAAAAAATTTGCGCGGCGAAGAACTTCTGAAAGCACTGGAAGAACTTGCGGTGAAATGAAAAAATTAATTCTTCTTGTTCTTCTGTTCTCCTCGCAGCTGGTTACAGCTCAGGAAACAGAAATCAAAGCTGGCAATAAAGCGCCTTCATTTATTCTGCGTGAGGGCCACACTATGCACAGTGTTACCATGCCTTACATGAAAAAGATCGTGCTGCTTCATTTCTGGAGTTCCACTGATCTGGTGTCGGGTCTCTATAATCACTGGCTTAAAAGAATTGCCGCCAGATACAAACAAGCTGCCTACAAGAATGCTGAAGGCTTTGAGATCATTGCAATTGCAGTGCAAAGCGATGCCAAGAGCTGGAAAGAAAGCATAGCGCAGGACAGTCTGCACATTTTTACAAACGGTTTTGCGGGAAAAGGCTTTAATGAAGAAGTTTGCCGCAAATACAACATCCTTAAGCTGCCTTCAAGAATACTTATTGATGAGAACGGTATTATTTTAAGTGTTGACCCCACCATGCTGCAGCTTGAAAATCTGCTTGATGAAAGACGCAATTTCAAGGCGGTGAACAAAAACATAGAAGGTATCCTTGCCCACTCCAGCGACAAACAGGATGTAATGAAATTCAGCAAGGTGTATCTTTTCAGTTATTATGGCGACTCTCTTGCAAAAACAATGACAAGAGAGAACGGCCATTTCACTTTTGAAGAAATAAAACTTCATCAGGATTACATACTAAAAGTTGACAATATTGTAGATATAAACACAACTGATCCTACAGCACTGTACACCTCTGCAGGCGATTTTGTAACAGATGGCCGCACAAGGGACAATGGCTTTGTATTTGCCCTCAGTCCACGCATCTCCACACGAATGGTCATCAGTGACCACACAGCTGAGGCAGGTGAAGGACTTGAAGAAATTGATGTTATTAAAAACCTGGTATTTTCAGATGAAGGGAGATCACTTACCGCGCAGGATAAAAAGGAGCTTCAGCACATTGTAACCCGGCTGAAGACCAATACCTCACTAAAGCTGGAAGTAATCACCCATACCGATGCGCGCATGAGCCCTGAACCGGCCCTGGAACTCACCTCCAGACAGGCCAATACCCTGAAGAACTATTTTGAGATGAAAGGCATATCTCCGGTTCGTATAAAAGCCATTGCCAAAGGAAATTCAGAGTTGCGTAAACTGTGCAA
>JAEZDS010000040.1 GCA_023433205.1 Bacteroidota bacterium
CTATCGGGGATGTCGATGCCAATTTTAAAGTCAAAAAGCCTTGCTAGAAATAGTGAGGCTTTTTGCGTTATGGTATGTATGTCTCCCGGCGTTCCGCTGCGCTTCAGCCGGGATTAGGCAGCGCTAAACACTTGCTGCGGCTTTCAGCCTTGCAAATGCCAAGCGCTGCCTAAGATGCCATCCCGATTGCTATCGGGATTACAAAAAGCCCTCACTATTAATTTAGTGGGGGTTTTTTGATTTTACACCCGGCCAATGGTATCCCGCTTCCCTGCAGGCCGGCCCCTCGCTAAAAAAGCCCACCGGGCTTTTTCTAAACGCTCGGTCCTGCTTCGCTGCGCCCGGGATCAGGCAGCGCTAAGCTGTAGATCCCGCCATTAGCAGAGGTACACACTCGGGGTCTTTTGATCATTTTGGCCTGGCGTTTATCTGCTGGAGCTTGTAAACGATCATAGAAAACAAGTATTCCGGGTTGATCAGGCAATAGAAATTTCAAGTGATAGTAAAATCTGGCACAGCACTATAAGTACCGCTTTGGGTAACTGGGTCAATCCTGAATGTTTGAGAGGCCCTCACCACTTCAAAACCTATAATAGAGATGCACCTCAGTCATCGGAGTCCCCGTGTAAAACTTGAAAACTGAAGTGTAGGACGTGGTGCTAACTCCCGAATAATTATTTGTGACCGCGGTTTTCAGGGTTCCATCAAATGCGTCGAGTCTGAATTCAGGCGACAACAGGAAACCGTCTCCCAGTTCGATGATCATGCCGGCGCTCAGTCCCAGCCCATATCTCAAGCCGGTTATGTAGCTGTCTTGCTGAACGCTTTTGGACAGTCGGTCGTACTTCGCTTCTTTTTGATCGATTTCCTGCAAAGAATCAGACGGCAACCTGCCGGTTATGGTGCCATGAATATTACTGTACATCAACTGCATTTCGCCCGCAAATACAAAGCTCGCATTCCTCGCAATAGTCTTACGGTACTCAAAACCGGTTCGCAATAAAAAGTTTGTGCCTCTATACTTCTGAGACTGAGAGTGACGCATGCTATCCACTGTTTCAAATCTGGTCCATTCATTGAAATTGTAGATTTTCCTCATTGGGTGGGCACCTGCGGATATACGAAAAGCAAGTTTATCCGAGAGTCTTCGTTTGTAGGTAACCACTGGCGACTGTATGGCCTCATCACTTCCCAGCATGGGTAATAGCAAAGGACCGGTATTAACACCAACCTCATTCCTCTGGAATACGCCTGCTGGATTAATTTGCTCCTGCTGCCCAAAAAGAGCAGGCGCAATCAGTATGGCAGGCGCTAATAGTAATTGCCGGATCATCATTTGTTCTTTTTGAGATTAACGTGTAGGGAGGCGGTTTATTATAGGATTCACAAATTTTCAGAAAATGGGCCAGTTGGACTTTATCCTTAAGAAGGGTGGCAACACCACAGGCATGCTTATTGCATTATTTACGAAAGATATTTCACTATCTAATAATACATAAACCATGTTGATACAATTTAACACAAGTAACCAGGTAGAAGGAAGGGATGAGTTTATTACCCCCCTGCATGATATGGTTGAACACGCCCTCAAAAGGTTCAGCGATCGTCTCAGCAGTGTACAGGTACATCTTGACGATGAGAACAGCCACAAAGGAGGCGGAAACGATAAACGTTGTATGATGGAAGCGCGGGTTGATAACCTGAAGCCGGTTTCAGTAACCGTTCATGCAGACACCTATCAGCAGGCAGTAAAAGCGGCAAGCGACAAGCTTAAAGCCGCGCTTACCTCAACCTTTGATAAAATGAGGAGCTATTAGTTGGTTTTTGAACAGAAGCTGCTGAACAATAAACGAAGTGGCAAGAAGATCAGAAATTAATATAAAAATCTTTTGTGAGCGCTTTGTATTCTGCCGTGTAATTGCGGTGACTATCAGCTTCAATTATCAGGGTGGATTCTGAAAACTCAGATTCCTTGAACTCAAATTGCATGAGGTGCCGCTTCTCTGAACTTTTTTCGGTGGTGGTGCGTACCCGCATTAACTTGCTCAGATACAAACCATGAGCTTCAGCCTTTGAACGAAAAGTTTCTGCCTCATTTTTTGGCAGAATGAGGCAAAATTTACCCTTTTCATGTAAAATCTTCTTAACTCCGCTAATCAGATCATCGAAAGATAGTGTATCGGTATGTCTGGCAATAGTTCTGGAGCCGGTGTTACTTTTTAGAGAATCAATAAAGTATGGCGGATTAGTTACTATGAGGTTGAATTTCTGAGACTGCTCCTGTACAAAATCCTGAAACGCACAGTGAATTACAGATATCCTGTCGGCATAATTGCTTTCCTGTACATTGGTCAGAGCCTGCTCATAGCTTTCTTTGTCAATATCAATGGCTACGATCCGGGCCTCGGATTTCTGCGCCATCATCAGGGCAATTACGCCCGTACCTGTTCCAATATCCAGTATATACTTGCTGCCATTGGTAGACGTCCAGGCTCCGAGCAGCACTGCATCAGTGCTCACGCGCATAGCGCATTTGTCTTGTTTTATGCGGAATTTCTTGAACTCGAAAAAATCATTGGGCATAAAACATTTTGTACAAAATTTTTCAGTTTGATGAGTAACAATAAATTAAACTGTAAGTCTCTACCGCAGATTTCAATTCCTTCTAGTACGAGGCTTTAGTATCTCTTCGTCCTAAGTTAACTCCGTAGCCTGGCAACATGTTGTACCTCAGCATCAGTTCTAAGCCACCTCTGCGATTTGAAGCGGGTGTAAGAGCTGAGATATTAATATCATAGGCAACTCCCAGTGAATATTTGTTGTTTGTGATGAGAATGGCCGGGATAATAGCGTCTCTCCAGCGGTAGTATCCTCCTATTGCTATTGAACGCGGTTTTTTGTTGGACGTGTAAGTTGAGGGATCGCCAAGCGTAAATTTTAGCATTGTGCCGGCAATAAGTTCTGAACTGGGGCCCTGACGCATATATAAAATGCTTGGCATAATTGAGTTGATTGAATTTGGAATTGCAAACTCCCCATTAAAATAGGCACAGATGCGTGTCTGAAGTTTTTCTGAAGTAATTATAAAAGAACTTCTGCCTACTCCATAATGATATGCAGCCAGACCCACATCAAAACGTGCCGCGCTTTTTGCTGACAAAAATTTATCACTTTGGTTAAAGTTCAGGTTCACCCCTCCTCCCAGATCAAAAGCTGTAATTGAACTGCGTGGAGTCGAGGGTTCACCAGTTGGCAGGTTGCCATTGTAACTGTAGCCATCATATTGTTCACCCCAGCGCAAACTGGATACATCTATGGTACGATAAAAGAAACCGGTTTGCAGACCGCCGGAAAATTTCATCTGTTTGTTTATGCGCTGCAGATAGGCAACTCCAATATTAGGGTTCAAGATCGTAAGTTTAGCGTCACCTGCCTCGTCTCTGAAAATATTAACCGCAATGGCGAAATAATTGTTTTTTAACTTTTTGTGCTGGATCGTCTGCTCAAACGAGAGTCCGATCGTGCGATACCTTGTGGCAACTGCTGACCACTGATCTTTAAAGTTTACAGCAACCCTTGTATCATAAGTTACCCCGGCAAGTGCAGGGTTTATGATGCTGGGCGTTTCACCAAACTGCGAGAAGTGAATGTCCTGCGCCTGTGTAGTAGTTGCGCAGAAACCTGCGATCAGTGCCGAAAATATATGTCTGTATCTCATAAGATCTAGCGAATTAAGGTGATATTACCCTTCGAACTGTAGGCTTTACCATCGTAGGTTCGTCCTTCAAGGCGATAAACAAATACCCCGGTGTTCATCGGTTCTCCGTTAAAAGTTCCGTCCCAGCCAACTGACTGTTGATTGGTTTCGAAAACTTTCTGGCCCCAGCGATTAAAGATCATAAATGACATGGTCTCCAGGCAAATACCGTTCACTTTTAAGACGTCGTTATGTCCGTCACCATTCGGAGAGAAAGCGTTAGGAACGAACATCTCGCCGCAGTCTTCTATCACAATTACATCAATTGTGTCGCGCGAGAAACAGGATTTGCTGTTATAGCCGGTAAGAATGTACTGTGTTGTTCGGTAAGGTTTAACAACTACGCTGGTGCCTGTAAGTGATGAGATGTTGTAGTTCGGTGACCACTGGTAGGTCAGGCCTCCCTTGGCTTTGAGCTCCACCGGAGTTCCGAACCGGACCGTAGTGTCACTCCGGCGATTTCCTGGATCTATAATGGAAACATTGGGCACGTCAACGACTTTTACTTCTCGCAGCACACCTATTACCCGCGAGCTGCCTCCATCAGCGATTGGGTAAGGATTAGAAACCCTTAAGATCACATTGTAGCCGTTTGGATTAGGAAGGTTGTAACAAACTGTAGGATTTTTTTCGTTTGAAGTTCCGGGGCTGCCTCCTTCAAAGGTCCAGGTATAAGTTTGAGGCCCGCCTGCCATAGAATCTGTTAGTGAAACAAAAGTCACACATTCCTGCGCACAGATGGTGTCTACCGGCTCGGCCATTACCCAGATTGGAGCGGTTACCGATGAAACAGGTCTGCAGTCCACAACCCTAATGTCTATAGTGTTCTGAACCGCGCAGCCTGGTACTCCATTGTAGCCTGAGATCACGGTGTACACGGCCACAGTGGGCAGCCTCATCGGGGCATTTACTGTTACTTCATTATTATTAGCCGGCGTAAGTATTGAATTAACAGGCGGCTTGTAGGGCTGTAGCCAGGTGTAGGTTGGCACCACGCCAAACGGCAGACTGCCGTTCTTGTTCTCGGCTGTTAGTGTGATCAGCACATCCGGAGGTCCGGTATGCACTCCTACAAAACAAACAGTATTGGTGGGCACATTGTTGATGGTGGGCGTTGATACCGCGGTGATTGGTCTTGGAAATACAGTTACGGTAACAAGTCTTGGCAGTGAAACGCAGGCCCTGGAATCGCGGACTTCCACACTATAGGTGGTTGTGTTTTGCGGAAATACTGTTACTACCGGTTCAAGATAATCGCTTATGCTGATGGGGGGAGCATTCTCAGCCTCTGTCCATGAATAGGAAAAAGCTGATGGCGGTCCTACAGCAAGAGTGCTGACGTTAGTAATGCTGAGTTTTACTGAATCACCAAGACACATGGCAGGCAATGGCGGAACCACATTCATTGTAAACTGTGGAATTACCGTAACACACGACACTGCAGTGCCGGAGCATACACTGTTGTATCCGGTTACAGTGTAACAGGTACTTGCCGGCGGCCTCACCGTTGTAATAGGACCAAGGGAGTATGTCATGTAGGCAGGATTGTATGGTTGCCATACATAATTGGCTGCTCCTGACGCGGTAAAAGTTACAGGGTGCGAGAATTTGGGATAGTTGCTGGCAATACAGGTGGTGTTGCTGCTTTTAGCCACATTGATTGTAAGATTGGTAGCTGTGCCTATCGAGATCAGTGTGTCTCTTATACAGGTACCTCCGTTTGAGCCCTGTACAGTATATGATCCTGGTCCAACCGCAACAGATTGCTGGAGAATTGGTGTTGTAAAGGTGTTAGGAACAGAGGCGGTGGTGCCAGTCCATGTGTAAGAGATCGCTCCAAATGCGGTAAGCGTAGAATTAAACCCAGGGCATACCGAATAGGCGGAAGGCGAGATCGACAGGATCGGCCATTGCCCTACAACCAACTGAAGTGTAGATGTACCGTAACAACCAAGATTATTCGTGCCCACTACGGTGTAAATTGTTGTTGCCGACGGAGTGGCAACAACTGTCGGTACAGTAGAGGATGGCTGAAGGTTATTGCCAGGGATCCAGCTATAACTTGTAGTACCGCTTGCTGTAAGGGTGGCTGATTGACCAGGACAGATGGTGCTGTTCTTTGGCGAAAGAGAAATACTCAATGAGGCAGTAGGGTTGATATTTATATATACAGTATCTGTGCCACGGCAACCGTTAGGATCAATGCCGGTGATCACGTACTGGGTATTAACAGTGGGATTCACCGGTATGCCCTGTGAAACTGTGGAATAATTGAGTGAGGTGCCACCGGCAACAGGAACAGGTGCATTTGTACCTGTGATCTGTGTCCAGGAGTAAGAGGCATTGGTTGGTCCTATTGCCGACAGTGTGGCAGACTGGCCTGAACACACTGTGGGTGAAGATGCTGTGCCTGAAACTATCAGGCCAGGTGCGATAATAACCTGCGCAGTGCCGGTGCCCTGGCATTGCAAACTGTCAACAAAAACCGTATAGGTCGTATTTACAGTGGGTCCTGGAGAGTGTGTTGCACTATTGGCAGCCGATGATGGTGTGCCAACTGGTTGCACCGGCGGAAAATTGCCCGGATCGGGTCGCAGAAATGTAAAACTGGTCCCATTGCCACCGCTAGCGTTCAAAACTACGTCAATACCGGCACATACTGTCGGCGGTGACACACTCAGCACCGGATTAAGTATCTTTCTTGATATGGTGATTGTTTCAGTACCCTTGCATCCCGCACTATCTGCAGTAACTGTATAGGTTCCATTGAGTGCGAGCTGAGAGGCGGTTAAGGAATGACTGGCGGAGTTAGACCCCTGCATTGGCAGCTGGGTGCCCGTTGGGGCATCAAAGGTATAAGAAGTGCCTGCACCCATATTGGCAGTTAAGGTAAAAGTAGTTTCGGGACAAACTGAGATACCCGGCGCTGCAGACACAGTGAGTACACTGTTCAGGTTGAGTTCTCCAATTTCAATTGTTGCAGTACCCACGCAGCTGGCGCTATCGGCCTGAACAGTATAAGTTTGCGGGAGGTTAAGGGTTGGGGTATAAGTAACAGAATAGGTGTCACCGGGATTTGGGATCTGGTTAGCAGGCGCTGCATAAAATGTGTACGTTGTGCCCGCACCACCGCTGGCTTCCATCGTAAATTGGGTGCCAGGACAAATAGAAGCGGAAGATGGTGTGATAGTAGGAGTTAAAGCAAGCAGACCCAGCTGGAAGTTTGCAGAACCTGTACAGCCTGCGCTGTCAGCCCAAAGTGTGTATGTCTGGGGAGGTGAAAACGGACTGGGCACATGCGTGTGGCTGCTATTTGGTCCCGCGTATATGCTTGTTGGATTGGTTGGATAAGGAGCATATATGGTGTAGTTGGCCCCGGCCCCAACGTTACCGGCAGTAAATGTTACCGTGCTGCTGGGGCAAACCGAAGGTGTGGTAGCGCCAAAAGTAGGACTGAGTGAATAGCCAAAAATATTGATCACCGCTGAGCCTGAGCAACCGCCGGAGAATGCAGCCATACTGTAAGTAGCCGGAAACATCGGGTTCAGTGTGGGTGAATGGGCTACATTATTAACCGCCGTACTTGGCGTACCGATCAATACCGGATTTGGCCCGGGATGTACATAATAAAAGGAATAGGTTGCACCACCCGAACCTGTAAGGGTTACCGAAGTGCCAGGACAAATACTATTGGAGTTAGCTGTTACAGTGGGCGTTAACGAAGCCATGCCCACACAGACAGTATTCTGTCCGGGACAACCAAAATAATCCACATCAACCGTATAACAGGTCGCAACTGATGGCTGGAAAACTACAGGATTGCCGGTTAAGGTTTGGCCGCCCGGGGCTGTCCACGTATAGGAGGCTCCCGCTGTTTGCATGGAAACGGCGGTTAAGGTGACATTGGCATTGGGGCAGACATTGGGTGAATGGCTGCCTGCGCTTACGGTAATACTGTTACTGATAGTGACCGCTGAAATTGCGGCAGCTGTACACGTGCCCGCAGCGCCCTGGTGAAGCGCCACTGCACTGTAGTTGCCTGCTATCGCCGGCGTACATGCTGTATAACCGGTGCCAAAGGAGTTGTTGTTAGGATCGAACCACTGAATGCCTGTTGTTGTAGTGCCCGGCGTGACGGAACTGTTAGAAACAGGTCCAGCATTGGCAGTAAAACATATCTGACTGCCCAGACAGATGGTTTGGGCTGCCGGAGTAACGGAGACCGTGGCCTGCTGCACACCCACTGTAGTAGTAGCAAAAACTGTGCATCCACCCTGTGCTATGGAAGTTGTCCCGGTCATGGTAATCGTGGTAATACTGGTGGGCGAGAAGGTAACAGGGTTGGCGTTGATACTGCTTTGTCCTGACGAAGTAAACCAGTTGTATGTCTGAGCGCCATTTCCAACAATTGTCACCTGGTCGCCAAGACAAATGGCAGAGGCGCTTGGTGTGGCCGTTGCTGTATTGGGACAGATAATTGTAGCGTAAGCGGTATCAGTGGTTACGGTAAGTGTGTTGGGTGCATTGATAGTGGTATTTATAGCGGCAACAATCACCGTATATGTTCCACAACATGCATAGTCAATGTTTACTGTGCGGCAGTCAACCGAAGTACAGGTGAAAGAAGGTGCCGTAGTGCAGGAGTTGGGAGCAAATACATACCACTCCTGAGCGTTGTAGGCGATATTGGTTAAGGTTACTACTGCACCTACGCCTGAATTTCCATTAGGGTTGTAACACTCGGTGAGGTCTTGTCCCCCGGGCGATAACCACACGGCAAAATTTTGAGATTGCGCTTGTCGGGCAAAAAGAATAGACATTAAAAGGAGGCAGGATAACAGCAGTCTGTTCATATCAGGGGGATTATTGTGCTAAGTTAACAAAATTAGGCATCTTATTGCCAATGCTTTACTCAGTGATGTGTGTGGTTTAATAACCCGTAAATATAAAAAGTCCGAATTACATAAACAATGCCGCGGACAAAAGTTGTGGGGTGCTCCAAAAATGCGGGGAAGACCAGGCAGAAAAAGGGTCAGCATAAAAGCAGTACCAAAGGCAAATTAATTGTACTTTTGCCTTTTGGAAATCAATTTCTAAAGAAAATTATGCAGCTAAAATACGCCTCTCTTCCCAAAGCATTACTGGTACTAGAAGATGGAAAAGTATTTGAGGGAAAAGCGGCCGGTAAAATTGGCACCACCTCAGGAGAAGTATGTTTTAATACCGGAATGACCGGTTACCAGGAGATCTTCACCGACCCTTCTTATTTCGGGCAGATCATTGTGATGACCAACCCGCACATTGGTAATTACGGTACTGAAGAGTCTGAGAATGAAAGTGATTCCATAAAGATCGCCGGGATCGTCTGTAAAAAGTTCAATAACGGCCATTCGCGGCCAAGGGCTCAGAAAAGCCTGCAGCAGTATTTTGAAGAAGGGAATATTGTTTCAATCTGTGAAGTCGATACCCGTGCTTTGGTGCGGCATATCAGGGATAAAGGCGCAATGAACTGCGTTATCTCTTCGGAAATACTGGATGTTGCCGAGTTAAAGAAGATACTGGCTGAAGTTCCTAAAATGGAAGGCCTTGAACTTTCATCAAGGGTTTCCACTACAAAAAGTTATACGGTTGGTGATCTTAATTCCAACTATAAAGTGGCGTTAATGGACTATGGTGCCAAACGCAATATAATGAACTCACTTGCCCAGAGAGGTTGTTTTGTAAAGGTTTTTCCCATGAAAACAAAACTTGAGGAAGTGCTGGCTTTTAATCCCGATGGAATTATGCTGAGTAACGGACCAGGCGATCCCGCGGTGATGAAGGATGAAATTGCGGAGGTGAAAAGGTTTGTTGAATCAGGAATCCCTGTTTTTGGTATTTGCCTGGGGCAGCAGCTGCTCGCCCAGTCGCAGGGGATCGGAACCTACAAAATGCACACCGGCCACCGTGGCATCAACCACCCGGTTAAAAATTTGGTAAGCAATAAAAGCGAGATCACTTCACAAAACCACGGATTTACGGTTGACGAGAAAGCGATCGCGAAAAATAAAAATATTGAGATCACTCACCTTAATCTCAACGACAATACTGTTGAAGGCATAAAACTGAAAAACCACCGGGCCTTTTCAGTGCAGTATCATCCCGAAGCCAATCCTGGTCCGCATGATGCGCGCTACCTTTTTGACGAATTTGTGCAACAGATGGAAGAGGCCAGACTGAAGGCCTGATTATTTTATTTCACTTCCTCAAAGTCAACGTACTCCCCTTCGTTATCCAGAGGGTTCCTATGCTTTTTCTGGCTCCCGGTCCTGTGATCAGTATGGCTTTTGTTAAAATGAGTGGCACGCTTTTTCCGCGAGGCTGCTGCCACAACATTAACAATTCGGGAAAGGGCCCAGATAACAATGATGGCCCAGATAAGGTAACTCATAGAAAACAAAAGTACCTTTCCCTGCGCAAAAACCGGCCACGGATATTGATAAAGGTTCTTAAAAATCTGCTTCACCGGAAGTTTTTAGCCTTTTATCGACAGTTTATAAAAGGTTTATCAACAAAATAACTTCTTTACACGAATGAATACGTACTTTTGCAAAAATTTTTTTTAATTTAAAACCTTCAAAACTGCACTTTAACTGCTGTGCGGAATAGTGTAGAAGGATAAAACATTGAAGAACTAAATGAAAACTCTAGAAAAAGTTAGCGTGGAATACGAAGAGCAACTGAATGAGTGGATAGATCGTGAAAAAGCGGCGCTTGAACTTATTAATGTTGTGGGCAGGTTGTGGTACGAGAAATCCATTGAACTCCTGTTGTTCCGGAATCAGCTGTATGACCGCAGCGCCAGCCAGATAATGAACCTGCACCAGTATGCAAAAGACATCGTAAAAAAACCAATCACAGTGTTTGAAACGCTGGAGCTTGCAAAAGAAATTCTTGAATCTGAGGTTGGGCCTGCACGGATAGATATCGGAAAACTGGCCTACGAATGGCATACCGAAAATCAAAATTATAAAGGCAAATCCGATTTTATCGGTGATAAGCTGAGTAAATTTATTGGTAATGGCAATGGTATTACTCCTAAAGACGTTGTATTATACGGCTTTGGACGTATTGGTCGCCTTGCTGCCCGTGAGCTGATCAATCTGGCAGGAAAGGGCGAGCAGCTTCGCCTGAGAGCAATTGTTACCCGTGGCGGAGGAGCTGAGGAAATAGTTAAACGCGCAGATCTTCTGCGCACTGACTCAGTTCACGGTCCATTCCCTGGTACAGTGATAGCTGACACGGAAAACAACACGCTGATCATAAACGGACATACCGTTCACATGATCGATGCCAAAAACCCCGAGGATGTTGATTACACAAAGTACGGTATCAATAACGCGCTTGTAATTGATAACACAGGAGTTTTCAGAGATGATAAAGAATTAGGACGCCACCTTCAGGCGAAAGGAGTTGACAAGGTGCTTCTTACTGCGCCTGCCAAAGGCGATGTGCCAAATGTTGTACACGGCATCAATCATGAAACGGTTGATCTGAACAAGCAAAAGATCTTCAGTGCGGCCAGCTGTACCACCAATGCCATCATGCCTATTCTTTATATCATGGATAAGGAACTGGGTATTGAAAAAGGACACATAGAAACGGTACACTCTTATACAAACGACCAGAACCTTCTGGACAACTATCACAAAAAATATCGCCGCGGTCGTTCCGCAGCGCTTAATATGGTAATTACTGAAACAGGTGCAGAAAGCGCGCTTAAAAAAGTATTGCCGCATCTTAGCGGAAAATTTACCGCGAACTCGGTTAGGGTCCCAACCCCTAACGTAAGTCTGGCAATTCTTAATCTCAACGTAAAAAAAGAAGTTAGCCGCGACGAAGTAAACGAGATCGTACGGAAATACGCGCTGGAAGGCAAATTAATGGAGCAGATACAGTTCGCATTCAGCAATGAGCTGGTAAGCACAGATGTGATAGGCAATCCATGTCCGAGTGTTTTCGATAGCCAGGCAACTATTGTATCGCCCGATAAAAAAAGCATAGTGCTGTACGTTTGGTATGATAATGAATATGGTTACACCAGGCAGGTGATCCGCTTTAGCAAATATATAAGCGGCGTTCGCCGACCTGTTTATTATTAAGATATTCCGTCACCACGGGGGAAAGTGTACAAGGAGCGAAGCGATTAAACTAACTATTGATTACTTCAGTCCAGGTGCCGGCGAGGGCAAAACCCATGGTGGCGGAACCAAATTGGGGAGGCAAAGCTTCCCCTTTTTTTTTACTTTTACCATTCACTAAAATAAATACATGAAACATCTTATTTTTC
>JAEZDS010000120.1 GCA_023433205.1 Bacteroidota bacterium
GTGATGGTCTGCAGCCACGGGCTATGACCCGTGATCTTGACTGGGGCGTAAGAGTGCCGGTAGAGGGTGCCGACGGCAAGGTGCTGTACGTTTGGTTCGACGCGCCAATTGGGTACATCTCAGCCACACGCGAGTTACTGCCCGACACCTGGGAATTGTACTGGAAAAGCAAAGAGAGCAGACTTATTCATTTTATTGGTAAGGACAATATTGTTTTTCACTGCATCATTTTTCCGAGTATGCTTATGGAACATGGTGAGTTTGTGCTGCCCGATAACGTGCCTGCCAATGAATTTCTGAACCTTGAAGGTGAAAAAATAAGCACGTCGCGTAACTGGGCAGTGTGGCTGCACGAATACCTAAGCGAGTTTCCCGGCAAGCAGGATGTGCTCCGTTACACACTTTGCGCAAACGCGCCCGAGAACAAAGACAATGATTTTACCTGGAAAGATTTTCAGGCCCGCAACAACAGCGAACTGGTAAACATATTCGGGAATTTTGTGAACCGTACCCTGGTGCTTACCCACAAATACTTTAATGGCAAAGTGCCTGAGGCGGTAAATTACCAGCAAGAGGATATGGTAGCCCTTCAGATACTTGCCTCGGCACCGCAACGTATTGCAGCTTCGCTTGAACAGTTCAGGTTCAGGGAGGCGGTGGCAGAGTGGATGAATGTGGCCAGAATGGGGAATAAATACCTCGCCGATACAGAGCCGTGGAAAAAAATAAAGACCGATGAGACAAGGGTAAAAACCATTCTAAATGTGGCTCTGCAGATCTCATGCAACCTGGCAATACTTGCTGAGCCATTTATTCCCTTTACCTCTGGCCGCCTTTTTAAGATGCTCAATATGCAGGAATTAAAATGGACCGCGGCTGCCAATACTTCCAACATGGCGTCTGGCCACAAGATTAACAAAGAGGAATTATTGTTTGCCAGGATAGAGGATCCTGAAATAGAAAAACAGCTTGATAAATTAAAAGCAGCTAAAACAGAAAATGCAGACCCGGTTATGGCAAATCCGATCAAGGCAGAAACATCATTTGATGATTTCAGCAAAATGGACATTCGCACCGCCACTATTTTAGAAGCAGAAGTTGTACCAAAAACCGACAAGCTGCTGAAGTTGCTCCTGGATACCGGCGTAGATAAACGCGTAGTTGTCAGCGGAATAGCGCAATTTTACAAGCCGGAAGACATCATCGGGCATAAAGTTTGCTTGCTTGCTAATCTGGCTCCACGTAAAATAAAGGGCATAGAAAGTAAGGGCATGATCCTTATGGCCGAAAACCCGAACGGGGAGCTGAGTTTTGTTTCACCAATAAAAACAAGTATTGAAAATGGCTCGGTGGTTAAATAAAAAATACATCACATTACTGATGGTAACCAGTTTAAACGCTGCACTTTTCGCTCAAATGGTGCCTGAGGTCAGCGATGAAGACTACAAAAATCCCAAAACGCATGAGAACTTCAAAAAACGCAGAGAAGCTGTGTCTTCATGGCAGATCAATCAGTTAAAAAATGGCGCGCTGGTGGTGCGCTTAAAAACCAACCAGACGCTGATTGACGAACTGAGAAAAAGTGGCAAGACCGAGGAAGCAGATCAGAAAGAGGCCGAACAGTATCTGATAAATCAGAATATTGTTCGCGCATTCAACAACAATTACAAATTCAGCAAGGTGTACTTTATCTTCAGTAATTCATCTGATGCCCTGCTGAAGGGTAATACCTCGGGGATCTTTGTAGATTCAACGCTGCGGGCAAGCTCTACAATTGCAATGACAGAAGATTTTTACCTGCTTGCCGAACGCGATTATGTTTATAACTCCTCTATTGGATTTGTGCCCGAAGATTCAGCCGCCAAAGTGGTGGAGGCCGGAAACCCCACCCGTGAAATGGCAATTGTGCTCAAAAACAAATACGGCCATCAGCTAAAGGCACCTTTCCCGTATTTTATACAGGACAGGACCTTCAGTAATGCACTTACAGCAGTTCCAACAAGGGTGAGATACAAGGACAAAGACTACATGGTAAGTATCCCTAAAACCATGACTTACGAAAAATTCGCGCCTTATGTGGAAAAGCTCGATGAAAAACTGGCAACCTATCACCGCAAGAGTCCTGCCCCTGATGAAATGAAAAACTACAGCGATCACAAACCATTTTTTTATTGATCTGATCTACAAAGAATTTTAAGAGCGGCTTTAAGCCGCTTTTTTGTTGTTTGGATTTTGACCCCGCAGCCAAAAGGGAAGTATACACCTCTCTATGTTCCTCATGTTTCTATGTTGTTAAATATCGTGGTACTCCACTATGGATTACAAAAAGAATTCCTCAGTCAACTCCGCATCCAAAAAAAATGATACTTTTAAACTATGAGATTTACACTTCTAATTTTATTCTTCTGTGCAGGCACTATACTCACCGCTCAGGAATCGAAACCAGTGCTGGTAACCAAAAAAGTTCACACCCGCACCGAAAAAGAAAAAGCTCGTGACGAAAAAAATGCCCGTAAGCGTGAAGGCAAAGCCAAGGCAGAGGCTGAAGATGCAGAAGAGCGGAAAAACATAGAGAAAGAAATTATCGAAAAGGAAAAACAAAAAAGGGAAGAGCGCGAAAAAAAAGCCGTGGAGGCCGACAAGAAAAAACGCGAGAAAGAAAAAGCAACCCGCGCTAAAAAAACCCAGAAAGCGCAGAAAAAAGGCAAAGCAAAACGAAATACTAAAAAGGCATTGCCGGGCTGAGAAGCCTTGCAGCACTAAAAATTTTTCTACACAGAAATTGCTGCCTTTTCCTTTTTCTGCAAACTATAAAACCCCCAGCCTGAATAAAGCAGCAGGACGCCAAGAAATACAAACAGCACCATAAAGTTGCTGTGGTCGGCAATTAGCGAACACACAAATGGACCCAGTGATTGGGCAATGCCCCATGAAATGGTATACAACGCCGCGTACTGCCCACGGTTGGTGTCATCAGAGCGCATTGTCCAGTATGAACTCATAAAAGGCATTGAAACAATTTCTCCGATGGTTATCAACACTATAAATAAAAGCGTGATCAAGATCGCGCCCAGCGGCAATAGCAGGGCAAAAAATCCAAGTGCGCAAATAATAACACCCCACGAAATATAAACCAGGTTGTTTCTCCGGCCCTCGAGTTTGTAAACCAAAACCATCTCAACGGCCACAATAAGTAAACCATTAAGTGCCATTACAAACCCAATGTAACTTTCAGTTAAAAGCAGGTTGTCGCGGAAATATTTGGGGATGGTGGTAAACAGCTGAAAAAAACAAATTGCAAATAAGGTGATATAAAAAATAAACCAGAGAAAGGTTTTGTCCTTATAGGCAGATTTTACCGGTACGCCAAGCACCTGCGCGCTAACACCTGAAAAAGTTTTACCGGGTTTAAGGGCCAGAAAAAGTACCACAGCTGCCCCCATGTTGGTAAACCCATCTACCCAGAACAAGAGGGTGTAATCGTAGGTGGCGATTAAACCGCCAATAGAAGTACCAAAGGCCCAGCCAAGATTAATTGCCAGACGATTGAGAGAATATGAACGGGTGCGGTTCACAGGTTTGCTGTAATGCGCGATAGCCGCATGGTTGGCTGGCCTGAAAGCCTCGTTAACCATACTCAGGATAAAAGAGAAAAGACAGATCAGCGGATACGAACGCATCTGACCAAGCACCAAAAACAAAGCGCCGCCGGCAAAGAGGGTGATCAGCTGCACAGAATGGAAACCAATTTTATCAGTTAATTTCCCGCCGAAATAAGCGCCCACTACAGAGCCCAACCCAAACAGTCCCATCACCACCCCGGCCTCGGAAAGGCTGCGTCCCATTGTACTGCTGGTAAGATAAAGTGTCATGAAGGGCATCACCATGGTACCGCTTCTGTTGATGAACATCACAAAAGAAAGCAGCCAGGTTTCCACCGAAAGACCAGCAAATGAAGACCGGTATAAAGTGAAGGTTCGCCGGAGCATTTAAGCGATCAGATGCTCTTCTGCCAGCTTCTTTATTTCCTCCTGTATGGCGCGGGTCTGGTCGTTGTTATACCACTTCTGCACCATCAGTCCTTTTTCTTCAACAGGAACTTTTTCTTTCATTAGTTCCTGCACCATTTTTTGTAACTCAGCCGGCCGCGGACCCCAGACAAATTTTTCTTTGAGCCCGTTTTTTTCAAGACAGATGAGTTTGGGAATTGAACGCGCGCCATTTGTAAGGTACTGTCCCATTACTTCAGGATTGTCGTCGCGCAGCAGTAGCCTAAATTCTATTTTAGGATTTAATTGCGCTAAAATATGAAGCACCGGCACTATCTGCGCAGTATCTCCACACCAGCCTTCGGTAATCACCAGCCAGATAAATGGTTTGCTGACCTTCTGCAGTGTTTCTTTCACCGCCACGTCGACCTGCATGGTTTTTTCAACCCGCTGCATGCGTTGAATGTTCAGCTTAGCGTAACTGAGCATGGTCTCGCTCTGGTCGTGGCCGGTAGTTCTTCCCTGCGCCAGCAAACTTTCAAGTAACTGTTTGTAAGTCTGGTAATCAAATGCTTTTTTTAATTGTTCTTCTGTGATCATATTCTGCCTTTAATAATTTCATCTACTACTTCCGGATCAAGCAGGGTGGAAGTATCCCCCAGGTCTGTTACATTACCCTCTGCTATTTTGCGCAGGATCCTTCTCATGATCTTGCCGCTGCGGGTCTTAGGCAAACCGCGTACCAGTTGTATTTTATCAGGCTTTGCAATTGCTCCTATACGTGTTGCCACCAGTTCTGATATTTCGGATCTTATCTGCTGCTGATTATCACCTTCGCCGGTGTAAATACAAAAAGCGTAAATACCCTGGCCTTTTATTTCATGCGGAAACGCCACCACAGCAGTTTCTACAATAGCATCATGATCGATAATTGCACTTTCAACTTCAGCAGTACCGATACGGTGACCACTGATATTCATTACATCATCTACCCGTCCGGTTATTCTGTAATAACCATCGGCATCGCGTTTACACCCGTCGCCGGTAAAGTAGAGTCCCGCATAGGTTTCGAAATAGGCTTTGCGGCAACGTTCGTGATCTCCCCAGGTGGTGCGGATCATTCCCGGCCAGGGGAATCGGATACACAGATTCCCTTCCACGTTGTTGCCCTCAAGCACTTTGCCGTCGGCATCCACCAGCAGCGGCTGAACTCCGGGAAGAGGCAAGCCCGCATACGAGGGCTTTAAAGGTGTAATGCCCGCCAGCGCTGAGATCATAATTCCGCCGGTCTCTGTCTGCCACCAGGTATCAACAATCGGGCATCTGTTTTTACCTACGTTATCGTTGTACCAGTGCCAGGCTTCCTCGTTGATGGGTTCGCCAACACTGCCCAGTACTTTGAGACTACTGAGGCGGTAAGGTTTTACAAAGTCGGTGCCGGCGGCCTGCAGTGAACGTATGGCCGTAGGAGCGGTATAAAAAATATTTACCCTGTGTTTATCTACAATCTGCCAGAAGCGGCTGTGGTCGGGATAACTGGGGATGCCTTCAAAAAGCAAAGAGGTTGCACCGCACAGCAAAGGACCATACACTATATAAGAGTGTCCCGTTATCCAGCCAACGTCTGCCGTACACCAGTAAAGGTCCTGCTCGTTGTACTGAAATACATTCTGAAAAGTATAAGCAGTATAAACCATATAACCCCCGCAGGTATGCACCACGCCCTTTGGTTTGCCCGTACTTCCGGAGGTATAAAGGATAAAAAGCGGATCTTCGCTCTCGCAATAAACAGGCTGACAAACGCCGGGTTGTTTAGCGCATTCAGTTTCCCAATCGAGGTCACGGCTGTTTAATGTTGTTTTATCACCTTCCCTTCGCAGGAGGAGCACTTTTTCAACAGAGGGGCAGTCTTCAAGCGCCTTGTCAACGGTTTCTTTAAGCGGCACCGTTTTGTTTCCTCTGTAACCAATATCGGCAGTGAGAACCATACGACATAAAGAGTCGTTGATACGTTCAGTTAATGACCGTGCGCTGAAACCGCCGAACACAACTGAATGTACGGCACCAATACGGGCGCAGGCCAGCATGGCATAAACCGCCTCGGGGATCATGGGCAGGTAGATGCAGATCCGGTCTCCTTTATTAATGCCTTGTTTTTTTAGAACATTGGCCAATTTGTTTACCTCTGAGGCCAGTCTTGCGTAATTTATTTGCTGCGATTTTTGCTTAGGGTCGTTAGGTTCAAAAATAAAGGCCGTATCGTTCCCTTTCCGGTCAAGGTGCCTGTCAATACAGTTCTCTGTAATATTTAGCTGTCCGCCTTCAAACCAGCTGATGGCCGGCTCTTTAAAATTCCAGGAAAGTGTGTTCCCGTGTTTTTTCTTCCAGGTGAAGTGCGAGGCTACTTTATCCCAGAACTTTTCAGGAGCTTTCGTGCTCTGCTCGTAAGCCTGCCGGTATTCCTCCATCGAAGTGATCCGCATAAACAATAGCAATTGGTCATGTAAAGGTAGAGGTATTTTGTGAGGCTCTGCACTGCCCGAAGGTATTTAAGGGTTATTCTCTGATTCTTTGTAATACGCTTTAAATTTTATAGGTTTGATGTTACGGCTAAGGTCCCTGGCGGACCGGCCCACTCAAAACAATTATCATGACACGACCAGTTTATCCCTGCCTCTGGTTTGAAGAAAACGCCAAAGAGGCTGTAAAATTCTATTGCAGTGTTTTTATGAATGCCAAGATCATGACCGACACGCCAATGGCGATCACATTTGAGCTGAACGGTACCAAGTTTATGGCGCTGAATGGAGGAAAGGGGAAACAGTTCAGCGAGGCCACCTCCTTTGTTGTTGATTGTGAAACGCAGGAGGAGATTGACCATTACTGGAACAAACTCAGCGCCGGCGGAGAAGAAGGGAAGTGCGGCTGGCTGAAAGACAAGTTCGGCGTGTCGTGGCAGATTGTACCAAGTATTCTTCCAAAACTTTTAGCGGATCCGGACAAGTCGCAAAAAGTAATTGAAGCTTTTCTGCAGATGAAAAAGTTTGAGATTGAGAAGCTGATGGAGGTGTGAGGGACGAAAACTCTCAGCCACCATTGTGCCGATCAAGCCAACACTCAAAGAAAATGTCAAAGAACGATACTTCGCTGGCCATACCTGATGAAATTCTCTTGAGTAAAATCTTCATGATCCGTGGGCAGAAAGTGATGATTGACCGGGATCTGGCCAAGCTATATGGTGTTGAGACAAAACAACTGAAAAGGCAGGTGAACAGGAACATGGAGAGATTTCCTCATGATTTTATGTTTGAGATGAACAAAGAAGAATTCGGAGATTGGAGGCGCCAATTTGGCACCTCCAATTCATCCGATAAAATGGGCCTGCGTTATGCACCGTATGTTTTTACCGAACATGGGGTTTTGATGTTGTCAAGCGTTTTAAACAGTCCGAAAGCTATCAAAATCAACATTCAGATCATGCGGGTATTTACTCGTGTAAGACAGTCACTCACCGACAATACAGAATTGAGATTGGCAATAGAAAAACTGGAAAGAAAAACCGACAATAACACAAAAAACATTGAGCTGGTTTTTCAGTATATAGATAAGCTCAGTGACAAAAAACAAAGCAGCAGGCCCAGGAAGCGAATCGGCTATAAGCTTTCAAAAAAAAGATAGTACGTTTGCTCAACCATTGAGACCATCGTGCATTGTGTTGGACGTAGCGAATCAACAAGCCATTTTGCAGAAAGTTTTCCGTTTTATTTTTTTGTGGCTCCCTTTTTTCCAGTTACAGAGTGCTGTGTGGTTTACCTGGTACGGGTCGTGCTGAATTTACAGACGACTTTCAAACATTTTCTCTAAATTTAACCTGATAACAATGGTCTCACTATTCACCCAATTGTCATGAAAAAACTATTTCTGCTAATAAGCGTTTTACTCCTTGAATCGTGCTTTGCGGTTTCGATTGCTAATTCTGCGAGTAGCTTCACGGCCTACAATTATGGCGAAGCGAAAAATAATCAGATCAGCTTCACCGAAAACAAAGGGCAGGTGCATGATCAAAATTTTAATCCCAGGCCGGATGTTTTGTATGGGGTGATGGCAGGTAATATGGCTGTGCACATTAAAAGAACTGGCGTAAGCTACCAATTATACAGAGTTGATAGTTACAAGTCAGTTGAAGATGCTAAGACAAGAGAAACACGAAAGGAAATTGATCAGCAATCAATCTACCGTATAGACTTAACCTGGTTGAATGCAAATCCCAATTTTACCAGAATAGAGGACGAAGCTTTACCAGGGTATAATAATTACTACCTGGAAAGCTGTCCTGACGGAGCAGTCAACGTAAAAAGCTATCAAGGTTTAAGGTTTAAAAATCTCTATCGTGGAATCGATCTGCATTACTATGAGAAAAACGGCGAGTTGAAACACGACTATATCGTTGCGCCGAATGCTGATTATAAGCAAATACAAATCCAGGTTTTGGGTGCAGATATCAGCATAAATGATGATGGCACAGTTTTACTTTCTACGCCGTTTGGAAAAATCCAGGAGGGTGCGCCAACTGTTTACCAGAACGGAAAGAAACTAACTGCGCACTGGAAAGTGGAGAACAAGATTCTGAGCTTTGAGATTAACAATTATGATCCAAAATATGAATTAATTAT
>JAEZDS010000225.1 GCA_023433205.1 Bacteroidota bacterium
GTGCTGCACTACCTTCTCCCCTATCCTGTCAAAGCCAGCAGTACGCGCCATCACAGGAATAAATCTGTGCATCTCTCCATACACCTCAATACTTTTTACCACCTGACTTTTGTATGCCTTTAACCCGCAGTTCATGTCGTGCAGTTTTATACCACTGATCTTGCGGTTGGTCCAGTTGTATAGTTTTGAAGGCAGGTTTTTTGTAAGTGCGTTGTCGTAACGTTTCTGTTTCCACCCGCTTACCAGGTCGTACTGCTCATTAACGATCATGCTGTACAAACCAGGTATCTCGTCCGGACTATCCTGCAGGTCGGCATCCATGGTAATGATCACATTTCCTTTTGCGGCTTCAAATCCAACGTGCAGGGCCGGAGATTTACCGTAATTCCGTTGAAATTTGATCCCCCTTACGTGTGTATCAGCTGCAGCAAGCGATTCTATTACCTGCCACGATCGGTCGTGGCTGCCATCATCAATAAAAATGATCTCGTAATGCAGTTCCATACCCGAAACAACCCTGCCTATCCATTGATGCAGTTCAGGGAGGGAGTCCTCTTCATCTAAAAGCGGAATTACAATTGAAAGATCCATAGAGCTTGTGTGAGGCTTATAATCAGGTATTTAAGTAGGAGTTGTTCGATGATTAAAAAATTTCAATTTGCGCAATGCCGCTAAATATTACGGCACCTGGCGTTCACAATTTTTGTAAATATACTCAGATAATAAAAAATATATCTACTTTTGCCGCGGGTAAGTCTTTCACGACCAGCTCCTGCTGAATCCCCCAGGCTGGGAACGGAGCAAGGGTACGCGGTTGAGCGGTGCGATGGAAGTAGCTTACCCACTTTTTTTGCCCTAATAGGTAGGGAAGCTGGTTCACTCAGGCAAACCAGCATTTCACTCATTCTCTTAACAGTTTTAACATTTCAAAGCCAAAGCTGTCTCAAAATGGCTTAACTTTGTTTTTGACCATTAAAATTTTCGCCATCGAATAGACTTTTACTAGCAATTTTCTTTTAAAGCAGTAAAAACATGTCTATTCAGGTATTAAACGACAATGAGCTGGTGCAGCTATACGTCGGCGGAAACGAAGAATCACTCGAAGTTCTGGTTCAGAGGCACAAAAGCAGGATCTTTACCTCAATCATTGTTGTTGTGAAAGACCAGCAACTGGCCGAAGACATCTTTCAGGATACATTTTTCAAGGTTATTCTCACCCTTAAAAAGGGACAGAACACCCAAGAGGGAAAATTCCTGCCCTGGGTTATCAGAATCGCCAGGAACCTGATCAAAGATCATTTCCGCAGAGTTAAAAAAATGCCGCCGGTACCCGTTTATGTAAACGACGAAGGTGAAGAAGTAAGTGTTTTTAATACCCTTTCATCCGACGATGATGCTGGAGGTGCTGAGAGCCTGAGTATCCGCAAAGACATCAGAGAACTTATTTCGCAGCTGCCACCCGATCAACGTGAGGTGGTGCTGATGCGAATGTACTACGACATGAGTTTTAAGGAAATAGCGGATTTCACCAATGTTTCCATTAACACCGCACTGGGGCGCATGCGCTACGCACTCTTTAACCTTAAGAAGTTGATCGGCGAAAAAAAAACCGAGCTGGTGCTATAATTGTATCACCTGCTAATGCGTAAATTTTTGTTTGCACTTCTCTGTGCAATTTCCCCTTTTTTACCTGCCCAGATCAGCTTTTTTTCTGTTCCTGCCGATCTGCAGATGTTTCCACGAGTGGAAGCGGTTAACAGCGGCAGCTTTTTGGTGTCGGGCCAATGTAATACAGAAAATGTTGTGGCTGTGAGATCGGTGCTGCGTGAAAACGGGGCAGACACAGTGATAGAGTTATATGAGCAAAGGCTTGGTTCGGAAAGAAGATTTGATATCATCCACCACGTGCCTGCCCGCCTGTCTGAATTTTCACTTTACATCTATGAAGTTGACACAAAAGACGAAGCGCTGCTTGTAAAAAAGGTACAGGACCTTGTGGCCGGCGACTTTTTTGTGATCGCAGGCCAGTCAAACGCCGAAGCCCCCGGTAACTACGACGCTTACAGCTTACAATTTGATAGTTTGTACTCCTTGCCTAGCTGCAGGGCCATTGGCGCCAGTTTTGCCTGGGCAACTGCTAAAAAAACCGGCACAGCCTTTGCAAATCTTTCTATTGAGGAAGATTGTATCATGGGCCGTCCATCCTGTCACTATGCTGAATACGGTAAGAGGGGGTTTGTGAATACCTGGGGATTAAAACTGCAATACCAGCTCGCCCTTTCGAGTGGTATACCAAATTGTTTTGTGAATGCTGCACAGGGCGGAAGAAACATAATTGAGTGTTCGCCCTCTCAGACCCCTTCCGATCCCCAAAAGTTGCGGCACAGCAGTCAGGGATCGGAGCCTGCGCTTCCCTATGACAGAACTTACAGAAAACTGCACTTAAACAATGCGCTTAGCGGTGTAAAAGCCGTGTTCTGGAATCAGGGAGAGTCTGATGCCGCTCTTGATGCTGACACGGCGGCCAGATATGGCGCAAAATTTGCCAGCCTATACAAAGCCTGGGAAACAGACTTTCCTGCACTTAAAAAGGTGTTTGTGATGCAGGTAAGTATTGGCTGTGGAGGAGCCCATCTGCGAAGTATTGCGGAGATCCAACGCAATCTGCCTAAACACCATTCTAAAGTGGTGCTTATGTCAACAGTAGGTTTCAGCTACCAGGAACGAACTTTTGACCATTGCCATTTTACCTACAAAGGATATGAGGCGCTGGCAGAGAAACTTTATCCGTTATGTTTTTCTCACCTGTATGGCAGCGAGGATCCTGCGCCACGCACACTTGCTCCTGACGTTAAAAGGATCTATTACGCCAATCTCTCAATGATCAACGTTGAATTTGATCAGGATGTTTTTGTACAGCAGCAGACATTGTACCCTGAGCCGGTGAATAAAATCGCGTTTATGAGGGACAATTTTTTTATGCAGAACGGAATTCAGCTTCAGCTCGATTCGGTGTCGTTTTCAGGTAATACCGTTCATCTTTTTACAAAAATTTCCCAGTCTCCGGCAAAGGTCTTGACCTACCTGCCGGCCAACTACCCTCCCTTTGCCAGCATCTTTGCAGGCCCCTGGATCGTAAACGCCCGCAATGATTCAATTGGCGCACTGTGCTTTTCAGAATTTCCGGTTGAAAAATTCTCCGCTTTTCAGTCTGAGGAGGATTTTCTAATAAGCCCAAATCCGGCCGATAAAGAAATTTCTGTTTTTTTTAGCGAAACCACAAGTTGTAATCTGGTTGTACTTGATACTTTCGGAAAAGAGTGGGTACACACGAGCGTTACTGACAAGGACAAGATTCAGATTGACCTGAGCGTTTTACCGTTTGGTTTGTATTGGATCAGTATCCCTGAGAGAGGATTAAGCAAAAAGTTTCTGAAATTATAAGGAACAACAGTCAGGGAATCCTGAATTTTTGTCCCGGCTAACGAGATTACCGCTCTTATTCGTAATTCGTTGTGTATTATCAGACTTTTTTTTTACCACTGCCGATAGCTATCGGCAGTCACCAAGGCACTATGTCATGACTCTTTTCTTCCAGATCGCATAACTTCTGGCACAAAGGAGAATCTCTCCAGTCCGCCCAGGCGTACAAGAAGAGATTCTTGAGGAGACACAATGTTATAACAACACAACTCATTGTGTCTTTTAGGCTTTGTAAAACCGACAAGGCAGGTGGAATTTTACCCTGGCTGACGAAACAACGGTTCTCTCCTTTTAAAGCATTTGAACACAATAAAAAAAACCCGGACTCTCCAGTCCGGGGTTTTGTTCATCGCATTCTGGTGATCTGGGGAGGGTGCTTCCCGCGGATCGCTTACTTAAACAGAATTACTTTTGAGGATTTCCAGTTGTCTTTATCAC
>JAEZDS010000238.1 GCA_023433205.1 Bacteroidota bacterium
CTAATCCAAGAAAAGGGAGTTTTTCAGCAGGCCCTAAATACGGTCCGCCGTTCGTGTCTGTCATAGGCAGGTGACAGTTTTTGCGTTTGAGCCAGGCTTGAGGAATAAACCGCATGTTGTGTAAAAAGCGGTTTTGTAAAAAGTCTCTTACCTGCTCTGCATCAATTCCCGCTTCCGCACTGGCATATTGAAAATGAGGCAACAGATAGTTTATCTGCGCGCTTAGCATACCATGCGAATAGGCCGTATAAATTCCATTCACTGTATCCATGTAACTATCGTTCGAGAATGCTGGAATTCCGGAAATAAATGCTTTTCTTTTGTATTGACCTGTCCAAAGTCTGCAGCTTAGACCGTATTCTGCCAGATCGTTATAACGGTAGCGCAGTAGTAATGCTCCGGTCCTGAACCTGTCAAGCGCGGGTCGTGCAAAAAGATCGTTTTGAATAATAAAGGAAAAATTACCGGTACCAAAATGTAACATGCCTGTCTGCTGCGAGGTTTTAATGGTGTTAAACCATGTGCTGTAAGTATAGGCAACACAGTTCTTGTGCCTGGTTTGGTTCGAAACAGAACTGACAAATGGATTGAGCGAATCTCTCTGCGCACCGTATGCAAATACAATGCCCTGTGAAAGCAGCAGCTCAGGATGTTTTAGGGGAGGACCCGGGGACCTGAAATTATAATAGATCCTTACTTCGGAATTTGTCTGCAGTTGCTGGTGTACATAATAAAAATTAAAAACCAGACCCAGTCTCTGAAAATGAGTGCCAAAGGCCAGCACCGCGCCGGCCCTGAAACCCAAATTGTTGTTAACAGGAAAAATATCCTGGGCAAACAGCCGGGCTGAGAGAAGCAGAGTAATAATAAGACTAAGTATCCTGGCGTTCACAAGAGGCACAAATGATCCTGTAAAGTAGTTCAGCTGAAAGATTGATGCCATTCACCATAATGGCGGCAGATTCATAAAAGGGGTTTCTTTCCGTCAGTTTTTGTTCTATGGCTGCCAGGAGCGCTTCACCTCTTAATCCCGCAAGCAGAGGACGTTCCGAAGACTGATTTTCAAGCCTGTGTGCAAGTTCAGTAGCGGGTAGTTGAATGTAAACAAGCAAACCGTTTTTTTTCAGGAGTTCCAGATTTTCTTCGTTGCATACAGTGCCCCCTCCGAGTGCAACTACGGCCTTACTATTACTGGTAATGATCTGCTTAAGTAGTTGCAACTCCAACTCTCTGAAAGCCGCTTCACCCTGCACGGTAAAGATCTGTTGTATGGTTTTTCCTGTGAGTTTGCTGATTTCGGTATCAGTATCTATAAACACCCTCTTAAAATGTTGTGCAAGCTCTTTACCCAGGGTGGTTTTGCCGCTGCCCATAAATCCGGTAAGAAAGATCAGAGAAGGTACTGTTGGATCCAAATTTTCAGATGAGCACAGGTTCAGGAACAGTACTGATCCGTAAACTGATATTAAAAAGTGAATGACCGTGATTGTCTTTAAAACTGCACTCGTGGTGATCGGCACGCAACAGCAACGCTATTAGTTCTTCATTCACAGGCACTGTATCCGAATCGAGCTGGCACTGTACCCTCAGTTTTTTGAGTTGCTCACGACTTTTGCTCGAAAGGAAAGCCAGCTGCTCCTGGATCCTCGATTTCTGCTCAGCGTTCACCACGTTAAGAGTGTCAACCTCATACTCATTATCCTGTCGTGAAACAACAAGCAGCGATTTGTAGTGGAGTTTTGTATCGTCGGGATAAAAATTGTGACGGATGATGGTCTCTACACAATCGCTGAGTACTTCCTGCACGCGTGTAATTACCATTACCGATTCGTTGTGGTTTTCGAGCTTACTTTTAGTAATACGCAGCACCTGCCCGAGTACGCTTTCATCAATAAATCCGTAATAACTGAAAATTACATTGTTATTGTAGAGTTTTTCAATAAGTGTTTCCATGGCTTCGCCGTTTGATGTGGTTGACGAGTACGGGTTAAAAAGGTACATTAAAGGTAATATTTTCCGCGTACGGCCTGCATTTCCTGAAAATTAAATGCGAATTGGACGGCAACCTGCAAATTAACGTTTAGAGGCCGCGAATTCCTTGGCAAAATAGCTGAGAATTACCGAGGCGCCCGCTCTTTTAATACTCAGTAGAATTTCGTCGCGCACTTTGTCGCCATCGATCCAGCCCTTTGCTGATGCGGCTTTCACCATGGCGTATTCACCACTTACGTTATAAGCGGCTATGGGGAGGTTAAAATTATCGTTCAGTGATTTTATGATATCAAGGTAGTTGAGCGCAGGTTTTACCATAAGAAAGTCTGCCCCCTCGTTCATGTCGAGATCGGCCTCCAGGAGGGCCTCTTTGGCATTGGCGGGGTCCATCTGATAGGTTTTTTTGTCCCCGAACTTAGGGGCGCTGTCCAGTGCATCCCTGAAAGGGCCATAAAAAGCGCTGGCGTATTTGGCCGTGTAACTCATTATAGAAACATCGGCGAAGCCATATTCATCAAGAGCCTCTCTGATATGGCCAACACGACCATCCATCATGTCGCTGGGACCAATAATATCGGCGCCGGCCTCCGCCTGTGCAACAGCCATCTCGCCAAGGATCTGTAGTGTTTCATCGTTTAAGATCCGCCCGTCTTTTACATAACCGTCATGACCGTCGCTGCTGTACGGGTCCATGGCAACATCGGTCATAATTACTGCTTCAGGAAATTGTTTTTTTATAAGTCTGATGGTAGAGAGATAGAGTCCCTTGCGGTTTACCGACTCGGTGGCTTTTTTATCTTTCAGTTCATCGTTCAGGCTGGGGAAAATATCGAAAGTGGTTATGCCCAGTTTCATACAATCTTCAATCTCTTTTAACAGAAGATCGGTGCTAAGCCTGTAAATGCCGGGCATTGAATTAACTTCCGATTTTGTTTTCTTGCCTTCAATAAGAAACAGCGGAAAAATAAGATCGTTTACTGTAACGGTATTTTCGCGCACAAGGCTGCGTATTGTTTCATTTTTGCGGTTGCGGCGAGGTCGATGGATAAGGCTCATAAAAAAATCAGGAAAAACGAAGGTACTGAAATAATGGAATCAGTACAGGGGAGCAATGAGTGCCGACGGAAGATGGGTGATATTTAACAACATAGAAACAGTAGAAGCATAGCAAAAAACATAGGTGCTGCTGATTGAAAGAAATAGTATTTAGCTCACCGCCCTGCGTGTATGTGCAGCGCCTATGTTTTCTTCAGTTTAACTCTTTAATGTTTGAGATTTCAAATTTTTATACGATACTACTATGTGCTCCTCTGTGTATCACCTTAGTATTTAGAGCCGAAGCCTCCGCAACAGTATTTACTCAGTTATCCGCTATACTTTCCTCAATCACCGGAATTTTTGTTCTCTCGTTCATCTCAAGCATGGCGGCAAGCACCAGCTGCGAATAATTTTGCGAGGCGCTCTTAAACCTGGCGGTACTGGTGTTCCAAAGTTTGTAGATCACATCCATATTACCTTCAGAAGGATTTATGGCGTAAAGTGCCTTCTGCACATTCCCCGCGCCGGCGTGGTACACATGCATTACAAGCAACTTAAACCAAAGCTCATCCTGTCTGTAGTTTGTGATCTTCAGCGAATCAAGCATACGCTGCGCATAAGGCACACAGATTGATTTAATTAGACTGCTTGCAGCGTAAGCACTTCTGTCAAAATCTGCACGCTCATCAACCGTTTTGTTCACTTTAAGGCCATACATTTTTGCTACATCCTTCATCAGCTGAAAAGGACCATAAGCACCCACAGTTGATTTCTGCAATTTATTAGGACTTTCTATCAGCAGTATAGCCTGTGCATACCAGGGATCAACGCCATTGTCAATAAAACACTGGATGCCCTTATTAAAGTTCTGCGAAGTGTTGTCGAAATCATAAAAGAACTTTTTACCGGTGGTGATATAAACCCTGTAAGTGCTGTCAAGGCCATAAGCAGCCTTAACACTATCTCTGTAGAAAGTTTTTTCCTCTTCCGTTTTGCTGTTCCAGTCCCTGAGGCTAACCTTGTTTATGATCTGCCTGGTTTCTGCAATACTAATGAGGGCAGAGTCCTGCTGCAGGTTCATGATCCTGCGCCAGAACTTTACCTGCGCCAGGGTATCAACCCGCCGGTACATAAGTTCGCGGTCGAGGATATAATTTTCGTTGAAACTGGTTTTTGGATTAAGGATGCCCACCACATCTCTGCAAAGTTTATCGCAAAATGGATCGTCGCTCACGGTATAACGCGGACTGACCACTTTTTTGGAAAGTGAATCGTCAGACAAAATTCCGGCGTGTGTGCAGGAATATACCAGTACAGGGATCAAAAAAAGAAGGCGCATCTGTGTGATTAAGGACAAGTTCTAAGGGGTATAAAGTTAGCAAAATATTGATGCAATCAAAATGCCAGTCGGCACATTATGTGAGCATTTGGCTGTTAAAGCTTCAACATCAACAACCTTTAACGCTTTTAAACAAAAAAGCCTCCGGGTGAGTCGCTTTTTCCGGTAGAATACCGGGGTAAAACCTGAGAATTGGCTGTGGAATTACTTGCTCACAAATGGCCAATACCGCCTCTATTTGTTCTTTTCCGAGTACGTTTTTATGTACTCGGCAAAAGGTTGTTTTTTATACGCGTTACTGCCTATAAATTGCAGAATTGGTTTAAGGTGCTGGGGACTCTGGTAAAAGTTCAGCACATCAATGGTGTTCATCTCTTCATCAAGTATACAAAGTGCCGGAAGACTAAACCTGTTATTGCTGAATTTGAAAGCCAGACTGTGCATAGGGAAATTATTAACAGGCACCGGAAAGAATTTTTCGTTTCTGAATACAATGGTGTCTTTTGCCGTTACATCAAAATTAATAAGATAGAAGTTCTTCTTAATGTAATCGGCAATGGTGGTATCGCTGAAGGTGGTTTTGTTCATTACTTTACCGGTGTTGCAGAAATCAGCCCCGAGACTCACCAGCACTTTTTTTGGCTTTTTCTTCTGAAGTTTTTCTACTTCGGGCACGCTTAATGCAGGCACCGGCTTTTTGGGATAGACCGTATCGTAGAATGTGTGGGTAAAATGCCGGCTGAACTCATCATACACCGAGGTCTGCCAGGCGTTCTCTACCATAAAAACCAGCAGGGGCTCAATCTTCTTGTCGTCCAGGTAACCCGGCACCAGCAGGTTGTAGTTAAAGTCATTGGTAACAAATACGGTTGAGGGGTAGCTCATTTTCTGGCCAAGGAATTTTACTGCCAGTTCATGGGCTGTACGCGGCTCGGGGGAATAGGGTTTATAGAGCTTCCCCTGGTATTCTACCGTATCTTTTGTTTCAGCGTCAAATTTAATTGGATAGAAATTCTGATTGATGTAGGCCGCCAGTCCGGGGTTAGAGTAAGTAGTTTTCATCATGTGTTTACACCAGCCGCACCAGTCGGTGTAAAAATCTATCAGCATAGGTTTTGGCGCCGTTTTATATTTTTCCTGCGCTTCTTCAAAAGTGAGCCAGTTAACCAGGCCATTTTCATTTTGAGCTTTAGACAATGATGAAATAAGGAACCAAACAATAAAATACTTTACCCGCATAACTTCTGTGTGAAAACGAATTTATAAATTTAAAATCTAATCGCTATGTCCAGGCTGTTTGCTTTAATACTCTTTTGCATTTTTTCACGGTATGTAAATGCTCAGACTTTTGAGGTGGTGTACAGTTTTGCCAATGTAACAACACAAAGCGGAACGGTTTCGCCGGGGCCGAATCCTGTTGCTGCAGGATTATCACTAAATAGTTTTACCGCCCGGGGCTTGCCGGGTAATCCAGGTGCATCAGGGCGGTTCAGTTTTTCGGGTTGGCCTTTGGGCGCTTTAAACGCCGATGATAATTATGAGAACTACAGCGGTGCGCTCAGTCCCTTTAGTTTTTATGAGTTTGAAATTGAAGTGGAGAATGGAAAAGAGCTTGAACTGGAATCCATGCGTTTTTCCATGCGTCGCTCTGGTACCGGCGTGCGAAACTTTTGTGTGAGATCAGGTGCAGATAGTTTTACGGAGAATCTTCCTGCCTCAACAGGCAACAGCACAAAACTGAAGGTGATTCCCGACAATGTTTTCTTCTGGATGTACGATGCCGCTTCAACTTCATCTGATGATTTCGGCAGCAGCATTGATCTGAGCGCGCTTACTTTAAAAGAAGGCAGTGTACGATTTCGTTTTTACGCATGGAATGCTGAAGCCAGCGGAGGATCGTTCAGTATAGATAATGTAATTATCAGGGGAATTGTCAGAGACAGCGCCGCTACTACCACCGGTCTTTCTGAGGTTAACGCCCCCGGCAATTGTACGGTCCAGGCAGCAGGAGGGGAAATATATGTTGGCTGTGAGTGCAAGAGTGCCGAGCTCATCAGCGTGGACGGAATCAGCAGGCCACTTGAAATTTCTGGGCGGAAAATTTCAGCTGGGAACGTGTCTGCCGGTCTTTATTTTCTGAAGCTTACCTCAGCGCAGGGTGTGATCTTGCGCCGGCTCTTTATACAGGCTGAATGAATTTTTTGGTTATGCGGTAACCTTTCCCTTTTTTTGACTGAATGATGTTTTTGCCAAAAACCTGCCGGATATTGTAAATATGAACATCGATGGTGCGCGAAGAGGCAACTTTTTTGTTGTGCCAGATCTCTTCAGCGATCTTTTCCTTTGAGAAGAAGTGATCTTTTCCGTTGAATAAAAATGCGAAGAGCTGGAATTCGAGGCGTGGCAGTTGTATCGCTTTTCCCATAAAAAACACCAGGTGTTTGTCAGCGTCAACGTGTAACTGCCGGGGAGGGGTGTTGCTTTCCTGCCTCACACGCCTTGAGAGCAGATTTCTGATAAAAAGTTTTAAGATCGCAGGTTTAACATGAAAGTCGATCACTGCGTCAGCCCCTGCCTCGTAGGCCAGTTCCTGAATAAAACTTTCCTGTTTTAGTGTATATATCACCGCAAAGGGAGGTGATACCTGTTGCCTGGTTTTGATCTCCCTCACCAGATTTATGCCGTCAGTGGGAAACAGATCGAGGTTGAGCAGCACAAGATCTGTGGGGTTATTCAGCATAAAACATTTCTCCCTCGCGGGTGAATATCTTCATCGCAGGAAATTCACGGCGTACTTCATCTAAACTTTTATAGATGTGTTGTACCGAGTTATCGAGAAATATAATAGAGTACTCCTGGTTCAAGCCGGGAGTAAAGCTTACATTTCTGGATTAAGCTGTGAGTAAGCGAACGTTAAGTAAGTATTAAAGAATTGACTCAGCTCCGTGCGCCGAGGCTGGCTTTGCTAACAGACACATTCAGCATGCTGCAGATCCTGGTGCTTTCATCGAGCAGCCGCTTTGTATTGTAGGGCTGCCTGATTTTGAGGGTTTTAAAGTACTTATCGCTTTTGTCGAGCCAGATCCTGACGCTCTTGAGGCTTTGCGAACCAATGAGGGACTTCAGCCCGGGGTTCTTTTTTCTGGCTTTAACCAGAGATTTCAGAAGATTGCCCGGCTTATGGTTTTCAGAGGTGGTTTTTTCTGAGCCCTGCTCAAGGATATATTTGAGCAGACTTACATTCACATGGTAGGCGCGAAGTAATGCTTCAAGATAAAAACCCTGCTCTTTTGCCAGGTCAATTTTCCTGATATTATTTACTATGATCCTGTTTGTCATGGTGCTGCTGCAGTCCGCAAAGATACGGGGCTCAGTGCCGGAAACCCAGTAAAATATGGCCTTTCGTCATTAATTTAACGGTTTTTTTACTTCCGGACCTTATGATGTTACAAAGTAAATGCCAGTGCTGAGCTGAACCCGGCTGTTGAAGAAATCAGACAAGGCGGTTTTGGCTTTTTTCAGATCGCAATCCCGGTTAGAGGTGGCAGTATGTTACCGAATGATTAAGCCCCCAGGGCAGAGGAGGTCTTATAACTTAATATTTCGTTAACTTTAGCGGACACTGGCCCGGGTATCTTTGCCATGATAATGTATGAGTTCAAAGTTTAAAATACTGTTGGTGGATGATGAGCCCGACATTCTGGAGTTTCTGGGCTATAATCTGAAAAAGGAGGGCTACGAGATCCTTACTGCAGGTAACGGCAGAGATGCTGTTGAGATGGCCCGCAAACACCATCCTCATCTAATTATCCTTGACGTGATGATGCCGGACATGGATGGCATTGAGACCTGCAGGGAGATCCGTGAACTAGAAGGCATGCAGGACGTGCTGATTGCATTTTTAACAGCCAGAAGCGAAGACTACACGCAGATTGCAGGGTTTGAAGTCGGGGCCGATGATTATATCACTAAACCAATAAAACCACGGGTCTTTAACAGCCGCGTGAAAGCACTGCTGCGCCGGCTTCAGTCTTCTGCCGATACCACTGCCAAGCTCGAATTTGGTGATGTGTGGATCGACAAGGAAAAACATGCCGTATTTAAGGGCGATGTTGAGATCGCGCTTCCAAAAAAAGAATTCAGGTTACTGGCACTTTTAAGCAGTAAGCCAGGAAAAGTTTTTACAAGAGAGTACATCCTCGATCAGGTTTGGGGTGAAGATGTGGTGGTGGGTGACCGTACCATCGACGTACATATCCGCAAACTGCGCGAAAAAATTGGTGATGATTATTTTAAAACAGTAAAAGGTGTAGGGTATAAGTTTGAGTTTTAGCTTTCCTCCCCATCGTCTTCCTTTCTTTCCCTGATCCTTTTCTCAGGATTTTCTTCGTCATCCTCCACTTTGCAATGAGGCCCTACATCAGAGTGAGCTTTTTTGTGAATGGCCTCCACCTCTTTGATAAATTGGCCGATACGCTGGTCAACATATGGACCTCCATACGCATCCACCAGCAATCCCTTTGTGCCGTCCTTTGCCTCAATAGCATAAAGAACAGCATTGTCGGCGGGGTCGCTCTCACCTTCGAAACGGTAAAAATTCACTATCCTTACTTCAGCAGGGACATAAAGTTTTTTTGCCGTTGGCGCTTCAATACCGGTTTTGTGTGCCACAAAGTTCTCTGTATAGCCTTCTTTCACCAGACGGTTGGTGCAGCTAACCAGAGTGGTCATCTCCGTCTTCTCAAAATTATCCATCTTATTGTTCAATTAAATAAAACAAGAAAAATCTGTGCCATGCAATCTATTTAACAACGGGCACATTGTTCAGGGCGCGTTTTTTTGATCGTGCCAGTTCCCTGGCTATCCGTGGAGTTAGTGTCTGCAGTGCTTTTTCAAGCCTGGCGGCATTTTTTATGAGTTTGTTATCCATAAGCACAAGCAAGCCTGCGGTCTTATTGTTTTTGTCAAACACTGGCAATCCCAGGTAACTTTCTATGCCAAGCTCTTTTAGTTCCTTATCGCCGGGGAACATCTGCTGAATGCCGGAGGGGTAGTAGCAGCAATTTCTGCCGATAACGTTTTCACAGGGTGTGCCATACAGGCTGTACTCAAAACCTTCCACCAGTTTGCCGGCTGCATACAAAACTGTTGTTTTTATCACACTGAGGTCCTCGCCGGTAGGATAACCAACAAGTACGTAGCTGACGCCGGTTTTTTCCGCAATCAGTCGGGCCAGAGCGGGAAAAAAATCTTTTCCGCGGTAGGAGTTTGCAAAATTTTCGCAGTCCAGCGCGAAGTCGTTGATTGCCGTTTTGTTTTCAACCGGGTTAATTTTTGTCATAGTACTTAGGATTGATTATATGAGTAGAGATATAGTCGAGTTTATCAGGAGCTTTGGCAAGTTGTACAAGGTGCTTTTCCCAGTCAGCACCAAATAATGCGCCGGCGAAACTGAGGTCGAAAAAAAGCAGGTAGATGCTGTCGTACACCACCCTAAGCACTTCTTCGTTTCGTAAAACCAGGGCCATACGGCCTGTTTCGGGGTTAAAGCTGCTGATGTCGAAAGAATCGTACTGATCAATGAAGTTTTTGAAGCGGAAGCCCCCCTGTTTGGCTTTAAGAATGATGTTGTGGAGCAGAGCTTTGGGGTCTGCCTGGTATTCCTTCTCAAAAACGCTGGCGGTCATGGTGTGCTAAGTATCAAGTCGCTTGCCACCGGCAGTTATGATCTGCCGGCCCCTGAAAGCACCCGGTAAAAAAAAAGTGGGTAAAATTATCCTCAGGTAGAATGGCGGTGTTTTATAATGGGGCAGATTGACAAAAAACCTGTAGAGAAGTCAGAAAATTGTAAGGTCCTGATGTATTTCGACGGTGTACGGGTAAATGGTTAAAACACTTATAATTATGTATATTCTAATATGTGATAAACCGTTTTAACGGTTTAAGGGAGTCGCACCATTTAAAAATTTCCCTCTGTACAGTATCCAAATCGTACAATTTTTACACAGATTTTTTGTCTCAGAAAAAAACAGCTTGCCAATACTGGCAGACTTTTACTAAATTCGTTAAAAGATCTTCCTTGAATTATTCAGCCGCACTTTAAATTAATCCTGACAAGATCAATTCCAAAGCTATGAAAAAATCAATAAGAATTCCCCTGCTCCTGATCTTTGTTTTATCCTTGTTTGCCTTCACCGCCGATGAAACAAAAGAATTTGTGGGCACTTACGGCGTCAGCGCCGGCAACCCTTCACAGATCAGGTTGACACTCAACGCTGACCACAGTTTTTATTTTCAGGATTTGTCTGTCGCCGCAAAAAAGATAGTGGTGAACGGCACCTGGAAGATTAAAAATTCAAGGGTGATCCTGCATAGCAACGACAACAATAAAAAATTCCATCGGATCTGGACTTTTACAAATAAGGGGAAAGTTGCCAGGTCGAGAAAAGGTCTTTGTTTTTACAGGTTGTTGAAGACAGAGGAATAACTGTTAGACACCCCGGAAACAATGGAAGAGAAAGAACTTGCAGAACTGGCGGCTCAGCTAAGGAAACCGCACGGAGTGATGGGTATCCGTACCGGGGAATTGATGAACGAGGGGAATAGAATGATGAACCTGGAGGCCATCAGGCTCTTGCAGGTTCAAGGCAATGTTGAAATTCTGGAGATTGGCATGGGCAATGGGAGGTTTGTGAACGAGGTACTTCGCGCATATCCCGGCTCACGGTACACCGGCGTCGATTTTTCGTCAACCATGGTCAATGAAGCAGAAAGTTTTAATGCAGAGGCCGTGCAGCAGGGCAGAGCTGGTTTTCTGGAAGGAGATCTGAGGGCGCTTCCGGTGCAGGACGAAATGTATGACGCTGCTTTTACTGTGAATACCATCTATTTCTGGGATGAGGCGCAATCTGCACTTAAAGAGATCGGCCGTGTATTGAAAGCGGGCGGTGTGGTGCTGATCTCCCTCAGGCCACGCCGGCACATGCAGAATTATCCCTTTACCAGATATGGCTTCAAGTTGTATGAACCTGAAGAAGTGCTGGATCTGCTTGGCAAAAACGGCTTTGTAAAGGTCAGTGTAAACCATGTGCAGGAGCCCGACCTGGAATTTAACGGGCAGCAACTGAAGATGGAACATGCCGTGGTGAGGGGAGTAAGGAAATAGGTTCGCGTAATACCTGGTGACCTGCAGCACCACAGAATGTTGCAGAGGCAGACAAAAAAAAGCGATAATTTTCTGTGTTAAAAAACAAAACCCCTCAAGCTTGATGCTTCAGGGGTAGTTTTTCCTGTGCCCGCGGGGAGACTCGAACTCCCAAGGTAATTACACCAACGGCTTCTGAGACCGCAACGTTTGCCAATTTCGCCACGCGGGCGGGCTGGCAAAGATAATAAAAAGAGGGAATTTTTTGCGTAAACCTGAAAAATTCAGTATTTTTGCGCCCCACAATGCTGCGGATGTGGCGTAATTGGTAGCCGCACCAGACTTAGGATCTGGCGCTGAAAGGCGTGGGGGTTCGAGTCCCTTCATCCGCACAATAAAAAAAGGCCCGTGAGGGTCTTTTTTTATGCGGTGAAGGGACGAGAAGTTTATCCCGGGCGAAGACCCGGGAAGTCCCTTCATCCGCACAATAAAAAAAGGCCCGTGAGGGTCTTTTTTTATGCAGATGAAAGGACGAGAAGTTTATCCCGGGCGTAGTCGGGGAAGTCCCAGATCAATCCGAAATATCGTCGCTTGCGAACAACCCTTCCGCTTTTCGTAGTTTACGTGGCGGAAGGGTTGTTTGCAGCCCCTTCCGCTGTTGTATATCCCAGGTGCGGAAGGGGCCCCCGATGGCTATCGGGAGGCGATGCCTTGGTGGTATTCGCGATTAGGCATCGCCGCAAGAAAGTGAATCTGCCTCATGTGTGTTTTTACCCACCTCCTGTCCCTACGGGACATCAGCCTGGTTATTCGATCAGAAACCCGGATCAATGCGAAATGCTCCATGATTGTCTAGATCCTATTTGTACATATCCCTTCCTCAGATTTTCGGATTGATCCAGAAAGTCCCGGAAATGTTTTCAATTTTAAGCCTCACAGAAGCAACATTTTAGAATTT
The DNA here is from genome assembly GCA_023433205.1 of Bacteroidota bacterium. Taxonomy (GTDB): domain Bacteria; phylum Bacteroidota; class Bacteroidia; order B-17B0; family Aurantibacillaceae; genus Aurantibacillus. Next base: position 12,472 of record JAEZDS010000238.1, read on the forward strand.
GTAATTTAAACCTATGGCCAGCCCATAGCTTCTGAAACCCCGGTAGGCCTGTCCGCTTATAAGACTGCCAAGGTATCGAAATTCAAGGAAGGCAAGAATTTTATCGGAGAACGAGGCTTCGTATCCGCCGCCAAAATTAAAACCGAGTGAAGGTTTTCGGGCTGGATCTAATGGCGTAAATGCACTCTGACCACTGTTAACCATCACAAGGTAATCGGCATAAACGCCACCTTCGAGGTAAAGGCCGCGGTGTTCGAGGCGCATCGCGAGAGGCAGCTGTAAATGCCTGTAGGTAATCACATCTCTGCTGGTAGCGATCCGCAGACTGGCCAGGTTTAGGCCGGCCGATAATCCCCAATTCGGACGTCTGAGTTTCTTTATGTACTGCAGTCCTATAGTGTAGGCCGGATGGTAGTCGGGACTGATACCAACATAGCCCCCGCGTCCTGCAAAAAATCGTACTCCCAGTTTGTGGTCATAATCCTGCCGCTGCGCTGCTGTGCTGGCTGAGATTAACACCATGCCCAGAACAATAATCGTTGTTTTCATAATACAAGAACGTAAATGATTTGTGCTTAGTACCATGCAACCTCGCTGCCGGATTGCAAGATGCTCGTTACAGAGTCATTGATCCAGTCCAGATTACAATGCTGAGTCCTGCTAAAGTTAAATTCTGCTGAGGATTCAATCAGAATTTTTTGCAGTTACATTTATTTTTATCAGCAATGTTTCAACACCATTTCTGCCAATGTTAATCTCAATCCGTATTAAACACAATTATGTTTAAATCAATTTTGCCATTAACAAAAAGATCTCCGCCCTATGTATAGATTTACTTTTAGTTATTTAATTTACTTCAGATGGGGAAAAAAGCGAGCAAAGCAGGGCCACGGGAACGAAAGATCTTTGTCCTTGATACTTCAGTGATAATTTACGATCACACGGCAATAAAAAACTTCGCCGAACACGATGTGGTGATACCCATCACGGTTCTGGAAGAGCTTGATAACTTTAAGAAAGGCAACGACACAAAAAACTTCGCAGCCCGCGAATTTACCCGCTATGTGGATATGCTGAGCGGTAAGGGAAGCCTTCAGGACTGGACAAGCATAAACGGCCCCACCAGGGGTAAGTTCAAAATAGAGCTACGAACCTCTTCAAAAGTAAATGCCGAAAAAATATTCGACGACCGTAAATCGGATCACCGTATAC
>JAEZDS010000065.1 GCA_023433205.1 Bacteroidota bacterium
GTCGTGGAATCGCGAAGTCATGTCCCAGCCCGACTCGTGCTCGGCACCAAGGTGAGTAATGTAATGGTCACAGTAGCGCGATAGTCCCTTATAAACTTTGTGTTTTTCAACCATTGTATCGTTGGCCCAGTAATTCTTCAGTTCCAGTTCAGCTACCTCCAGCACTTTGGCCAGCCAGTTTTTGTTTGGTTCCACATTATAGATCTCAAAGGCCATTGAAGTAAGAAATGGTATTTGTGAGGTGCCAAGATTGTAATACCTGTTGCGCATGGGAATGATCTTGAAGCGCTTGAAGAGGTACACAAAATTGTCAACCATGCCTTTGGCAAGTTTTATCTTGTTGTCTTTTACCAGGCCCAGAATTGTAAAATAACTGTCCCAGTAAAACATGTCAAACTTAAATATCTCATTATTAGGTGCCAGGTAGCGGTTGGGCATGCCTAAGTGGATCTGCTTGTCTTTTGGATGGTAGTAAGTGATCTTTTTCCAGTAATGATGAATGTAGTTGAGGCAGGTGTCATATTTTCCCGCTTTTGTTTTCACTGTCATATAATTTGAAGTAGATTTCTTTTGCTAAGGTAAGTTTAAAATAAAGTAACCTTAAAATAAGGTGCCAACAGCGCCCCGGAACAACACCCTTAACATTTGTTGTAAAACTTAAAGGCATCTTTTTTGCATGTATTGATGTGTGCCGGTAAAATATCCCCGCCGGTACTGGTATTATTATGCAAAAAAAACTGATAATTGTTTCCAACCGCCTGCCGGTACAGATAAAAAAGAAAAATAACCGCCTTGAATTAAGACAATCTTCCGGGGGACTGGTGTCAGCAATCAATTCCATTCCCCGGGACAGCAATAATATAGTGTGGATTGGCGCCGCAGACTTTAAAAAAGAGTTGTGGGATGAATACCAGAAAGAAGGAAATAAAACAGATATGGAAATTGTGCCTGTGTTTCTTGACAAAAGGCAGGAGCATTTGTATTACAGCGGATTTTCAAATACCATCATATGGCCCCTGTTTCATTATTTCCCCTCTTTTGTAGAGTATGAGGAAAGTTTCTACAGGGCTTACCGGGCGGTGAATCAGCAGTTCTCTGACGCAGTAAAATCCGTTGCGGATGAACAGGACACTGTTTGGGTGCAGGATTATCACCTGATGCTGCTGCCGGGGTTCCTGAAAAAGGGCGACAAAAAGATCAGCAGCAGTTTTTTTCTGCACATCCCATTTCCAACTTACGAACTGTTTAAGCTTATTCCCGAGGACTGGAGGAATGAAATACTCAACTCATTATTATCCAGTGATGTTTGTGGTTTTCAGATCCAGGAGCACGCCAGCCATTTTAAGCGTGCCCTTTCTTATTTTCTGGGAGTGGAAACATTGAATAACCAGGCCACACTCAATGGTCATGTCACTAATATAAAGGATTATCCTATCAGCATCGATTTTGAAAAATTCAACTCAGCGCATGATGATCCAAAAGTAAAGCGGATCCGCGATGACATCAGGGGAAAACATAATAAGGTTAAGATAATTTTTTCACTCGACCGACTTGATTACACCAAGGGCGTGTCGCATCGTTTGCAGGCTTATGAGCTGCTGCTGAAAGAATACAGCGAGTACCATGAAAAGATAATATTAATAATGAATGTGATCCCTTCGCGGGAGACCATTGCCAAATATGCCGAACGAAAAAAAATGATAGAAGAGAGTGTTGGGCGTATCAATGGTTTATATGGATCTATCAGATGGCAGCCAATAATATATCAGTACAGGCATCTTAATTTTGAAGAGCTTATTGCCTGTTATACCGCCTGTGATATAGCGCTGGTAACCCCGCTCAGGGATGGCATGAATTTAGTAGCTAAGGAGTTTGTGGCTACCCGGAAGGATCTGCGCGGAGTACTGATCTTGAGTGAATTTGCCGGGGCTGCCAATGAACTATCCGGAGCAATCTCTGTCAATCCTAACGATCTGCACAACATGAAAGAGGCCATGATAACAGGCCTTACCCTTGGCGCTGAAGAGCAGGAAGAACGGATAGCCAGGATGCAGCAGGTGATAAGCGCAAACAATGTAAATCACTGGTTAAATTCCTTCCTTGAAGACATTCAGAAAAGCAAGGCAGAGGTTCGCTGGTCGCATCCCAACATAATGAGTTTTGATGAGAAGATCGAGATATTTGAGGCCTACCGTAATGCGCAGAAACGGCTGATACTGCTTGATTATGACGGAACGCTGATACCATTTCACACCCGGCCTCATGAGGCTGTGCCCGGCGACGTTATCAAAGAGCTGGTACACCGCCTCACCAGGAGCAAACGCAACAGGGTGATGCTTATCAGCGGCCGTGATTCAGGTACGCTTGAAACCTGGTTCAAAGGCAGTGAAATTGACATTGTGGCCGAACATGGCAGCATCTTTAAAGCGGCGGGAACCAGTGAATGGCAGGGCACCGAAGGCGTGGGAGTTGAGTGGAAAGATGAAGTGCGCCAATGCGTAGAAAAATATGTTGGTATGATACCCGGTTCATTTATTGAGGAGAAAAACTATTCCATTGCCTGGCATTACCGGGCCATTGAGAACATTGATGAGGACGCGCTCAAGCTGAATCTGAGCAAAGAACTGATGCTTTTAAACATGACTGATAATTTCGACATACTTCAGGGCAATAAAGTGATCGAGATAAAAAGCAATCACATCAACAAGGGCAGATTTGTGGAAGGTTTTATCAAGAACGGCAACTTTGATTTTGTTCTGGCAATCGGCGACGATGTAACAGATGAGGACATGTTCAATGCGCTGCGGGAGGACAATCATTATACTATTAAGGTGGGGCTTGCCTCAACCGCGGCCCGTTACAATTTGATCGGCGTTAACAATGTGCTTTCATTTCTTGATCAGCTCTGCAGTAATAAAGATGCTGTAATAGGCTGAAAATTGTATTCTAAAACGGTTTAGTAATGCCGGGGCTCAGGGTAATCCCTGTCCGGTGCAAATTTGTTGCGAATGGCCGGCAGGATGATTATCTTTGATGTACTAACCTGATACCCTTGAAAGAACAAGACTTTTCAATTTTAATGGCCGATGATGATCTGGATGATCAGTACCTGGTGCGCAGGGCTGTTGAGGACATCAGTCTCAATTATAAGCTTACCACTGTGAACAACGGCTCTCAGCTAATTGACCTGCTGTTGAGTAAGGGCATCTCTGAAAATGTGGCCCCGGTAAGTCCTGATTGTATTTTACTGGACCTTAACATGCCTTTGCTCGACGGAATTCAGACACTTACCATGTTAAAGGCCAACGCTACCGTGAGTCACATTCCGGTTTTTGTATTGAGTACCAGCCGTTCAGAAAGTGACCGCAGGCGCTCCTTGACCTGCGGTGCAGCTGATTTTTATGTGAAACCAACACAGTACAGGGAGTTGAAACGGATCATCGCTGATATTTGCGAAAAAACTGCCTTGCAAAAAAGCAGGACAGAGCTCCACTCTAAAACCCACTGATAACTCTCTGAGGCGCTCGGTTTTTAACGGCTTTTTTTCCCATTATAACAATTCTCCTTCCCTTTACGGCGAATAGGCAGCACCATGCCTGTAAATTCAGCGCACCTTTGTTTATCAGGGCAAAGGCCTTATTGAATTGGGAAATACCGAAAACATAACCGACCTCCGCAAAAAGATTTCAGATATCTGCCATGAGATCAATCAGCTATTGTTGCTGGTAAACGAAAAACTTTCGCAAAACTCCTCCTTTGTATTCAGCGAAGAATACCGTGAAATGAAGGATGAGTTACGCGTAAAAAATGCTGCGCTCAAACAACTGAAAGCGTCACGTCAGCAGCTCCAGCATTGTTACAGCCTCCTGATAAAGGGTGACGTTCTGAGGAACGGGAAACTGGTGCAGAACTGCCCTGTGTCATACGACATCATGAGCGTTATTGACTGTAACCTGGGTGATCAGACGCGGCTGAGCAAGTCTGTGGGTACGCACAATGCTTTGTGGAACCTGATCTGCACTAAGTTCGGCGCAATCTTCCATAACCGGAAGTTCAGCATGGAATATATCGTTCAGTTAAGGTAAAATTAACAATACCATCTCAGAGCCGCACACATCAGGTTTGTTATTCCTGCGGGAAATCCATTATTCCTTCTTTATTAAAGAACGCCAAGACACCGCCGTTGCGGGAGTATCTCAGCTGTTCTCTGGGAATTGTTTAACAGACTGATTGAACCAAATTCGCAATTCGTGTGTCAGTCATACCTGACAAGATCGGCCAACCCGGCAGTATTTCCGGTAGTTTTTAATGATACAAAAGAAGTTGGGTATATTTTTACACGGTTATGCACTACAGAGCCTGCTAAAACTCAGGGCAACCCCGGGCAGCCAATGGTACAGCTTTTGCTTTTAAGAAGTAAAAAATCAGAAAAATGAAAAAGACAGTATTAGCTATCACACTGGGCTTCTCGCTTATAAGCGCCGGAACTTTTGCACAATCAAAGTCGGAGAAGAACACCAAAAATGAAAACAAGTCCGCAACTGCGTCAACTTCAGAAACGAAGGCATCTGGGGCAGATTCAGGGAATTTTATGGACAAATATTTTCAGATCAAGGAAAGTTACAAAGATCTGAAAGATGCGTACGGAGCATATGCTTCCTCTAATTATGGTCTGGAAGAATTCACCAAGCGCTATTACAGCTTTAAGGATGCGTATCCCAAGCTGGCCAGGTATTCAGCGCAGTTTGCCGCGAGTGAATACACCCAGCCTGAGTTCGAGAAAAGATTTTATCAGATAAAGGAAGTGCATCCTGACATGGTTACTGTGCATGCTGATTACGCTGCCAGTAAATGGGATCTTCAGGAGTTTGTTACCAGGTATCACGAGATCAAAGCAGCTTATCCCAAGATGAAAGAATCGTTTGGTTCATACGCATCAAGTAATCAGAAGATCGATGAATTTGTAAAACGTTATCATGCAATCAAGGAATCTTATCCGAAAGAAAAGGATCTTTATCCTCAGTATGCAGCCAGCGTGAATCCTCTTGAAAAGGGATCACTGAATGTGGGCTCCAAGTAAACAAGAGCAGATCTTAACAGCAAAAAAAGGACCGGTAATGCCGGTCCTTTTCTTTTACCGGCCCTTTGTTTCCCCTTTGTTTGATGCCTTTTTCACGGGCTTTGAGCGATGTTAAGGGCCATACTAACGAATTTGAGGCCGGCCCCCATGCATCGCGGCCTAATTTTACGGTATCAGGGCGCGCCAAATGCCGCCAGCCACAAAACATGATGAAAAGAAATTTACTTCTGTTAAGCCTTCTGGCTTTGTTAAACTGTGAATTGTTCGCCAATGGCGGAAACAGCAGGGATTTTGAGAGAAAACTTGAACGGGCCAATTTACTTTACCGGAATGGTAATTACAATGCAGCTCTGAAAATGTACCTCACTCTGTACAAGGCCGATTCGAACAACTGCAACCTCTGTTACAGGATCGGTGTTTGTTATCTCAAGACCGACCGAAGTGGGGAGGAGGCATTGCCTTATTTTAAAAAAGCTGTGGCCGAAACAAGCAAGGATTATTCAGCTGATGCCAGCGATGAGAAGCGCGCTCCGCTGGTTGCGCACAAACAGCTTGCTGATGCGCTGCATTTATCATACAAGTTCGATGAAGCCATTTCTTCTTATACCACATTTAAGGAAAGCCTTAAAAAAAACAAGGTCAGGGATAAAGATCTTGTAAAAGAGATTGATCGGCGTATTGAAATGTGTGAAGCAGGGAAAGAACTGATGGCTAATCCGGCCGATGTAAAGATCGTGAACCTGGGTACAAATATCAACTCAGCATTTCCGGAATATGCTCCACGCTTATCGGCCGATAAAAGCACCATGATCTTTACAAGCAGAAGACCTGAAAATACAGGAGGCCGCACGTACGACGGGGGGCAGTATTTTGAGGATATCTACATTTCTTACAAAAAAGACAGCGTGTGGCAGAAGGCACAGAACATTGGCTGGCCAATTAATACGGTAAGTAACGAGGCCGCCATTGGGATTTCAGCCGACGCCCAGGAGATACTTATATATAAAGATGATATGGGCGACGGTAACATTTATTCAAGCCGACTGAAGGGTGATAAGTGGACCACACCGGAAAAACTGAACTCAAACATTAACAGTAAATACTGGGAGCCCGGAGCTTTTCTTTCGGCTGACGGAAGAACGCTCTATTTTGTGAGCGACCGGCCCGGCGGTTATGGCGGTACTGATATCTACAAAAGTAAAAAAGATAAGAATGGTGAATGGGGTAAGGCCGTTAACCTGGGACCTACCGTAAATACACCCTATGATGAACACAGTCCCTATATCCACCCCGACGGCCGAACGCTGTTTTTCAGTTCAAAAGGCCACCGCACCATGGGTGGTTATGATGTGTTTTTTACCAGCACTCTGCCTTCCGACGAATCGGTATGGCTTGCACCCACAAATGTAGGTTATCCTATAAACACTACCGGTGACGATGCTTTTTATATGGTAAGCGCCGATAAACAAAGCGCTTATTATTCTTCAATGCGCAGTGACGGAGTGGGGGAGAAAGATATTTATATGGTTACTTTCCCTGATCCTGCTGAATCGCCGCTGGCAATAATGAAAGGAACCGTACTTGACTCCAATAACCAGGTTGTAAAAGATGTTGTAATTACGGTAACCGATAATGAAACAAATCAGGTGGAGGGAGTTTATTACACCAATTCCAAGACCGGAAAATTCCTGTTTGTACTTACTCCGGGAAAAAGCCACAACATTAGTTATGAGGCTGAAGGAATGATGTTTTATTCGGAGAATAAATTTATAAGGACCGACAACAAATACAGTGAGTTCTACAACGATATTCATCTGCCTGACATGAGCGTAGGTTCGAAAGTAGTGCTAAATAATATCTTTTTTGACTTTGATGACACCAAACTTAAACCCTACAGTATTTCGGAACTCAACAGGGTGGTGAGCTATCTTGAAAAATTTCCCAAACTTAGTCTGGAGATAAGCGGCTACGCCGACTCAAAAGGAAGCGATGATTACAATAAGCAGCTTTCACTCGCCCGGGCTCAGGCAGTGGTGCAATACCTCGAATCAAAGGGTATTGATAAGAGCAGGCTCAGTGCCCGTGGAAATGGGATTGCAAAAAGCAACGCTGAAAACCCCGATCCAACAGGAAGGCAAATGGACAGAAGGGTGGAACTGAGGATAGTTAAGAGTAAATAAAACCCATAAAAGCCCACATTCAGCGAAAGGGATTTGCGATCTGCAAATGCGGTGAGTGAAGCAATTTAGAGGTGTAACTTCATCACAGCATTCTCTTTGAGCGGGAGACGCCGTGTTGATGAAGGTTTCAAAATTTTTCAGGAAAACAGAAGTTAAGGAGTGGCGCTGACTGTTGTTTTTCTCCGCTCACCTGCGCATACTTTCCTGTTAAATGTAAAAATGGTTAGTTGGGCTATCAGAAAGCCGGGAGTAACGAAAATTGGCACTTAAGCCTTATTCAGTAGGTAACTTTACCTTAAGTTAAATCACAGGAAGATGGAAGATTTTAAATCAGTAAAGAGAGAGGGGCAGGGAGAAAATACCGCTGCGGCCGGTGCTGAAACAGTGAGTGAGACGCAAGAGGTTCAGGGAAACGATGTGGGAGAAAACGGTAACAACATCGGTTACAGTTATGATGAATACGATTCCTATACGCCCTGGGAATAAAAAATGAAGGGCACTACACACAATACAATATATTATGCGCATAGCGGGTGAAAATTTGAAAATAAGTGTTGAAGGACAGATCGTTAATTACGATGATAATGGGCCGGTGTACGCACCCCCTGTTATTTTTATACATGGTACTCCTTTTAACAAAAGTATATGGGACCTCCAGGTTGAAGCCCTTAAGAATAACTTCAGGGTGATAAGTTATGATCTGCGTGGTCATGGGGGAACCAGGGGGGAGCATGAAGATCTTGCAATTGACACCTTTACACAGGACCTGATCCATTTTATGGATGCTCTGGAGATCGAGAAAGCCATCATCTGCGGACTGTCGCTTGGAGGCTACGTTGCCCTTGATGCAGTAAATAAATTTCCCGGGCGTTTTAATGGTCTTGTGCTTTCCGGAGTACAGTGTATGGAAGACAGTGAGGAAATAAAAAGCGGACGTGAAAAGGCGATCTCAACCTTACTGACACACAGTATCGAAAAATATGCGGATGATCTGATGCGCGAGCTTTTTGCTTCTACCTCATTTGTCACCAGAAAAGAGGAGGTGCGCGCGGTTCGCAGGATGATCATAGATTCAAAACCGGCTTCAATTGTAAGCACACTTGCCGCGCTTTCGAGGCGGCATGAGTCCTGCAGTAATCTCTGGAGTCTGCAGTTGCCCGTTCTTATCCTGGCAGGAAAAGAAGATGCCATTACCCCTGTAAGTGTTTCGCGCTTCATGAGAGATAATATTAACGGTTCTGTTCTGCATGAGATTGAATATGCCGGTCATCTGGCCAACCTCGAAAACACACACGAATTTAATATGTTGTTAAAAGCTTTTATTGACAAGGTTTGCCAGAAAATGCAGCTGTCGCCTCACTGTGTTGATGCAACTGCCCGCCGGAAGGCCGCGTTAAGTAAAGATTAGTTAATTAGTAAGGAACCCGATGAAGTGTATTGTAGTTGACGACAACAGGATGGCCCGCACCGCCATCAAACTAATGATTGAACAGGTGGATTTTCTGGAACTTAAACATGAGTGCGAAAGTCCCCTGGAGGCTTTTAACATACTGGAGACGGAAGATATAGACCTTGTTTTCCTTGACGTGGAGATGCCCGAGATGAGTGGCATTGAACTGATCAAAAATCTGGAACGGAAACCGCTTTTTATACTTATCTCCGCAAAAAAAGAATATGCCGTGGAGGCCTTTGAGCTGCACGTGGCTGATTATATTATTAAACCCGTTAGCCTGGCCCGTTTCACCATGGCTGTTTCACGCGCCAAGGAACTATTCGACATTCGTCAGAAACCGGTTTCTTCTGAAGAGAAAGACGACAGGGACTATATTTTCGCCCGTGCGAACGGCATTCTGTCAAAGATCAGGATTGAGGACATTAAGTATGTTCAGGCACTCGGCGACTACGTCAGCATTTACACCAATTCCAAACATTTTACCATTCACAGTACCCTCAAGGGCATGGAGGAAAAACTTCCGCGCCATAAATTCTACCGCCTGCATCGCTCATATCTGGTGGCGGTTGACCAGATAGAGAGTGTGGAAGAAAATACGGCTTATGTAGGGAAACAGAGTCTGCCAATAGGGGAGCAATATAAAAAAGGATTATTGCAGAAGCTGAATCTTATATAGGGCCACAGTAAACATTATTGCGTTTTTTAGTTTACTGCACCACTGGGGATAATCATAGGTGCACGCTGATTTATGATCTCATTTCCCGAAAAGGCCGTTGGAATTTTTAGAAAAAAAACGCCCGTTTAAAGCAAACGGGCGTTTTTATGATTTGCGTAGTTTTACTTCTGTACTGAATAATCACCTATACTTAGTTCCAGTGCTTTATCTTTGAAATCAACGTGATTGCCGAACATACTGTTGTTGATATTGGCGCCTGCGATCCTGACGTTTGTCTGAATTATGCTGTTTTTGATCACTGAGTCCTCCACCACACAATTATCTCCCAGAGAAACATGCGGACCAACAACTGAATTGCTGAGTTTTACGTTCTCACCGATGTAGCAGGGAGGAATGATCACTGAATTGTTATTGCTCAGTGATTTTGCCACAAGCGATCTGTCTTTATTGAACTCAAGTACACGCTGGTTAGTGTAAACGGTGGCGTCCTTGTTTCCACAATCCAGCCATTCGTTCACCTGACCCGGAATAAGCTTTAAGCCTTTGTTTTTCATATTCTCAAGCGCGCTGGTAAGCTGAAATTCGCCCTTGTCCCTGATATTATTATCGAGAAGATACTGTAGCTCATTGCGAAGATTAGCGCCATCGCTGAAATAGTAAATGCCGATGATGGCCAGATCTGAGACAAACTGCTCAGGTTTTTCTGCGAAGTCGGTGATCACATTTTCCTTGTTCACTTTTACCACGCCAAACTGTTTAGGGTCTTCCACTTTTTGAACCCAGATAATTCCGTCCTTGCTATCATCTATTTTAAAGTCAGCGCGAAATAACGTGTCTGCAAATGCCACTACCAGCTTGCCATCGAGCGATTCTTTAGCGCACATAATTGCGTGGGCGGTACCAAGCGCCTCATCCTGATAATATATAGACGCCTTTGCACCTACCTGTTTTGCTATGCCCTTTAGCTGTTCTTCAGTTTCTTTTCCAAAGCGGCCGATAATAAACGCCACCTCTTCTACTTTTTCTGTGCTGGCGCCTGCTATGTCTTCAACCAGGCGGTGCACTATTGCTTTTCCGGCTATAGGAAGAAGTGGTTTCGGAGTGGTGAGGGTATGCGGCCTCATACGTTTTCCCATACCGGCCATTGGAACTATTATTTTCATGTTTTAGCTATTATTGTTATGCGGCAAAAGTACCAATGCTTAGCCGGCAGGGTTTATGTATTCGATAAGGAGGATGTTTTGGTCGCTGAATTCAGCGGGCCGGTAAACCTGGCATTTGGACCATAGTGCTTGGGAGAGTTTCAGAAGCCTGGCGGGACCCGTTTTTTACGCGGCACCAGAATAAAATGCCATGCTGTAAATAACAGTGCGTGATGAGTAAACACACAAGATCAGTTCAGGATTTTATTGTTGGTAACATTCACTTAATATAAAAATGGTACAGCCTGAAAAAAGCCCTGTTTGGCGTCTGTGCCTTACTGGTAGCCGATTTTGGAACACTTACGGTTTGCTTTGTTGTAACTTTACTGATAAAACAAACTAACTGAAGAAAGATGAAGATGAGAAGTGAAGTTGGCGCAACTTTAAAAAAGCAGTGTAGAACAGCCTGTATCTTTGCCGGATTTCTGGTGATGGGGTTCAGCGTAACTGCGCAGCAGCTGTATGATGATCAGGAATTGAGCAGCGATATAAAATATGTGACCCATCCTGACGGTCGTGTTACACCATTTGTTCAAAATCCAAAGAAGGACGAGATCAATAGTTCTGAAAAGTGCGCCATGTTTAAGCGCAACAGGCAGAAGTATGATTACATAAAATTCAACCCTTCATCTAAGCTGGATGATGTATCGGCCTATGCAAGTTTTGACGCAAACGCTCCCAGGTTAACGATGAAAGTGTACACCGACGCTCCCGCCGGATCGGTGGTTGAGTTGCAGCTTGGACAAAGCACCGGCAAAGCCTACCCCGATGGCATTCACAGTCAGTTTCAGGCCACCACAACCGTCAGCGGGTCATGGGAAGTTCTGGAGTTTAAGTACGTTGACACACCAAAGGGAAGTAAGACCAACGCGCGTCAGATCGATCAGATCACTATGCTTTTTATGCCCGGAACTTCTGCTCAATACACCTTTTATTTTGATGATATCGTGGGGCCGGCTTTTAAAGAAGAACGGGCTGTAAAATTGTTCAGAAAAAAGTAGGGGTTGAAAAAAACGGGTGCTGAGAGGGGTGTTTTGCACCCCTTTTTTTTATTGTATCTGTTTCACTGTTAGGGTAATCCCTCATTCTTTTACAAAATGCGCTGAATGCCGGGGACATTTTTTTTGGCTGCTTTTTCTTGGCATAAGATTTTATGTACCAGATGTGGCCATTAAGCCTTCATACAGAGCCCATATAACAAACACAAATCGAAAATTAGAGAAATATTAAACCCTAAAAACCAAAGTAATGAAGTGTATTATCGTTGACGACAATAAAATGGCCCGGACCGCCATTAGGCTGATGATTGAGCAGGTTGATTTTCTGCAACTTAAGCACGAATGTGCCAGTCCTATCGAGGCATTTAACATTCTTAAGAAAGAAGACATTGATCTGGTATTTCTCGACGTGGAAATGCCTGGAATGTCGGGTGTTGAACTTGTGAAAAACCTCGAAAAGCGACCTATAATCATTCTCATAACCGCAAAAAAAGATTACGCGATTGAAGCCTTTGAGTTGAATGTAGCCGATTACATTGTAAAACCGGTAAGCCTTTCGCGTTTCACCATGGCTGTTTCGAGGGCTAAGGAGCTGTTTAACAGTATCAACGGAAAGGGCTCGAACGGCGTTAAGAAAGACAAGGAGTATATTTTTGCCCGTTCGAACAATATTCTGGCCAAGATAAAGATCGATGATATCAAATACATTCAGGCCCTTGGCGACTATGTGAATATCTTCACCGACGAGAAGCGCTACACCGTACACATTACCCTGAAGGGAATTGAGGAAAAACTTCCACAGGATAAGTTTTACCGTTTGCATCGTTCCTATATCACTTCCCTGAATCACATCGATAATATTGAGGAGAGTACAGCATACATAGGAAAACACCCACTTCCTATAGGAGAACAGTTCAAGAAGGAACTGCTCAAAAAACTTAATCTGATCTGATAAACAATTACAATGACCAGCAGTAACTGGTGGGGCTGCCTGGCTGTGCCTGTGGGTCGCTGCGCTCTGATCTGCTGTTTCGGGGCAGGATTTATTCTGGGATCTGGCAGCATTCCGGAAGATATTTTCAGGTGAACAAATGCCGAGTGATACATGAAAGCAAAAAGCGCTAAAAAATCAACAAAAGGTCCGCGCAAAGCCGCAAAAGGCGCTGCTGCCGGTAAAAGAGGCAAAACAGCTTCAAGGGCTTCGTCTTTAACCTCGCTGAATGGGGTGCACCGAAGCAATGGCAGTCATTCAGTTCCGGCCAGAGGTGTAAAAAAAGTGGCGGCTGACCACGAGATCACAGATGCTGAATTATACCAGGTTCTGCAGAAAGTTAGAAACGGAAATTTTACTGTGCGCTTACCGGCCGATCAGAGCGGGATGAAACGTTCTATCTGTGAGGCCATGAATGAGATCATTGACCTGAATGAGCGGCTTACCTTTGAGCTCACCAGGGTTGGAAAGTCAATTGGAAAACAGGGCAAGCTTAACCAGCGTATTGATCTGGACGGCGCCCGTGGTTCGTGGATAGCCTGTGTGGATACCATCAACGAGCTGATTGTGGACATGGCGCAGCCCACCATCGAAATTGCAAATGTAATTACCTCGGTTGCCACCGGCGATCTGAGTGAGGAAATGCCGCTTGCCATTGAGGGTGTTCCGCTTCAGGGTGAATATCTCCGTATTGCAAAAGAGGTGAACAGCATGGTGAAGCAACTGAACCTTTTTTCGATGGAGGTAACACGTGTTGCCCGCGAAGTAGGTACAGAAGGAAAGCTTGGCGGCCAGGCCAAAGTAAAGGGTGGAGGTGTGTGGAAAGATTTAACCGACAGCGTGAATCAGATGGCGAGCAACCTTACCGCGCAGGTGAGAAATATAGCCGAGGTTACTACCGCTGTTGCAAAAGGCGACCTTTCCAAAAAGATCACTGTAAATGTGAAGGGTGAGATCCAGGAGCTGAAAAACACCATCAATACAATGGTAGATCAGCTTAATTCATTTTCAAGTGAGGTGACACGTGTTGCCCGCGAAGTAGGTACAGAAGGAAAGCTTGGCGGACAGGCGCAGGTAAAAGGAATTGGCGGAACCTGGAAAGATCTTACCGATAGTGTAAATCAGATGGCCAGTAACCTTACCGGCCAGGTGCGAAACATAGCTGACGTAACAACAGCGGTGGCAAAGGGTGATCTTTCAAAGAAGATCACTGTGGATGTAAAAGGAGAGATCCTCGAACTCAAAAATACCATCAACACGATGGTTGATCAGCTGAATTCTTTTTCTTCTGAAGTAACCCGTGTTGCCCGGGAGGTGGGTTCTGAAGGCAAACTGGGCGGGCAGGCCAAGGTGCGTGGTGTAGGCGGGGTGTGGAAAGATCTTACCGATTCGGTGAATCAGATGGCCAGCAATCTCACAGGGCAGGTTCGTAATATTGCGGAAGTAACTACCGCTGTTGCTAAAGGTGATCTCAGCAAAAAGATCACGGTAAATGTTGAAGGGGAAATACTGGAATTAAAAAATACGATCAACACCATGGTTGATCAGCTCAACGCTTTTGGCGCCGAGGTTACCCGTGTAGCACGTGAAGTGGGATCAGAAGGGAAACTTGGCGGGCAGGCCAAAGTGCCGGGAGTTGGCGGAACATGGAAAGATCTTACCGACAGTGTAAATACCATGGCAAGCAACCTCACCAACCAGGTGCGGAACATTGCAGAGGTAACCACCGCGGTTGCGAACGGCGATCTAAGTAAAAAGATCACTGTAACCGTAGAAGGTGAAATGCTGGAATTAAAAAAGACCATCAATACCATGGTTGACCAGCTTAATTCATTTTCTTCGGAAGTTACCCGTGTAGCGCTGGAAGTAGGTACTGAGGGCAAGCTTGGCGGACAGGCAAAAGTAAAGGGAGTTGGCGGTACATGGAAGGACCTAACCGATTCGGTGAACCAGATGGCAAGTAACCTTACCAGTCAGGTGCGTAATATTGCCGAAGTAACCACGGCTGTGGCAAACGGCGATCTTTCTCGGCAAATTACCGTTGATACCAAAGGCGAGATTCAGGAATTAAAAAACACCATCAATACCATGGTGGGACAGCTGAACTCTTTTGCTTCGGAAGTTACGCGTGTTGCGCGTGAAGTTGGTACTGAGGGAAAGCTCGGAGGCCAGGCAAAAGTTGAAGGAGTTGGCGGAACCTGGAAAGACCTTACCGATAGCGTGAACCAGATGGCCAGCAACCTTACCGCGCAGGTAAGGAACATTGCAGAAGTAACTACTGCGGTGGCGAAAGGAGATCTTTCATTACAAATTACAGTCGATGTTAAGGGAGAGATCCTTGAATTAAAAAATACGATCAACACAATGGTTGATCAACTGAGAGGTTTTGCTTCAGAGGTTACCCGTGTAGCACGCGAAGTTGGCACAGAAGGAAAACTGGGCGGCCAGGCCGATGTGCCTGGAGTTGCGGGAACCTGGAAGGACCTTACCGACTCTGTGAACCAGATGGCAGGCAATTTAACGGCCCAGGTGCGAAACATTGCCGATGTGGCCATCGCGGTAGCGAATGGTGACATGTCGCGCAAGATCACAGTTGATGTGCGTGGAGAGATCCTGCAGCTTAAAGAGACGCTTAACACCATGGTTGATCAGCTCAGAGAATTTGCCTCGGAAGTTACCAGGGTTGCACGTGAAGTTGGAACAGAAGGCAAGCTCGGTGGGCAGGCCAATGTTAAGGGCGTTGCAGGTACCTGGAAGGATCTTACCGATTCAGTGAACCAGATGGCAGGCAATCTTACTACGCAAGTTAGAAATATTGCAGAAGTCACAATCGCTGTTGCCAACGGCGACATGTCTAAAAAAATTACAGCCGATGTGCGCGGTGAGATCCTGCAGTTGAAAGAAACCATCAACACCATGGTTGACCAGCTCAGAGCTTTTGCCTCAGAGGTTACAAGAGTTGCACGTGAAGTTGGCACAGAAGGTAAACTTGGCGGACAGGCTTTTGTTCCCGGTGTTGCGGGAACATGGAAAGATCTTACAGATTCGGTGAACCAGATGGCAGGTAATTTAACTGCGCAGGTTCGTAACATTGCCGATGTAACAAAAGCGGTGGCCAGCGGCGATCTTTCAAAACAGATCACTGTTGATGTAAAGGGAGAGATCCTCGATCTGAAGAATACATTCAACACAATGGTTGAGCAGTTGAATTCTTTTGCATCTGAAGTTACGCGTGTAGCGCGTGAAGTGGGAACGGAAGGCAAACTCGGCGGGCAATCAGAAGTGAAAGGGGTTGCAGGTACCTGGAAAGACCTTACCGACAGCGTTAATGAAATGGCCTCCAACCTCACTTCGCAGGTAAGAGGCATTGCAGAGGTGGTAACTTCTGTTGCTGAAGGAAACCTCAAACGCAAACTTTCCATTTCAGCCAAAGGTGAAGTAGCCGAACTTACCGATACCATCAATAAAATGATTGATACGCTTGCTACGTTCAGCGATCAGGTAACAACTGTTGCGCGTGAAGTGGGAGCCGAAGGTAAACTGGGCGGGCAGGCAAGTGTGCCGGGAGCCTCAGGCACCTGGAAAAATCTTACCGAAAATGTAAATCAGCTCGCGGCGAATCTCACCACACAGGTACGCGCCATTTCTGAAGTAGCCTCGGCGGTAACGCAGGGTGATCTTACCCGTACCATTGGTGTTGAAGCCAAGGGTGAAGTGGAAGCGCTCAAAGATACCATCAACCAGATGATCTCAAACCTGAAGGCCACTACCATCAGGAATCAGGAGCAGGACTGGCTCAAATCGAATCTTGCAAAATTTACACAGATGCTGCAGGGGCAGAAAGACCTTGATCAGCTTACCGATAATATTCTGTCTGAGCTCGCCGTGGTGGTGAATGCACAGCATGGACTGTTTTTTGTTCTTGAGGAAGAAGAAAAATCCGAACATTCAACACTTGAACTTATTGCCACCTTCGCCGCCAAAAAAAGAAAGAACGGGCAAAGCAGATTTGAAATTGGTGAAGGCCTTATAGGGCAGTGCGCCGCGCGCAGGGAGCGGATACTGCTGACCAATGTGCCGGACAATTACGTGTACATCAACTCCGGCCTTGGGGAGGCCAAACCGCTGAATATTGTGATCCTGCCGGTACTTTTTGAAAGCAGGCTAAAAGGAGTAATTGAGCTCGCTTCATTTGATCAGTTCAATCAGGTTCACCTCGATTTTCTCGATGGCCTGATGGAGAGCATTGGAATTGTTCTGAACATGATTGAAAGTAACAGCAGAACCGAAAAGCTGCTTGAACAATCACAGTCGCTGGCCAGTGAGCTTAAAAGTCAGCAGGAAGTTTTGCGCAAAACAAACGAGGAACTTGAAGAAAAGGCACTTCTGCTGGCGAATCAGAAAAACGAGGTTGAGCAAAAGAACCAGGAAGTGGAAGAAGCTCGGAAGGCGCTGGAAGAGAAGGCCAATCAGCTTACACTTACTTCCAAATATAAAAGTGAGTTCCTGGCAAACATGTCGCACG